>CALMES010000001.1 GCA_937863435.1 uncultured Candidatus Peregrinibacteria bacterium
TGGCCGATGGTCAGGCTGGTTACATCCGCGAGGATGGCACCAAGACAGAAGATCCAATTCGCAAAATAATTACATGACAGAGCACTGGTTGCCCGTGGTGGGCTGGGAAGGCATCTACGAGGTGAGTGATCTTGGGCGCGTCAAAAGCGTTGCAAGACAACACCCTCACCTTGGTGGAGTCAGAAATGTCTCTGAAAAGATTCTCTCTCAGGGTCGCGCCCCAGGCTCGATGGTTGTGGTGCTATCTCGTCCAGGGCAGCGTTTCACGGCCAAGGTTCACCGATTGGTGCTAGAGGCGTTTGTCGGTCCTTGTCCTCCAGGCTATATCGCACGGCACTGGCCTGATCGAGATATATCTAATAATGCTCTAGTTAATTTAGAGTGGAATACTCAGTCCCAGAACATGTTTGACCGGCGAGCGCATGGGACTGATCATGAGTCAAGGAAGACTCACTGTCCGCAGGGTCATGAGTACACCGCTGAGAACACTAGGTGGTCGAAGTCTGGTTCGCGGAATTGTAGAGCGTGCCAACGAGATTCAAATCGTCGGTATCGCATCAAGAAAATTATCACCTGAGTAGGAGAAGAACATGATTGCTTTTTACGACGGCCAGAAGATTTATCGGATCGCCAAATTCACTACTGCCACCGCAGTTGGTCACTGCCAGCCCTGCGGCGGATTCTTTAATATTGGTGATGATATCGCTCTCATTGAGTGGGAGCCTTATGGTCAAAAAGATTGGGCCAGAATGCATCCCGAATGCGCTCGTTCCCATCCCAACAATGTCGAGAACCGTGTTCAGACCGAAGAAGATCAGTGGACTCACGGCACTCAGCGCGACATGGTGGAATTCGTTCATGCTAGCCTGGACCCAGTTCTCGTCAAGTGGAATCCAAAAGGCTTGCGGGACAAGAGGTATAGCTTCAAGCCCGAAAAGAGCATGTAGTGGTGAAAGGAGTGGGCTTCGGCGGCAAGGATGACAAGATCCTTGCCGTCAGCCCTCATCACTTCGACAAGTGCGCGAAGTGTGGGACTTCATTTCAGGAAGGTGAAGCTCCGCGCTTCAAGGAGGGAGCCATGCTCCCCTATCACAAGGGCTGCCTGGAAAGCATTGACAATGTCGGTCTTTGAGGTCGCGTGGGATATGGCCGGAACGATCATCGTTGAGGCCGAATCTGCCGAAGCTGCAATGAGATTGGTAGATCGTTATCCCGGCGGAGATATGGCTCTGGTGGCCGACTCTCAGACCAGGGATGTCACTCCGGTTGGAGCCGACGAGATCAACGCCACGGTCGAGGGCAAGTCTTAGAGGTTACTCACCCGAAAACTCCTGCAAGTCTTCATCTTTCGCGCTCTAATAAGAAAAGAGCAATGGAGATTGCTGGTGAGAGACTTCTTTTGGGAGATGGCCGCTCGTACAGTCACCGCTGTTGTCATTGGAACTTGTCTATTTGTTGAGATCGTTCTCCATATCTCTACGACTGCCCTCTACAAGCTCCATCTCGTCTCCTCAACGTGGAGGAAGCCAAATGACCGATAGCGCAGTGGTTTTGGTGGGTGTCAGCGCACTGATCGTGGGAGCGGCCATCATCTCTTTTTCGGTGGTCTATTTCCTGGTGTCGCTGTTCATCAAGGACACACAGGAGGATATTCATGAGCTTCCTTGGTGAAAGGCCAGAGCTACCACCGGATCTCGTTCAGTATCTCCACGAACGAGCCGCCGCATTCAGGCCCACCCTCCCCGTTCTCTCCGAAGCAGCCTATGCCATCTTTGAGCAATGGAAGAAGCTATGAAAGATTTCTACATTGGCCTCTGCATTGGCCTGGGGATCACGGGAATAGCGGGATACTGGTGGCTTGTGAACGGCGGTAGAGGGTAAGCTATACGTGCTATGGCACTTACCTGGGAAAAGCACCCTGTCGATGGAACTTTCGCTACTGAAATCCGTAGGGGAATCTGCGCGTGTGGCTGTGGTCAGCCCACTGAAATTTCCACTCGCAATAGGCGGGATCGTGGTGTCATCAAGGGCGAGCCGTTGCGGTACGTGGCCGGTCATAACGCCAAGCCCTCTGAAAGATTTTGTGGCACTTGTAAAATCACCAAGCCGATTCAGGAATTCTCTCGCCGGAAGAAGGGTTCGTATCGGGTACGATGTGATGACTGTCGGCAGCGGAATGAGGGGCGAAGGGTGGGTGTTCCTCGACGCGCCAAGGGTTCCGCCCTGGTCAGAAATGAGCAGGGGCACAAGGAGTGTCGCGTCTGTCTGGAGTGGAAGCCGGAATCGGAATACCAGCGGTGGTCTCTCGCTCTCGACGGACTGTGTCTTCAGTGCAGGTCATGCCGGTCTGACATGGATAGGCTGTCCAAGTACGGAGTCTCTAAAGAGCATTTCCAATCCCTTTTAGAGCAGCAGGATTTCGCGTGTGCGATCTGTGCGAATCCCCTTGAGGGACAAAAGATTTGCATAGACCACGATCATTCATGCTGCCCAGGAAAAAGATGTTGCGGAAAGTGCGTGCGTGGCTTGCTCTGCGACGATTGTAATCACGGTCTTGGCTTCTTCCGAGATTCCGTAGACCGAATGCGTTGTGCCATAAAGTATTTGGAGAATCCTGTATGAGCCTCTCTTGGGAGAAG
>CALMES010000002.1 GCA_937863435.1 uncultured Candidatus Peregrinibacteria bacterium
AGCCAGAGGGATAGGCGATTCCCTTGTGCTCAAGAGGTGATGATATTTCTTTGAGACATTCTGCTTATTATACCTTAAAAAGCCGTTTTTTGGAAGCAGTGGAGGTCCAGGCACGTTTTTGCTATACTGAGGTCCTCCTTACCACCCAAAACCACCATGCACGTTGAACATTTTGAAAAAGGCGTCCGCTACAGCGATCAGGACCTCATTTTACTTGCCAAGAAGATCGGCAAACTGGCGACATACTGCAAGAGACTCAAAGACGAAGGTTCGTCTATTCGTGTCGAGGCTGAGCGCGAAGACACCAAAAAGGCCAATGACCGCGTCAATGTGCAGGTCACAGTTCATTTGCCGCAGAAAGTACTACGCGCAGAGTCTCTGAAGACAGATGCTCTTACAGGCGTGGATCGTTGCATCAAGAAACTTGAGCCGCAGATCAAGAAATACAAGGAAATGCACACAGGCAAAGGAAAAGTGCAGGCCGCTAGACGCCGCAATGCGGCGTAAGTACCAACTACCAAAAACCAAGTTCCAAGATGTACTTCCCAGACCTTGGTTTGGTTTTTGCAATGCATTAAAAAAGCCAAATTGGGAGTTGGCTTTTGGCTTCTTGGGATTTGCCCGCAGGCTACTACTTCTTGTCCTTCGCGTCTTTGGCATCCTTGGCGGCAGGAGCAGCACCGGCTGCAGGAGCAGCGGCAGCAGCACCTTCGGCACCTGGAGCAGCAGCGCCTTCGACTGGAGCAACCACTTCAGCCACTTCTTCCTTACGTGGTTCCTGAACGATGGCAATAACGGTTTCTGGCGTATCCTTCAGTTCAACACCGTGCGGTAAGATAATAGAACCAGCGAGAATCGTGTTATTGAATTCTTTAAGAGAACTGATATCCACCTGAATATTGCGTGGAAGATCTTTTGGTAAACAGGTGATTGTAAGAGTGGAATGGGTTTTAACAAGGATACCGCCCAATTCCTTGACTGCAGGAGATTCGCCGGCAAATACCAACGGAACGTGAGTTGTTACCTTCTTCGTCATGTCGACAGCGTACAAATCGACGTGTTCAAAAGCTCCGGATACTGGCTCAAATGTGATTGCGTGAATAAGGGATGGCACTTTGTGACCATCGATATGTACTTCTACCAACGTGCTTTCACCGGCCTTGCCATAGACAGAGCGCAAATCCTTTGTAGAACACTTAATACTGGTGTTCTCCATCTTGCTGCCGTAGATAACACCCGGAGTTTGACCCCCTTTGCGAAGACTATTGGCTTTGTCTTCAGGTAAACGCTTTGAAACAGTGAGTTGGATAGAGTCCATAGTTGGCATAGATTAGTGATATTTGGCTCTAGGGTCAAGCTGAAGGTGTGTGATAGAAGCATGAAGAACAAAAAACTAAATCCGAGACAAATTCGATTTTCAAAATTAGAATTTCACTATTATTTCTAATTTGCTTCTTTGATCTTCCTATTTTCGCCTTTCCATTTCCAAAAATATTTCAGTGCGCTCTCTACATGTATTCGTGTTGTTTTCTTCATCAGAAGGGACAGAATCCCGCCTTCGCTTAAACGTTGCCTGCGGTCGGGCACCCGAATGAATGGGGCATACAACACCGATTTACCCAGTTGTTTGCAGCGCCGGCACAAGTCTATGTCTTCAAAAAATAAGAAGAAGCGAGGGTCAAAGCCGCCTAATTCGTCGAAGAGAGATGTTTTCATCAGCAAACAGGCGCCAACGAGCCAGTCGACGGCAATCGGTGTTGTACTGGTCGTATCGATGGACGCATTATGTTGCGCATGCCATTTCTCCGGCTGCAATCGTTTGGCAATCAGATCATTCCAGTGCGGAAACGGCCGTGCCGATGGGCGGATAGATCCATCCGGATGCACGAGAGCCGGGCCGACAATGCCTGCCTCTGGATGGGCTTGGAGAATGGCGAGCATTTTTTCGAGTGCGTCGGGTGGCAGGGGATTATCCGGATTGATAATCAGTAAATACTCACCGGTTGCAAAACGTTCTCCCATATTATTGCCTTGGCCATAGCCACAGTTCGTGGCGCTTTCGATAATGTTGATTGAGTGGTCTTTTTGAAAGCGGGCGCGCAGCCAGCCAATCGATTCATCATCCGAATGATTATCGATTACCAGAATTTCCAGCTGATCGGCTATCGTCTGCTTTTTGAGCGCCAGAACGCACTTCGCTGTTTCTTGCGGGCAGCGATAGTTGAGAACGAGAGCTGAGATGACAGAAGCCATGAGATTATTCTATAAGTAATGAACAGATAATCAAAAACGAAGAACTAAATACTAAATTCTAGACAAATTCGAATTTGAAAGTTCGAAATTCGAGCTTGTTTCATATTTGGTTCTTTGATCTTCGTATTTCTATTTGTCCTTAATCCATCATATGGTATCCATTTTTGTTGTACGATATTCCCATGTCGTCCGATACAAATCCTTCACTTCCGACTCTTCGCAGGCGTGTTGCTCAGGCACCGACGAGTCCTGGCGTGTATCGCTGGAAAGACGAAGAGGGCACTGTTCTCTACGTCGGCAAAGCCAAGAATTTGCGCAACAGACTGCGCAATTACGTGCAGGAAGGAAACAAGCGATCGGCGTGGACGGAGATCATGATGCATCAGGCACGCGATTTTGATCTCACACTTACAAACAGCGATTTGGAAGCGCTGATGCTGGAGACGAATCTGATAAAAGAGCTGCGACCGAAGTACAACATCATGATGAAAGACGATAAGAATTACGTCTATCTGCGCATCACGATGCAGGATACGTATCCGCGTCTGGAAATTGTGCGACGGATGGAAAAAGATGGAGCGATGTACTTTGGCCCCAAAACCAGTGCCGAAAATCTGCGCAAAGCGCTGGCATTCCTGCGGACGATTTTTCCGTTTCGTACCTGTAAAATGGGCATCGTTATCGGCAAAGATACGATTCAAGGAGCCAACGATCCCGTGGATCAAAAACTCGAAGATCAAACAATTAAATCCGAAACAGAAAACGAAGAACGATTAAACGAAAAACGAACAAACGTTGCACTCGACGTCACATGTATCGACCGCGACAGGCCGACGCCGTGTCTAGATCATCACATCAAACAATGCAGTGCGCCGTGCATCGGACTCGTGTCGCCGGAGCAGTATCGAAAAGATTCCATCGACGGTGTGATTGCGTTTTTTCAGGGAAAGTACGAGGAGATTGAGAAATTACTGAAATCCCAGATGCAGGAAGCCGCGGCCGGTAAAAAGTTTGAACGTGCGGCCAAGCTGCGCGATAACTTGCGCTACTTACAGTCCATGCAGGAAAAGCAATTAGTGTCCGATACCTCGCGGGCGAATACCGACATCATCGGTACAGCGGTATTGTCCGGTCATGCCTACGTTGTGCTGCTGCAGGAACGCGATGGCAAAATGGTGAGCGAAGAGAGTTTTTCCCTTAAAGGTCACGCGGAGTCGGCTGCCGAAGTGTTAAGCCAATTCATTCCGCAGTACTACAACGATGCGGCTGATTTGCCGGATACCGTGATCACCGGCGAAGAACCGGAGGAACGCGAAGCGATAGAGGAGTGGCTGTCGAATTTACACGGGAAAAAAATGACGCTCCATGTCCCTGAACGCGGCAAGAAATCCAAATTGCTCATCCTCGCTGAAAAGAATGCCGACTGGAAAGCCAGACAGAGTGAGGCTAAATGGGAATCGCAGCAACGTCAGAGCGAGGGCGCGGTCGCCGAACTGCAGCGCTTGCTCCAATTACCGACTCTGCCCGAGCGTATCGAAGGCTACGATATTTCGCATCAGGGTGGTACCGAAACAGTGGGAAGCATGGTGGTGTTTGTCGGCGGCAAACCCAAGCGCGAGCATTATCGGTCTTTCAACATCAAGAGCGTTAAATCCGGCAAAATCGATGACTATAAATCGTTGCAGGAAGTGCTGACGCGTCGCCTGCGGTACGTGTCTGCCGATCGCAAAAAAGAAGAGGAGAAATGGAAGAGCCAGGGCATTCAGTTTGGCAAAGGACGCAAAGATGAACAGGAAACGATCAGGTCACTCATTATCGAAAGTCAGCAGCCCGTTGCCGACGGTGAACTGCCATGCAAAGAGTTTTTGCTCGCGCGCAAAGACGACGCCATTCTCGCATTCGCGTGTCTGGCCAAACTCGATGGTGTGCTGGAACTTAAATATTTATGGGCGCAAGGATCGCCGGAGTCACAGGAATTGTTACGCTTCGTTCTTCGTAAACTGCTGCAATCCCTCAAGAAAGCCAAAGTCTATGCCGTCATCGAGCAGTCGCAGGAATCGATGTATGGCGAAATGGGTTTTCGCTACGTCGTGAAGCCGCCGAGTGCGATCGAAACTTTGTACGGCTCTCTGTTACAGGGAAGCCAGGAAGATCCCGATCGCAAAATTGTCGTCGTGTATGACACGAAAGACAATAAGATCGACGAATCGTTTACGTCGACACCTGATCTCATTCTGATCGATGGAGGCAAAGGCCAGCTCAGTTCGGTTCTGGAAGTGGCAAGGAAAATGAATATCACCATCCCCATTGCGTCGCTTGCCAAGCGTGAAGAGGAAATTTATGTTCCGGACAATCCCATTCCCGTGGATATTCCCAAAGAGTCGCCAGCGCAATTCATGCTGCAGCGCCTGCGCGACGAAGCCCATCGGTTTGCCAACTACAAGCGCGAAGGCCGCGGCAAACGTACGCTGTTTACGTCCGCACTCGATGAAATTCCGGGAGTGGGGGAATCGACGCGCATCGAGCTCATCAAAACATTTGGCAGTGTGGAAGGAGTGAGGGCGGCAACGGATGAAGAGTTATTGAAGGTTGTGACGCAGGCGCAGCTGGAAGCAATGCGGGAAGCATTGTGATGCATAATTTCGTTGTAGGCTTCTTATTCTCTCAAACGAATTACGAATCAAGAATGACGAAGTACGAAAATTCGTAATTCGATATTCGTAATTCGTACTTCGTCTTTTGTGCTTCTACCGCATTTCTGCTATACTTCTCGCACTCTCTTTTTTTTCCCAACTCACACTATGAAAAAACTTTCTCTCCTCCTCGGTTCCATTGGTGGTGCTATGGCTGGTTATGTTCTCTCCAACAAAAAGCTTCGCACAGAACTGACAGGTGCAAAAGATGCAGAAGCTGCAGCAAAAATTCTCGGCAAGCACCTGGCTGCCGACGGCAAAGAAGTTGCCAAAGAAATGAAGCAGTTTGCCCACGAGCACGAGCTCGACAAGAAAGTCGCCGACGGCAAGAAATACGTAAAGGACTACTACACCAAGTCCAGCAAGGAAGTAAAAAAGATGCTTTCAAGCGGCATGAAAGAGGCCAAGAAAGTCGTCACCAAGGCCAAGAAGAAGGTCGGCGTAAAATAATTTCGGATCTTCCAAGAAAGCCCGTCAGGAATGGCGGGCTTTTTTTATGTTGTGACATCTAATTGCTTCATTGCTTTTTGCAAATATTGCGGTAACTGAATTTGCAAATTTCTGCAGAGCAGTAGATGATTTGTAAACGCAGTTCGTAAGTGCTTTTCATCAACCTGACATTCTCTCCAGAATGCCAAGGGATCATTCATAAAACTCCGCATATGATCGGTTATTTCATCTGCACTCCGGCATGGAATCATGAGATTGTGTGTCCAGGGTTGGCAGAGCGGTTTTGTAAACATGCTCTTGTCTGTGATAGTTTGAATTTGCTTGAGAATTCCATCGTAGAAATGATCAGTCTTTTTCATTGGGTCAAATAAATACATCGGAATGGGCAGGCTACTGCCCAGTCCTGTTTTTAGAAAGCTTAACGTAAGTTCAAACAGCGTTCCTTTTCCTCCAAGATTCAAAATCGGCAATGTATGCAGGTATTCAAAGAACTGTTGCCTGTACTCAATTTGGTCGGATCTGAAAAATAATAATGCTTCGGGTGAAAAGTCGGGTCGCTCACCAACCTGTTCAAAATCCATGCCAAAACTGACATTTAAAAATGTATGTTCTTGCGCCATCTTTCTCGCCATTTGCATGACACCTGGTCCACCGCCTTCCAGGATGGCAATTTCACCATATTGAGTGGCTAATTGTTCGAGATTTTCTCCCAAACGATTTATCTCGTTTTGCATGACACTTTCAATATCCGGAATGCTGGAACCGAACATCGCGATACCTGTCCCATTTTTTCTAAAAACATCGTATCGATCTTTTGCGTCGGGTGTTACAAAAAAGTTTTTATAGAAAACGCGTGGTTCTTCATTACCGCGATTACTGCGAGGCCACCAGATAAATTCGCAGCCCTGGCGTTCTAATTCCATCAGTTTTGTATGCAGCGTTGCGTCGAGATAGAAATTTCTCTCTGGTCTCGGATCCTTCTTCCCGTCGAATATTTCTCTTTGCAGCTGCATGCCTCTGAATACAAATGTTTTTATCCCGGCGGTCCCTGACAGTTCTTCCAGGTGCGAAGCAGATGGAAGATTGTATGTGATGAGCATTCTGCCGTTTTCACTTGTTTTATGTTTCAGCATGTGACTTATTTGTTGTGTATCGTGGTCATGCATGCGTTTCCCATAACGCGCAGCTTCCGTTATTCCTTGTTTATGCCACCCATATGTTTTTTCCCATCCGAAGGACGTGGCACCATCAGTAGACACTATTTTCCCAGCAAATTCTGTACTGTTTGGGATTTGCCCAATGTCTGTAAAGCATTCAGATAGAAATTCAGGTCGTGACAGCAGGGTGTCACTAGGTCTCATGCCCTCCGCATGAATGCGTTCTCGTGTTTGCAGAGAGAATCCGCCAAAGCGCTTCACTGCTTTTTCGTCAGTGTAAAAACGAAGTGGAATTGCGACGCTTTCCCGAGCAACATTGTCGTTCCTGCCATTGTATAACTCAATTTGTCGGCCATTTCTTTCGATGCCGGTTGATCGCATCGGGTCGAGTAGTACCGATCCTAAATGATGAATGTCATCCAATATTTGTCGTTGAATAATGCCAATATACGGTCCGGTAGATACTTTTATTTCGCTTACGGTACATGCTTTGGCAGGTAGTGGATTGCTATCGGGAATTCTCGCCTGTTTCCCAATAAGCCCTCTTCTGCCGTGCTTGAGTGCGTACTGACGGTCTTTGTCATTTTGCAATCGTAGCAAATAATGTATATCCTCCAGAGGTACGCGTACTTGCCCCTTTTCATCTACCGCATAATTTTTCGGCAATGCTAGCAATTGTCGACTTCTAGCTTCTTGTATCTCCTGGGTAGTCAGCGATCTGCTGTCTCCTGGCAGAATAAGACGCCCCATTGACAAGCTGCCATTTTTTTTAATGATTCCAATGAGAGCGGGATCTCCATAGGCGATTATTTCCATCGGAGCTGATGCACTATTTCTGTTTGGAACTAATTCTATCTTATTCAAATCTACTCGTGTATCGATACCGATTTGACTGATGGCGCTTCGGTCGGTGTAGTCGATGTTTTGTGTTGCCTCGCCATCTTTTATAAGTCCTATTTGACTGCTTGTGAGATTATGAAAAGTAATTCTTCCTGCCAGAAGCGGGCAATTTGAATCGGGATCAACTCCTTCTTTTCCTGTCGGGACAAATATTGAATGAGGAACAATTTCCATATTCGTATAAAAATCAAAATTTGTTATTTTGTCAACCATTTACCTTG
>CALMES010000003.1 GCA_937863435.1 uncultured Candidatus Peregrinibacteria bacterium
TAAACAGTACGAGTGTCCACAGGACACCGTCGCTTCCCACCACGTTCGTCCAAACAATGGCGCGGAAATACGAGTAGAGCACGAATACTATACCGCTTTGTAGGCGCCACCGTGTCAGTAGCCCGATCGCCAGCACCCCTTGCAGCCACCACATGCCCGCCCACAGATACATACCGATAGTGCCCTGCGAGATCCACAGGAAAATATGCTTGATGAGCGGCGAGATGCTCATCACATTTTGGACAAAGTGCTGGCGTTGCCAACCGTAGGCGGAAATCCACGGATCACCTGCGGAAAACCGTATGCGCAGATGCAGAGCTATCAGCGTGCACAGGGCGACTGTCAGTGCAGCCCATATCCATCTGCGCATTTCAATATACTGCTGAAGGAGGTAATAAAGTGCAATCCACAATGATAATCCCACGAAAACATTGAAACCTGTGTGGTGGAACGTCGCCAAGAAAATATTGATCTGTACCAGAAAAAGAATGAGTGCAGCCGTGCGTTTTCCGACGTTGTAGATCATCATCAGGCCGAACAGACCCTGCATAAGAATCACCGCTGCCGATACATAGCCAAGGTACGGGGCGGCCATCAGCATCAGATTTTTGTAGAACCAGACGGGATAACCTTGTTTCATCCAATAATCAAAGACCACATTCAGCGGCACATCGGCCATACCGAAGAAACTATCGGTCAGCTTGTAATAGGCAGCAGCACAGAAGAACAAGCCGATAAATACCTGAGCAATGTAACGCCAGAACGTGGAATCGCGTGGATGAGGAAACATGAAGAGACGGTTGTCATGCTAGCATGTTCTGCGCTCAAAACACGAAGATCAAAGAACCAAAACCGAAACAAATTTCAAGAAGCAAGAAACAAATAACAAAAAAAATTCAAATGCTAATTTTTCAATCTGGTAATTATTCCAAACTGATATTGATGATGACCATTGTAGAAAAGAGTTCGTTGTTGCTGTACCTACATACAAAAAAATTCTATTGCGCCCGAATAAGATGATTGTGCAATGCCCAGCGCATTTCTTGGTAGTCAGTGTAAGAATCGTGCTGATTCGCGCCTTACTGGAAAGACTTCTGTCACTGATGCCGGTGAATACGCTATACTTCACGTACATTTTCCCCTCTCCTTATATGAAGCTCTTCATGGACACCGCTAATACTGACCAGGTTGCCGAAGTCGCGGCATGGGGAATACTGGATGGCGTGACAACGAATCCAAGCCTTGTGGCCAAAGAAGGCAAAGATTTTAAGGAAACGGTGATCACCATGTGTAAGCACGTTCCGAATGTGAGCGCTCAAGTAACAGCTTCCGATTTTGAAGGGATGAAAAAGCAGGGTGAGGAATACGCAAGCTGGCACAAGAATATTGTCGTGAAAGTTCCGATGACAGTGGAAGGACTTAAGGCAGTTCATCATTTTGCTCACAAAAAAATTCGCACGAACGTCACACTCATCTTCTCGTCGGCTCAAGCGATATTGGCCGCCAAAGCCGGTGCAAGCATCATCAGTCCGTTCATCGGCAGACTGGATGACATTTCGGAGGATGGCATGTTGCTCATAGAAGAGATTATGGATATCTGGTTAAACTATGAATTCAAGACCGAGGTTCTTGTGGCTTCGACACGCCATCCAAGGCACATCATAGATGCCGCAAAACTCGGCGCGCACATTGCCACCATTCCGTACGATCTGTTCAAAAAACTGCCGATGCATCCGCTCACTGATTCTGGACTGGCGAAGTTTCAGAGCGATTGGGAGAAAGTACAAGCAGCCAAGAAAGCTGCGTAATTTTATACCATCCGCAGACGGGACGTCGCGTCCCGGCTACGGGATTTTCTTCTTCTTCATTATGACAAATCAACTCGGCGTCATTGGCCTCGGAACAATGGGTGCAAACCTCGCTCGCAACGCAGCGCGCAACGGCGCAGAGGTGATCGTGTTCAACCGCACAATCAGTAAAACAGATGAATTCATGCAGAAACATGCATCGGAGGGAAAGTTCGTGGCTGCTCATACGATTCATGATTTCCTCAAAGCCTTCACAGGTCAGCGCGCGATTTTGATTATGGTAAAAGCCGGCCAGCCGGTCGATGATGTCATTGCCGAACTTGAACCGATGCTTTCGCCTGGTGACATTTTGATTGATGGGGGTAATAGCTTCTATCATGACTCCGAGCGTCGCGAGAAAGATCTGACAGCCAAGGGCTTTCACTATTTGGGAATGGGCGTGAGCGGCGGCGAAGAAGGCGCACTATGGGGACCGAGCATGATGCCGGGCGGAAGCGAAGAAGCCTTCAATGCACTCAAGCCATTGCTTCTTAAAATGGCGGCAAGCGATGGAACTGCCAAAGGAAAGTGTGTCAGTTTTATCGGCAAGGGCGGCGCGGGACATTTTGTGAAAATGGTCCATAACGGCATCGAGTACGGCGATATGCAGCTGATTGCCGAAAGCTATCACCTGCTCAAAACGGCTTGTGGACTGAGCAATGAGCAAATTGGCGCTATATTTACGGAGTGGAATAACGGCAAGGAATTGCAGTCGTTTTTGATCGAAATCACCGCCAAAGTGTTCAAGAAAAAAGATGCCGATACAGGCAGCGAATTGGTTGATATGATTTTGGATAAAGCCGGCCAGAAAGGAACGGGCAAATGGACAACGCAATCTGCACTCGACTTAGGCGTTGCGATTCCAACCATTACTGCCGCGGTCGACGCACGCATCTTGTCTTCACAGAAAGATGAACGCGTAAGTGCCTCATCGCTGATCGGAGAATTGGCCGTTAAATCAGCCAAGTTGCAGCCTAAGCAAATCGCTGCCGCACTGTATCTGAGCAAGATCTGTTCGTACGCCCAGGGCATGGCCATGATCGCAAAGGCCAGCAAAGAGTATGGCTGGGCTATTGATATCGGCGAAGTGTGCCGCATCTGGAAAGGCGGTTGCATTATCCGCTCGACACTCCTCAGGCAATTCGAGAAAGCATTCAAGAATAATCCGGAACTTGCCAATCTTCTGATGGATGAATCTATGATCAAGATCTTCGCGCGCAAGCACAAAATCTGGCGCAAGGTGGTTGCAAGCGGCGTTCTCGCCGGCATTCCCCTGCCCGCTATGACCGCATCCATCAGTTATTTTGATGCCTATCGATCAGCCAAGCTTCCGCAAAATCTGACCCAAGCCCAGCGCGATTTCTTCGGCGCACATACGTATGAACGCACCGATAAACCCGGCGTGTTTCATACACAGTGGGAAAATTAAATACAACGCCGCGGCCGGGAACGGCCAATCTGGAGATTGTAGGTTTTATATATTTCTTGGCATGTATTAGATCAAAATCGTCATTATTGTGACTCTACACAATAAAAAACCAGAAACCAATAACCATAAACCTATGACGGCTGACTCTGCACCTCTCCGCTTTTCTGCTGCTCTTCTTTGGCTGCCTGCGCTGTTTTGCCAGATTCGACCATTTGATCGACATTGATTTTCACATCAGCGTCGAGTTGGGCGGCTTTTGCCTCTTGTTCATGGGTTTTTGTGCCGAAGGTAACCGCCGGTTTAAACCGCCGGTTACCTTCTTCCTCACGCATCTTCTTGGTCGCATCGTCTTTTTTGCCTTCCATCTGCTGCTTGAGCACACTCAGCTTCAATTTATGCAGATCCTGCCGATCGACTTTCTGATGCAATTTCTGCTCCAAGCGGTCGCGCCGGCCCTTATCGGCGGATGTGAACTGCTTGCTGCTGGAGAAAGGCAAGTCGATATCGTCATCGGAGGCAAACATACGCTATACTCTACTCCGTTCATTCGAGTCTGAGAATGAATGTAATGGTTTTTACGTTTCCGCGTCCTCCACACTATGCTCTCGCCTAGTCCTCTGCGCATTAGCGTTGTGATACCTGCGTACAACGAAGAACGGTACATCTGGCCCTGCCTGGAAAGCATTCTGATGTTCGCCAATCCGGACCTTCTCGAAATTATCGTCGTTGATAACGCCTCGACCGACAGAACGGCTGAGCTGGCCGAAAAATTCCCCGGCGTCCGTGTCGTACGCGAGGAGCGCAAGGGCACATGTTTTGCGCGTCAGCGGGGACTTGACGAAGCGAAGGGTGACTACGTTGCATTCATCGATGCCGACTCCATGATCCCGGCTCACTGGTTCACCATTGTCCGCCATGTATTCACGTCGGATCCGCAGCTGGTGTGCCTGAGCGGACCCTATATTTATCACGATCTTTCGGGCTGGGAAAAATCCTTTGTGTCCATATGGTCGCCGCTCCATCAGCTGACATACAAATACACCAAGTCCTTCATCATCGGCGGAAACTTCATCGCCAAGCGTAAAGTGCTCAGAGACATGGGCGGCTTCGACACCAGCATTACGTTCTACGGAGACGACACCAATATCGCCCGCCGCATTTGCGAGTTCGGCAAAGTTCTCTTCCTGCCGGAATTCTACGTGCTGTCGTCCGGGCGCCGCATCGCCTGTCTGGGAGCCGTAAAATCGGGCGGCTTGTACGCGCTCAATTTCTTCTCCGAATTCTTCTTCCACAAACCTGCTACCGTCAAAGATTATGTCAGCGTCCGATAAATCGTTTGTCCAAAAATTGCTGCGATTGTTACCGACTGTCGTCAGCATTGCGGTATTCGGTCTGGTCGTGTGGGGCACCGTCTCGACGGTGAGGACACTCTGTCTCAGCTGTATTGTTGATGCGCTGCAAAATTTGTCTGCCACTTCGGTCGCTCTGGCAGGCCTTGCAACTGTTGGCGCCTACATCACCCTCGCCTTGTACGATGTGGTGACATTCAAATATTTTGGCTACAAGATGCCATTGCGAACAATTCTTGTTTCCGCGATTGCAAGCAACGGCATCAGCAATTCAACCGGTTTTTCGGTGGTGGTCGCAACCGGTGTCCGTTATCGCTACTACACCCACCACGGCATAAATGCAGTGCAGCTGGCGAAAATCACCGGCTTCGGCTTCTCCACATTTGTCGCGAGCCTTTTCCTGATGGCCGGGCTGGCGATGGTCATTGTTCCACAGGATTTCGCCATTCTGAAAATCGGCTCTCTCTGGTTGCAGTCGATCGGTACCTTCTTTTTGATCAGCGTCGCCATCTACCTGCTCGTCTCGTATACGCATGGCGGCAAACCCTTCAGACTCGGAAAACATACGGTGCAGCTGCCAGGGCTTGGCATTACGCTTTTACAGACATTCATGACGAGCCTGGAACTGTCGCTCACTGCTCTCAGTCTGTACCTGCTGCTGCCAGCATCCGCACTGGGTTTTCTGACACTCCTCGGCTTCTATATCTTCTCGCAGATCGGAACGCACATCAGCCAGATCCCAGGCGGCCTTGGCGTGCTCGACGGCATCATCTTCATTCTTCTGCGACCGTTTCTGCCGGCTGAAAGTATTGTGGCCTCGCTGCTCGCTTTCCGCACGGTGTTCTATCTTGCGCCACTGGCTGTCAGTCTGGGTCTCTACGGATTTCATGAGGCACGCACCGCTCACAAAAAAATACGCAGACACAGGGCAAATAATTGATGCAGCGTTACTCATTTCAATGATGGTGCCCCCGGCAGGACTCGAACCTACGACCTCCTGGTTCGAAGCCAGGCACTCTATCCAGCTGAGCTACGGGGGCACTCTATCCATCGGCCTAGGCCGATACGGGGTAGTATATGATCGGCCTACCGATACACGGCGCCTCTACCATCCGCCTGAGACGGACTGGAAATACTCTACCATCCGCTGTAAGTAGATACGAGAGCAGAAAGAAATATTATGCCTACCGCTTGCCTCTCTCATTCAAACAATAAAATAGCATACATCACGAGCATGCCGCCGATCATAGCCAGCAACTGGATAATCCCCTGCCGGATTCCTGTCTCTTTATGCAACTCCGGAATCAGATCTGATCCGGCAATGTAGAGCAGGTTACCGGCAGCAAACGGCAGCAGATATTCGTTGAGCGAGACGAATGACTGGCTGAAGATAAGGACTGCAATGGCGCCGATAATCGAAACGCTTGCCGACAGTAAGTTGAACATCAGCGCTTTCTTGCGTGAAAAGCCGCTGTGTAACAGCACGGCAAAGTTACCGACTTCGTGGGGAATTTCGTGGAAGACAATGGCGAGCGTGGTCGAAATGCCGAGCGGAATACTCACCATGTAACTGGACGCGATGATGACGCCATCGATAAAATTATGCACGCTCTCACCCATGATACTCATAAGCCCGACTGAGTGGTGATGATGGTGATGAGCGGTATTCTCTGCATGATCACAGTCTTTGGGCAGCATGTGACAGTGGCGCCAGTGAATGATTTTTTCGACAAGAAACGAGAAGAGGATGCCAACAAGAATGATGATGAGTGCGGTCGAAAAAAAGCTCGTGTTCTCAGAAATTTCCGGAATAATGTGAATGAAGACGTCACCGAGCAGTCCGCCGGTTGAGAAGCTGACAAAATACAACAGCGTTTTCTGGATCGATTTTTCGCTGATTAAAAAGAAGAGGATGCCAAGCAGCGAGAGCAGGCTGGTACACACGACGCTGATGAGAGCGAGAATAACGGAGTTCATACAGTGTTATGAAGCGCAGGCGGAGCAGAGACCGACGATCTCGCTCATGTGCGAAGAAGGAGTAAAACGGGCTTTTTTTGCGATGGAATTTTCGACTTTGCACAAATCCTCGCTGCAGAATTCGTCAATGGTGCCGCAGCTGTGGCAATGCAAAAAACCGTGGTGGCCTCTCTGATCCGGCAGTGAACATAAGGTAAACCGGCCGCTGCACGGATGTTTGTGCACAATGCCAATTTTCTCGAATGCTTCCAGAATGCGATACACCGTGACAGTGTTGATGGCGTTGCCTTTTTTGGCGATCCATTTCTGAATATCGTACGGCGACGCGCCTTTTTTGTTTTTTTCGAGAGCGGCAATAACCATGCGTCGCGGCTGGGTATCGCGCAGCTGGTTGTCTTTTAACAATGCGATGAGAGTAGCGTTGTCCATACAGTGGAGAGAACATGTGATGGCAGAGTGCAATCATAGCCAGAGTCATGTTTCCGGAAATCCTGCAAATATTAATGCAATAAAATTGCAATTGCAATAATAATTATACATTACCTGATTATTTGTCTTACGATTCAGAAAGTAAAGAGGGTCATTGCGTCTGCGTGAAGCTTCATAGGCACTTGCTTTTGTAAATATAATGTTGACTGTTCATTTTTACGCATTATACTTAGACTATCGAACTATTCGGTATCTAAACAATATATTCCCGCTTATCTTTTCTGCCATGACCCAGGCTCATTCCCCTTCGACCCCCAAAAAATCTGCCGCTTTCGCAGTCAGCCGACGTCACATGCTCGGCATACTGGCCGGAATGGTCGTGCTGGGAACATGCGGAGGGATATGGTACTGGATCGACAATGGACGATTTGTGTTTACCGACAAAGCGGAGGTGTCTGCGCCGCTTATCAATCTGGGACCGCAATCTACAGGCATACTGAAAAACGTGCTGGTACGTGACGGCGACACTGTCACTTCCCATAAAACCGTCGCCCGCGTGGGCGATGAGATGATCCAGTCGGAAATTGGCGGGATTGTCATTATGGCAAAGCAGGACATAGGTGCCGCATACAGGAGCGGAGATACGGTTGTCACCATGATCGATCCCTCAACTCTCCGGATCGTGGCCAGAGTCCAGGAAGACAAGGGCCTCAAAGATATTTTTGCCGGCCAGAAAGTGCAATTCACTGTCGATGCATTCGGCTCGAAAAAATATGACGGCGAAGTCGAAGCCGTCATTCAGTCCAAGCGTTCGGGCGACGTGGTCTTCAATATCTCCGACAAACGCGAGGAAAAGGAGTTCGAAGTGAAAATCCGTTTTGACCGCGAACAGTATCCGGAACTCCAAAACGGCATGTCTGCACGTGTGTGGATTGTGAAGTAATTGCAATGAACTGACTCCTCTGCATCGTTTGGTTCTTCTGTTTCTTTTCAATGACTCGTACTTCCAAACCACCGGTCAGAAAAAGCCTGATTCTCATCACAGTCATTCTGGGTACATTTTTGGGACGTATCGATCAGACGATCGTGAACCTGGCTCTGCCGAAAATCATCGATGATTTTCACATCACGGTGTCAGCCGCCGGCTGGATTGCGACTGCCTACATTCTGGCAAACGCCATTTTCGTGCCGGTCTGGGGAAAGCTGGGCGATACGCTCGGCCGCAAGAAAGTCTACATTATGGGATTCGTCGTGTTCATTATCGGCTCGATTCTCGCCGGACTGTCGTGGAACTTATCGTCGATGATTCTTTTCCGCGTCATACAGGCAATCGCCGGTTCCGCCGACTATCCGACAGCGATGGCGATTTTGGCCGTGACGTATACGGATGAAAAGGAGCGTGCGCAAGCGCTTGGAATCTGGTCAGCGTCGTTTGCGGCGGCAGCCGTTTTCGGGCCGCTGATTGGCGGACCGCTCATCGATAACTTCAACTGGCGTGCCGTGTTCCTCATCAACTTGCCCGTCGGACTCGTGGGCCTCTTCATGGCACTCACGTACATCGAAGAATCGGTTTCCGACAAGAAAACACGCGTGTTCGACTGGTTCGGCGCCATCACGCTCGGCATCTCGCTTTCCTCGTTTGTGCTGGTGCTCGACAAAGGCATTGAGTGGGGATGGTTCTCGGTTTCGAGCTTGATTTGCTACGCAGTGACGATCGCCTTCCTCGGCATTTTCATCCGGATTGAATCGACGCATCCCGAGCCGATTGTGGATCTTAAATTCTTCAAGAATGATATTTTCGTCCAGGCGCTGATGAACAACTTCATCATTTTCATGGGGCTGATGGGCAGCGTGTTTTTGGTACCCGTCTTTGCGCAGACATTTTTGGGCTATACCGCCACCCAAGCCGGTTACATTTTTATCCCGATGGCAGTCGGGTTGATGCTCGGCGCTCCCATCGGCGGCAGGTTGATCGGCAAAGTGCAGACGAAGTACGTGATTTCGCTCAGCACTCTTGTCGCCGGCCTCGGCCTGATGCTCTTTCTGCGTCTCGATCCGCGTTCGACGATTATTGATGCCATGGCACCGCTTGCCGTCATGGCGTTCGGCATGGGCTTTGGCATGGCGCAGCGCACGAATATTGTGGCAGCCGCCGTCCCGATTCACGAGGTGGGCATTGCGTCGTCGGTTCTGGCCTTGGCGCGCAATATTGCCGGTGCATTCGGCATCGCGGTCTTCGGCACGCTGCTCAATAGCTCTATTGAGCGCAACGTACTGAACATCACAAAATTGAGTGAATTTACCGGTCACACCGCTTTACAGTATCAGCAATTCGTCTCACTCATCACGCTCAAGGCGCAAATTGATGCCTATCGCACCGTCTTCCTGTCTGCCGGCGCATTAGTGTGTGTCGGCGCATTTATTATTCTCACCATGCGCAATGTCGAAATGAAAAAAGGAATCCAGGTGCACGTGGAATAAGAGAGTTGTAATATTTACCGTCAGCTCGCGTCATAGGAGGTCCTTCCCCCTCTTCTTTTTATGATCAATGATGCAGCACGCAAAGGTTCCAAGTCTCCAGATCCGCTCCAAAGCGATGTAGGCAGACCTGAAAAAATCAATGAAAACGCTTCTGCTTCTCCGTCGGGCGAGCCGGCCAATCCGGGTGATGTGACTGAAAACGCTCAGGCCGATGCCGGCGTGCAGTAATTTACGGCGTAAAATCGAACCATGAATCCGCTTCGATGGGTAAATCGCAGATATTCGTCTTGCCGAGAAACTGCTTTTTCTTGAGGCTTGGCACAACGTACGCCACATGCCACTTCCCTTCCGGCGATGGCCGATTGCAGCGCGTTTTCGCCCACACGACACAGGTCTGCTCGTTAAACTGCGGCGGATCAAAGACATTGGTCGTATGCACGCCGCCGGCCAATACCGTTTCGTGCTGCAAATCCGGTGGCAGCGGATTTGCAAACGGATTTGCACTGTACATATCCACGCCGCACCAGCCATCCACATACATGCCCGCCCACTGCGTAAAATTCTGCAATCCGAAGTATCGCGGAATCATGAGGCCGACTGTCAGCAATGCCGTCATCCCAATGCAGAAAACAGACCACGTGCGCATGGACAGATCATAAAGGACGGATGACGAAGTACGAAGCTGGAAGTGCGAATTACGAAATAAAATACGTATTCCGGTAGCGGAAATTCCCATAACCATTTATTGATATATTTCTTGATTTCTGTATTGATTTGAAATAATTCGTAATTCGTAATTCGTAATTCGTAATTCGTAATTCGTAATTCGTAATTC
>CALMES010000004.1 GCA_937863435.1 uncultured Candidatus Peregrinibacteria bacterium
CAAGTTTACACTCTTTCCCTACACGACGCTCTTTCGATTACATCTTTAAGTCCCAGGTAAGACCTCGCAGCACCCCAATTGCTTCTACGAGACCCGCATACTCTAATCCTTTTGTGACGTTCAAACGTGATCCTAATTCTAGTATTTGCTGATTCATTGCTAAATCGACTGCTTGAAATACTCCATGAATATTGAGAATATCGCCAAACGCTATATTTTTCATAGTTTCATTGAATTGATTGGCAAGGTCTACTCGTTTTGTACCAATTAAGGTATCCATTGGCAGAGTTGTTGTATTACTTAATAGCACAATGCCCGGCTCATTCGCTAAAGGAATTGGAGAACTGAGTCTTGTAACTCCATTAATCCGCACCAGATTCCAACTCCCATTCAAGACATTCAAGGCACCCGATTGCTGCATGCTGACAACATCCAATGGCGAGAGCGACGGCCCGCCAATATTGCGTACACTTCCTGGCTTCGGGGCTTCTATCGCAATGCCTTTCTGCTTTAACCAAGGACGTAAGTCCAGCGAGGCAAAATCGCTGCTTTCGCTCAGTGGAGACCAGATAAGATTCGTGTGAATGTTGGATGTTGGCGTATCAATTTTTCCTGCTTGGCCGATAATGTCACCTGCCTTCAATGTTTTGCCGACAATCGATGGATCGATATTCTGCATGTGGCCGAACTCCGTGAAGAAGACAATAGTTTGTCCCGAGCTTGGATCCACAACTTCGTGGCGCATAACAATACGACCTTCTTGCTCGTTATATTCGACAACCATGCCATCGGCCATAGCCTTTATCGGTTTTCCTATTTCTACGTTGGCACTGCCCCGTAAGTTGAAATCCACTGCGTTCTGCTCAAGCCCCACGTGATCCGGTGAACCATCTTGCACATACAGAAGGCCATTGGTGTTATCCATAGGCAAGCTCAGTTTGCTAAATATCAATTGCATATACGGCATAGCCTCTAGTTGGCCGGCAAGATTGCTCACAGAACTACTCATCTGTTGCGCTACCTCACTCATCGCCAACAACCCCACTCCCGTCGGAACATCCACTAAAGTTCCATCCGGCGTTTTCTTGGCAGTCGATAAAACAGCGGTTGCGACGTCGCCCATAACGGCATCATCAAACAGTTTGTAGAGAGCTGCATATTGTTTTGTGTAGCCACTGACAGTCGCATCCACCAATCCCTGATGAATGGCTGCGTCGACAATCTTCGGCATCAAATGAACGATTCTTGCCTGTTCTGCGTCTGTAAGGAGTCGTGGAGTTTCGGTCACTTTTCCGTCTTTGATAGTTCTGCTCATCGAACTGTTAGCCCTCCTGTTCACCGCAATCGTATCCACCTTCTGCTGCCCGTTTGGCAAGGTTGTGACAATCGTGATAATCGCCGGCTCATCGCCATTGCTTGGAATATTGGGTGATGAGACATTCGCCTTGAGCGTGAGCGGCACATTCGGTGCAATGGTCGTGGAATATTCACCGAGTTTCTGTGCCCGCACATTGCTGGCAAAACCGGTGTAGATTTCGCTGCGGATGGTACCGCCGGTCTGACCCATGTTCTCGAAGACGACAACCATCAGCCCTCCGCCGATGAGGACGCGCTGTGGTTTTTTGGTGCTGGTGTCCAGAATGCCTTCCGAAAAACCGGGGGTGTCGGTCGGCTGGGTGAAGACTCCCTTGTAGTCGGTTGCAAGTGTCAGGTCGGTTGGCGGCATCACTGATTCCTTCTGCTGCGTGCCGGTTTTGGTGGTGATGCTGTAGGTGCCGCTGCACGAGCGGATGCTCACAATCACGCCGGCCGGCGCACCGGGTTTGAGGATAACCGACTGGCCGATGACATCGTAATACTCCTGCGGCAGCTCCTGCCAGCAGCTGGTGCCCACGTAGAAGATGCCGCCGATCTCGGCAGTGCCGTGCACATCGAAACGGGTGTAGGCATTCTGGTTGGGTACCGGCATGTACCAGCCCATAGGATTATTCGCCGTTTCGCCGCCGCGCGGGAAGTATATCGAGCTGTTACTGGCTATCGACATGTCCCGGGGGTTGGCAGCAGCCATAATTGCACCGGCTCTGGCTGCCACAACGCCATTGCCGGCGATGGTCGTACTACCGGGAGTGTCGTTGAGACGATAGTCTTTCAATCCGTCGAGTGTGATGTTGCTGATGGTGACGGCCGCTGCCTGCGGACCGCCCTGTACGAGTTCTGTCATGACTGCCTGACGCTGTGCCGGCGTGATCTGCAGATTCTTGCGTCCCAGATAGCCGTCCAGCTGCTTGTCGAGTGTGTCGGTATATCGTCCGCCGTACGTGCGCAGATCCCAGATCCGTTCAATGCGCCCGGCACCGAAGGTAATATCCTGATACGCATCCTGGCCCAGTTGCGACAGCGGCGTGAGGGCATGTTCGATGATCACGCCCGTGATCCCGCTTTCATCGCTATACGAAACAGTGTCGCCTGGGTTGAATGTCTGAGAGGACAGAACAGTTTCGCCATGTACAAACGTAATGGTTGTCGGCTGCGTGGCGGTGAGTGTAAACGAGATTCGCGTGACAATGCTGGCAACCGAAGCAAGGTCGATAGTGGTCAGCCGCCCTGCGGCAGTGACGGTTTGGCCGGCGGAGTTGAGAGACGCGAAGGCAGCGGTACCCCGGCGGACAGAAGTGATAGACAGCACGCCGCCAAGCTCCGGAACGCCTGTTGAGAGAGACGACAGCTCGCCCTGCGATGCTGGCCCCACGATTGCAGGCATAACTGCGGTGCGCAGATCGTTTATACGCCCTTCATCCGTGACCGTACCGGTGAGACGGTACTGCAGGACACGGTTGTCGTGCTGCCAGGTATCGTTGAGCTGGCTGAGCGTGTCGCTCAAAGTCTGGGCATTGGCAAGTGCGGCAGATGTCTGCACCATCTGGCCTGCTTGCATTTTTCTTTGTACAAACTCCACTACCGCTTGCAGTTCGCTGCTGAGTCCGGTGATCTTTTCCAGACGGGCGCTCAATCGATCCATGGCAATGACACCATGGGGATCAGTCTCATTTGTGGTGCTCTGCATATCCGGACTGTTCAGGAATGTTGCGTAGTCCTGTACATGTTTGTTGAAAAGAGCCATTGCATCACTGGTCAGCTGGTCACTCAGGCCATCCAGCTGAGTCATCCGATTACTCACAGACGTGACAATGCCGTCTATTTGCCCAAGAGCCGCTCCATCTGTCGTATGCGATCGGACGATCTTCAGTGCATCCGACAGCGACTGTGCGAGATTTTTCTGATACGTAATGCTCTTCGACTGAGCCAGGACAAGGCTTGCGGCATTCGGAAGAGTTGCCATCGCCGGCGTGTAATCAGATGGAAGCGGTCGAGCGAGGAAATGGGAGGAGAGAGTTTGGAGAGCTGTAAACGATTGAGTGGAAAGTGTATCGGCATGTGTGCTCCAGTCGAGCGTAGCAAGATGACGGCTGAGCGATGTAATTAAGGCAGAATAACCGGTGACATTGTCGAGCGACGCCTGAGCAAGAGCTTTCTGGCTTTCTGCGAGAGTCTTCTGCGTTTGTTCCGCGGTAATATCGGCTTGAATGAGGGCTGCATCTCTGGTGCCTGTTACTCCTGGCAGAGAAAAAGTAGCGATGCCTGCCCCTTCAAAGTTCGCGACAATCGTACGGCTGGTCACGCTGACTGTGCTCACCCGCTGACCTGTGGAAAAACTACTGACTTTGAGCGGGACACCGTCTGTGCTCATCTTTGTCATATCGAAGACTGTCACCATTCCGTCAGTCGAGCCGGCTACCAGCATTGAGCCGTCGGGTGAAAAAGCCACGCTGCAAACGAATTGATTTGCCTGCATGCATAATCCCGTGAGGACAACGCGGCCGTTAGGCTGATTATCGGTGCGTACGAGTGTGATGGTGTTCATTCCGCCTGCTGCAACATATATGCCCTTCGGATCGATGGCCGGTGCGCCGGCCGGAGTAGAAGCCTGCGCTGCCACGGTGCGGATAGCGCCTGTTGCAAGCGTATAGTTTTTGAGCTGGCCGTTTTCACTGTAATAGACAGAGGTACTGTCGATGCTGAACGAGCCGAAATAGGTTTCCGGTCCTATTGTTTTGACGATGCGTTTCGTGGCTACGTCAATAATGCTCACGCCGGATCTGTCCGTAATACAAACAGAAGTGCCGTCGGGCGAAATAACGGATGAATCAACCGCACCATTTGTAGGAATACTTGCGCGTACGGTGAATGTTTTCGCATCCCAGATAGTGAGTGTCTGGTCGTGGCCGCCTGTGACGAAGAATGTTCCGTCTTTCGACCACGTTCCGTTCGTACTGACATTCGTATGGTCAGCCAAAGACTTCTCTATGACACCGGTTTTCGCATTGATAATCAGTGACACGTTTTCGTAGCGCGATGTTCCCAGTATTTTTGATCCATCGGGGCTGAGTACTCCGGTGTAGAGATAGGTACTGAGAGGTTTGTAGCCGGTCGCACCGCTTGGCGCATTTGCCGTTCCCCACGTATTGGTATCGACTGCCAGCGGTTGATTGGTGAGCTCCGCCTGCAGAGCTGTGATGCGGGCTGTGCGGGCGGCAATTGCATCGGTAAGACTTTGGATTTGGGCAATAAGCGCCGGGGTATTCAGGCCAAGTGCCTGGATATCGCTCATCGAATTGGCAATCGCTGCCTTGATGCTGTCCCCGCGTGAGGCCAGGCGGACGAGCAGGACATTGCATGCATCATTGTCTGCCTGCAAAGAACAATGTGTCTTTAATGCCTGCGTCCAGTCTTGCAATTCACAGACACGTGAGGCACTGGTGGCAAGTGAGGCAGCCCGCGCCAGAACGCTGCCTGTTGTTTCGGTAGGATTGCTCCCTGCATACGGACCGGATGGAAGCGGGGTTGCTATCAGCGCATCCGTTGCGGTTGTGGCATCCAGAATGCTTTGCGACAAGTGGCTGACAACATCCGGACCGACGCTATGCATGAGTACATTTTTTGTTCGGTATGTCTCCTGCAGCCCTGAAACAAGTGATATTTTTTGAATGGAAAGAGCCTGGATATCAGCATCCAGTGCATCTCTGGCCGTTTGCGTTGCTGACAGTTCTGCCTGAATGGCTGCTGCGTCTCTGCCTGCAGTGCTGGCAGGAAGGGCAAACGTGGCAATCCCTGCCCCCTCCAGATTTGCGAGGATGGTTCGATTCGTGACGCTGATCGTACTTACGCGTTGGCCGGTAGTAAAAGTGCCGATTTTCAGTGGCGTTCCGTTTGCATCCTTCGCGGTCATGTCGAAAACCGCAATATTGCCGTCTGTTGTTCCTGTTACAAGCATTGATCCGTCGAAAGAAAATGCTGCTGCCGAAACGAATTGGTTCGGCTGCGTACACAGTCCGCTCAGTGCCACGCGTCCGTTGGTTGTCCCGTCAGTCCGCAAGAGGGTCAGAATGCCGTTTGCCCCGCCTTGGGCTAGGTATGTTCCGCTTGGATCACAGGCAGGAAAATTCAGCGGACTGCTTGCCAGCGCAGCAAGCGGGTTTGTGGCGGCATTGGCGATGGTGTATTTTTTTATTTGATCATTCTCCAGATAAAAGACGGAGGCGCTGTCTGTGCTGAAAGAAGCCTGCCGCGTGCCTGGGCCAAGTGTTCGGATGATAAGATTGGTAGTCGCATCAATGATGCGTACGCCCGAAGCGTCGCTAACGGCAATATATTTACTGTCGGGCGAAATGCTTGTTGAATCCACGGCGCCGTTTGTCGTAATGCTTGCGCGTACGGTGAAGGTTTTGGCATCCCAGATATGCACTGTGCGGTCGTGACCGCCTGTCACAAAGAAATTGCCGTCCTTTGACCATGCTCCGTTTGTGCTTACATGAGAGTGATCAGCAAGAGATTGTTCAATAACGCCCGTCTTTGCATTGATGATAAGCGTGACATGTTCGTAGCGAGATGTTCCCAGTATTTTTGATCCGTCGGGACTCAGGGTGGCAGAGTACAGGTACGTACTAAGAGGCAGATAGCCAGTGGAGCCAGGTATGGCACCCGCACGCCCCCATGCCTGCTGGTCCAGTGCCACTGCTGCATGTTGCAGTTCGGCTTGGAGGGCTGAAAGTTTACTGATACTGGCAGCAAGAGAGGCGGAAAGTGTCGTTCCTTCAGCTGTAAGCGTATCAATTGCCTGCTGCAGACGCATTTCTTCAGCAGGCATAGTTGCAAGAATGTCAGCTATTGCTTTGCTGTCGGCACTCAGGCTTTGCGACGAATCTGCATACAGAGGATGAACGGACAGGTTGGCAGCCAACACGTCGGAGGTCATCATCTGGCGCTTTTCAAGAGTTTCCGGTGCTGCCTGAGACAGGCTGGCTGCTGCGCTTTTTCGTACATGGATCCTCTGTTTGGCGACAGCTGTTGCTACCTGCGCCGTTTGTCGTATAACGAGGGATTCAATGGAACGTTCTGTCCTGGAATTGCCCGGCTTGAAAGAGTGTCGGCCCATAAAAATGAATGAAAGAAGTAGTGACTCATTGTTGTGCAAGCAAACGCAGCGCAATAGAGATCATCAGGCGCAAAAAAGAGACCATTGGAATTTTATGGCTTAAATAAGGGCTAAAAAGCGTTCTGCGGAGGAAAAGAACGCTTGGCAGGAAGGGTGCGGGTGACCGCCCATCATCAGCCTGCGCTCTCGCAGAGCTACGGCCAGCAAGTCCTTCTGAATGTATCTAACCTAAAGTGGGCTAGAGGGGAGCTGAATATAAATTTGTGAATCAAATTTTAAGACTTCCTTCTCCTTACAAAAGAAGGTGGCCGTAGGTCGCCTGCCCGCCGTCACGCGTATCTGACGAAGGTGGGGATGAGGTCAGACTTGATAATTGGCTTCTTGGGTTTTGGTAGTTTTACCCCGTCCTCCCGGACACGATGTCCCGGCTAGTGAGTACTAATACGCCTTCCCGACAATAATCTCCTTCCCGAAAGCACTCGGCTTGCCGGAAATAGGATCGGTCTTGCCTTTGGCGTTCTCCGGTGCATCGAACGGGAAACAGCGGAAGGTGCCGCCGGAGGTATCGACCTTTAACTTCTGCACTGTTTCGGGAGTTCCATCCCAGGCGATACGTGCCCACTTACCGGTATCCAGTGCATCCTTTACTTCCGCATAGGTCTGGGCTGAAACGGTCTTTTCCTGTTGGTAGGTTTTGGCGCGGGTGAAGAGGGTCTTTTGATCTTCGGCAAGCATGGCCGAGACAATCTCAGCTGCCTTGGCGAGAGGGGCTTTCACTGCCTCCTCGCGGCTGCGGATACGGCTCTTGATCACACAGATTCCTTCGGCCAGATCGCGGGCACCGAGTTCTATGCGCACAGGTGTGCCGCTCTTGATCTGATAAAATGTCTTGTCGCCCAGGCGCGCATCTTTGCGGCAGTCGACGCGGACAGTCAGGTTGCCCTGCACTTCCTCGAACACATCGGTGCGTCCGTGAACTTTGTAGAGCCGGGTATGATTCGCCTTTGCCTCTTTTTCGAATGGATTGGTTGCCCGGGAAATATTCATGGCTAATTCTCGTGCAGCCCTAAGGACAGCCTCGTTATCGGCTTCACTGCCGGCGAGAATCGGCAGAACTGCGGCATGCACGGATGCCAGACGAGGACGAATGACAATGCCATCGTCATCACCATGCGCCATGACCATAGCCCCAAGTAAGCGAGTGGTGACTGCCCACGAATCGTAGAAGGGGACTTGGGTTGCGCCCTGTTCATCCAAGAACGACACGCGTGGCTTGCCGTCACTATCAATCAGAAATTGCTGCGACAGCATGTGGCTTGTGCCCATCTGCAGGGCTTTGCCGTCTTGCATCATGCTCTCGATGGTGTAGGTATCGATGGCGCCTGGGAACACTTCGTGAGCCGGCTTCGTGCCTTTGACAACCGGAATAGCCAGTACGTTTTGGACGAGGTCTTCAAACAGATTGATGATGTCGAGCGTGAACGTACGACACGACTCTTCGGTTGCAAAAATACAGTGGCCTTCGTGCCAGTGAAATTCGGATGTGCGCAGGAACGCGCGTGGACGCTTTTCCCAGCGCATTACCGAGCACCATTGATTCACCAGCAGTGGCAAATCTCTGTGGCTTTGGATGCGGCCGCCTCTGGCGTACCAATCCACAAACAGGAGTTCCGATGTCGGACGAACGTAGTAAGGTTCTGGTAATTTGGCGCCACCGGCGTGCGTAACAACCGCAACCTCGGGTGCAAAACCTTTCACGTGTTCTTTCTCGCGCAGGAAGAAACTTTCGGGAATGAGCAGTGGCAGCATGATGTTCTCCACTCCCATGTGTTTGAGGCGAGGATCCAAAAAGTCGCGGATCTTCTGCCACAGTGCGGTTGCCAGCGGGCCAAAGGTAATGGCGCCCGTGACGGGAGATTCGTCGTAGAGATCCGGTGCCTGGGCGATGACGTCCTGGTACCACTGAGGAAAGTTCTGTGCGCGGGTGGAGATGTTTTGCTTGGCCATAGTGAGGGGGAGTATATACGGGGATAAGAATGGAGAACATAGAACGTGGAACATAGAAAAGAATGCAGAATTCGGTATGCAGAATGAAGAATAAAATTGATGTATAGAATTACTATTAACAGGGAGCGGCATGCTTGCCGCGGTGTGCAATCATTGCACACCATCTTCAGCAGCGGGCGTCCCCGCCCGCGGAGGTGTTGTATTTCTTTGTTGGCCCCTCACCCCCAACCCCTCTCCTCGTCCGCCGCGGCGGACGAGGAGAGGGGTGCTTTGACTATTGGTGTA
>CALMES010000005.1 GCA_937863435.1 uncultured Candidatus Peregrinibacteria bacterium
CCTGTCGCACCAGTACTCCCCGTGGCCCCCGTCGCACCTGTTGGCCCTTGTGGCCCGGTAATGGCGGTCAATGCTACAATGTTCGTCCATGACACATCGCCAACGTACCGCCATTGGATGTGAGTCCCGTTGTTTTGAATCTCGACTTCCCGACCGTCTGCCCCGTCAGCTCCTGCGGCACCAGTTGCGCCGGCGCTACCAGTCGCACCAGTGCTGCCGGTTGCTCCAGTTGGTCCGGTTATTACTGAAAGGGCAACGAGGTTTGTCCATAAGACATCACCGACATAGCGCCACTGCAAATGCGTGCCGCTGGTCTGAAGTTCAACCTCTCTGCCCGGCTGACCTTGCGTGCCAGATTCCGAAAAGGATAGCGTCTCGGCTTCTTCAGTTACTATTGTAACCGTGTCTATCTGCTCAATGACTGTAACGTCAGGCATCTAACCCCGGAACCACGAGTATATCACCATAAAGCAGGCACGGGCTGTTATTCACATCGGTGGCGAATTCTAATTCATAGATAGGCCTAAGCGTCGGGTCTAACATCGCTCCGCGCGTTGATGAAATCGTCACAGCTATATTCCCAAGCGTTATCGTAAGCCCGTCACCCTCTGTCAGTGTAAATACAGTTTTCCCGCCTTGCGCAAAGACACAGCGCACGGTCTCTGCTGACATATCTTTCGGGGTTGTCCCATCAGATTCATAGACGGCGACATTAAAATGTCGCGAATTCCCACGCCTCAATGTCAGCTGATAAACAGAACCTATCCCGTTCATTTCTCATCCTCAGTTTTGGCTTGTCCGATAGGATCTTTTGCCGCTTGCGTTATATCCCGGATGAGTTTGTTTTCTTCGTTTTCATCCATTATCTCAACATTTGACTTCTCCAGCTCTTCAGGTGTCAGCTGTACGCCCACAGCCTTGAGAGAGTCACGCGCGATCATGCGCGCTTTTTTCTCTGCCGTGTCGCCAATGCCAATGCCGATTGCCTGAAGTATAATTTGCAGCGTCTCTATCAGGTTTTGCGGGTCAAATTTGCGCTTCATGGTAAACGCTTTTCCGGTGTCTGCCATGTTGAGGATGCGGCACCAAATAGCTAAGGTTTGGTTGATAAGGTCTTCGATGCCCGTCGCGGCTACTTGGAGCACGGCATCAGTGTCGAGAAAGTCCCACTGCTTAGAGTAGCCGCTGACGTTCTGTGTGTTCTCTTTGTAGCGGAGTGAGGCCAAGTCATACACACGCTTAATATTCCATTCGATATACTTAAAATCACCGTCGAGCCCTGTCGCCGGATAAGCTACCCACTGCGGAGAGTATGCGCCTTGAGGGACCCGCAGGTATGTTTGCGCCGTCATCGCTGCGAGCTGTGTGTCAATGTCTGGGCCATCTGGCACGGCGAGAATATTCAACGCCTGTAGCCGTATTTTTTGTGACAGTACGCTTTCCGCATTCATTAGCACAAATTGCAAAGTCGCCACTGAGTCAATCAGTGACGCAGCACCGTGCCCAAGCCACGCCTCAGCCACAGGGACAAATCCAAGCGTATTAGTTTCTCTCGACCTGATTATCATCTTGCCGTTATCATCAGGCCACGAGGTGACAAATTCCTCTTCTGTGATGAGTACGGTTTTCTCTACCTCATAACGATGTAGGCCTTCGTAATAGCAGTACGGTTTTGTGAATTTGATGAACCTCAAGCGACCGTGCTCTGAGGCGCAATCAATTACCCTTTCTCGGGGTATAATCTGAGAATATGGCATCCCGGCGTATTCGTGGTCTTCTGAATGCGGCAGGGTTAGAACGTAGCACTTGCCCATGCCCATTAACTCCCAAGCTGCGCTACCAGCGAAATCTTTCAGCGTGGTGTTCTCGCCGTCGAAGTTGTCGAACATCTCAAGGATTGATTCAGTAAACGCCTGTTTATTAAGCTCGAACCCGCCGCGCATCAGATGGCCGACATATTCCCGAAGAACCTTACCGGACTCCCCGCCGTCTACCGCTAAGACGTTACGGTTAAAATAGGACTTGCGGCTTTCTATCGGCTGGCGCACAAGATATGTTGTATCTTGCTCTTTCTTCTCTGGGCTTTTCTTTCTTAGCTGTGGTATGATTGTTGCGTATTTCGGCAGGCGCTCTTCGTCCATGCTAACCTTGCCTTTGAGCTTACGGTTGATGGCTGCGCGCAGGAATTGCCAGTGATCGCAATTCTCGCGATATTCTTCAGACTGCTGTTTTTCGATTATGTCTTCGAGTTTCAATCGATCCCTTTAGGCAATCTCATAACCATATATAAATCGGGCAAGCTGTTTGTCAACGCAGAATTATGTCTCATCTTTTCACATCCAGCTCAATTGGCCAACCCCGACGCGTTGACCCTCGCTTATGCCCAGCGCCATACTCAGTACAATGTCGTCATGATACCCCGGCGGGGCTTCGTATTTTATATGCCCCGATGGCGTCTTTGATGCGCTGAATATCGATAGCTCGTTCACCAGTTCGGGGATGTGCGGGAAGGTGATTTCCCTTTTCTCAATGCCCATGATGAGTGATTCTATAAGGTGCGACTTAACAGGTGCTGTAATCTTGATGGGGGTTACGTTTGCCCCGTTTCTCGTAAGGCGGTCATATACAGGATCTCCCACCCCGGTAGCATCAAGGCGTATCAGAGCCCGGTTGTACTTGCGTGAGGTCTCCATGATTCGCGCCTCTATCAACGACCAGTCAACTTGATTGAATCTCTCAAAGCCTACCATGTGCCGGCGCTCAACGTCCCAAACGGTTATGACTGTCCAGTCAACATGCTTGGCGATGTCTACACCCATGACATAAAGCCTGCCCGCCTGTGGTTCTTCAAGCTCGCCCTTTATGCATTCTCTGAAGCTGCGGAAAACTTCAGACCCTTCGTCTACGAACTCCGCAAGGTATTCTTGGCGAAAGATGGCCTCAACCGTTGACGCCTTTATGCTCTCGAATTCAGCCTGCGAAAAGAACGGGCTTTTATTGGAAGGGGCATGATGAAACGACCACTCCCCGCCTAACTTGGCGTTCTCTGCGAGCATGTAAAACCAGTTCTTGCCCTTTGGCGTCCCGGTGAAGTCGCAGCCGCCTTGATTCACCGCAAGCATAGGCCGCACGACTTCAGGCCATACACTCTGATGCATTGTCCCGCACTCGTCAAGCGTGGCGTCTGTCAGTGTGTCAGATTTGAGGGACGTCGGATTGTCTGACCCCTTAAAATGAGTCCATGCGCCATTAATGAGCCGGCATTCCATATGGCTCTTGTTGTGTTTTGAGATGAACTGATGGTACAGAGCAAGGAAGCGTTCAAACTGCACCCGCGCCTGTGGCACAATTGGCGATACCCAATAATGATTACCTGCCGGTTTCGATAATAGCTTGCGAACCATCCGCAGCATCGCCAGCGTGCTTTTACCATACTGCCTGCCGATGACGCCGACGGTATGCCGTGACGAGAGGTTGAAGTATTGCCACTGATCGCCCTGCGGCTTATGCGGGAGGGTTAGAACCATTTGGCCATTG
>CALMES010000006.1 GCA_937863435.1 uncultured Candidatus Peregrinibacteria bacterium
TTTAAAGCATTGCCAACAGCTAGTTTTATACTATTCCAAAACCCTGCACCGTTTTTTGTAAGCTTATCAAAATCCTCATTAATGTTTTTTGTTGATTCTGATACGCCCCCCATTTGCTCCTGAATGTCAGAGGCATACTTCATCGAGTCCTTAAAGAACCCGACCACCTTATCCAGCGCAAACGCGCCAGCTATCGCCCCGCCAACTTTCCCAAAGATTCCCATCAATGACGAGCTGGCGCCATCTGATTCTTTTTTTACATCATCGAGGGTCTTCTTGACGTTCTCTTTTAAGCCAGCGTCAAAGCCTTTGCCTGCCGCCTGACCGAGGTTCTCCCCGCCCTTCTTGGCGTTGGTCTCGCCTTTCTTCAGGTCTTGGTCGAGTTTGGATAAATCCGCCTCGACTTTGAACCGGACGCCGTCTATGTCGATCTTGTTATCTGACATGTTACCTCAGCAGGGTTGCAGCATCCCCGCAGACAGGGTGTCTGTCCTGCGTCCGTACCGGTCGAGCTGCGCGCGTACTTTCTCCACCTTGTCGGCGATCTGCCTGGTAGAGTGTCGCACCTCGTAATCCAGGTTGGCGAGCTTCTGCTCTATCACCTTCATGTAGTGCTCGGGCGCGTGCTGCGCCATAATCAAGTTTCTCGATTTCTCGAGTTCATACTTCATTATCTCAAAAATGGTTGGCTGAATCTGGTCTACCGAAAGCATTTCACAAACCTCGGTTTGTGTTATACCCAATCGAGCGCTGATCCAGTAGCAGGTCTTTCCGAGAGAGTCGGACGCCTCATTGACGTCCGTGTCGCTCTTCTTGAACCCAGCCGCGGCCATCAGGTCTTGAATGATAAAGGTCTGCCAGAACCATGCCCCCTTACCTGTAAGGGCGCTCACCATACGTTTCAGATAATGAAGCATCAGGAACCAGCGAAGGAACCGTTTAAATCCCTTCTTCGCCAGCCCCTGCGCTTCTAAGTAAAGGCGCGATGCTTCTATGCAGGTGTAAACGTCCGTGATTCGGACTTTATCCCGGAGAAAAGTAAGCGCGCCTACGTACCGCATTATGTCTCTTTATGCGGCCGTAACAACGAGGTTTGGTGAAGCTTTAGTATTCACCGTGGCTGTTACGTTTGAAGAACCATTGGAGACATGCGCAAGGCGACCAATAGCCGCTGTGCCAGTGCCGCCAAATGTGGTGCCAACCGTGACATCCGCAGTGCTGGAAGACGCCATTGTCGCCCAGTTTGTAACCCGGATGATAGAGACGTTCTTCTGACGCGTGATGGCTGCGTTGTCAAGGTGAGAGGCTGCAGTTGAACCCCAAACCGCACGTTTTACCGTGTACTCTGTGTCGGTCTTTGAAACGACATAGATATACTCATTGTCGATCTTGACATAATCACCAGCAACGATTGTACCGCCTGCGAGAGTATCGTAAGCGATGGTTGTTGCGGTTGAGGTGATGTTCGAGCCGTTGTTTACGGCCGCGGTCACTGTGTCGGCTGTCGAGTACGCTGCGAAAACCTGAATGTCTTCGAGCTGACCCGCTGCCAAGGAAAGCGCCGCCAGGTGGATGCCTGGAGTTTGCGCGATCTTGCCTGCGGAAATCCACACACCAACCGGCACGGCCTCAGAGGTCATGGCTGTGTAGTCGCCATATCCACCGTATTGGAAATCGAGTTCTTTCTCGAAGTCAGGGTATACGGTGAACTCTACCTGAAGTTTCTTTACACGCGTTGCGCCGTAAGCAAACTCAGTGTTATTGAATTTTGCTTTCGACTTCCAGAACAGCCAGTCTGTGGTTCTTGTTGTGTCAGAAACACCATATTCATGCAGGCGAAGTTCTGCCGAAATTGCCCGCATGTCGATCTTGCGCCCACCAAAGCCAACGAATATATCGCCGCTGGTTGAGGTCTTGCTGAAAAGCTGGCCAGCCATCAGGGTGCCTTTCACAAAGGATGGCGAAACATCCAATAGTGTACCGCGAACCATGATGGTAAACCCTTCTTGCCATTCTTTGCAAATACCAGCAAGTTGGTCGATTGTTACAGGCTGATATACGCCACCAATCATTACGGAAAGACTGTCAGGGTCTAACGCGCCAAGGTTGACGTCGTCAAAAAACATGTCCATCCGCTGCTTGTCAATGGCGTCGATTTGTGCATTTGTTATGCTCATATGACTCCTATGGCAACACTCGTGCGGCATATTGTACCATCTGGTCTACATACCACACATTGCCGTTTTTTTCTGCGAATCCCTGAAAGCCCCCGACCGCTCGCCAATGCAGGAATTCAACATTTCCGAGCGTTACTTTACCCTCAATATCATGAAGTAATTTGCCGTTATCTCCGGCGATGATCAGCCACCACGCCCGCAGCGCATCCAACGCGATTCCTGGGTCTTTCGCGTAAGCGTAGGTCATGAGATAACCCTCTGTCCATCCGCCGCGAGTAGCTTTTGCGACCTCGAAGTCAGGCCGCGGGTTCAGGTCGAGCATCGTGCGCACGATATTCCCGGCGCGGATTTCTTGCTCAACATTCGCACCGCTTGGGAAACGGTTGTTCTCAAACCCTTGAGAAACGCCGATCTTCAGCGTAGGCTGAGCGGTGTTGAATGCGGCGGCGATTTCCTTAATCATAAGATCGCCCTCGCGTACACTGTGCGCATCATCTGGATATTCTTGCTGTCTTTCATGAAGATTTCAAACCAGCGCAGACCACCTGGGAATCGTGTGAGAAGGTTCTCAGACACGGCCTTTTGATACGCAGCATTGTACCGGGCTTTGTCTCCACGGCCCGCCGCCTCTCCAGAGAGAACAGATGTCATCTTCGCCAGCGCGCCGCCCCTGACTAAGTGC
>CALMES010000007.1 GCA_937863435.1 uncultured Candidatus Peregrinibacteria bacterium
TCCAGCCTGCGGTGACGGGATCGTAGTAGTAGCCTTTGGTGTAGACGATTCTCGTCGTGTCTCCGGTGATGCCCGTGGTGAGGTTGATCGTATGCGTGTCGCTACTGGTGCACTTTGCATCTAAAAGGTTGGTGCTCGTTTGGAAGGCATCGAAGGGGGCGCCGTAGGAATTGTAGGCGGCTTGGGAGAAGTTGGTGGTCGTCACGGTGTTGCAGGAGGAAGAGGATGATGGATTGGTGAGTGTTGCATAAAAGGACCAATGCCCCGTATAATTCTGTGACGCAGGAAAGATTGCTGGAAATGCGCCATAGGTAAGATAGGCATACTGAATACTTCCTGTACTGTCCATAGCAGAAACAAGATTTCCATCATCCATAAAAAACACCAGCCAATAAGTTCCGGGTTCAAGAGAAACTGGAGCAGTCACATTTTGTGTATTCCATCCGGTTATTGCCACAAAGGAGTTTGTTGAAGCCTTAAGGTTTCCCGGACCACCCGAGGGTCCTGTTGCATCATACACGCCGAGGCGAAGATTTCCAGCTGCCGTTCTTACATAGAATGAAATACTCTGGAGAGTTCCAGCCGATGTAAGCGCAGCCGGTTGGGCAACGAGGAGATTCTCGCTCCCAGAATCATTCCCAGAAACAATATTTGTTTCACCAATGGTGGAGATGGGGGGAACAGTAGAGGTCGTAGCAGAGATAATATTTGAGTAACTGGAGTTGTTTCCTCCTCCGTCAGTGGCTCGGACTTGATAGCGGTAAGTGGTACTTGCGGAGAGGCCGGTGTCCTGGTAATTGGTAATTGGCTGATTGGTTATTTCGGAAAAATTCGTACAGCTACTTCCCTGACAGCGTTCGACTTTGTAGCTGGTGACGGCGACGTTATCGGTAGAGGCTGTCCAGGTGAGGTTGATTTGAGAAGAGGAGGAGGCGGTTGCAGTGAGAGAAGTGGGGGCGGTGGGTGCTTGGGTGTCGGGAGCTTGCGTAGTTGCACCCACCACATTGGACCAACCAGAGAGATTGCCAGCGGCATCGATAGCGCGGACGTGATAATTGTAGACGGTACTTGCTGTTAATCCTGAATCAACAAACGGTGAAGATGTTGGAGTACCGACTTGAGTGAAGTTCGAGCAACCGGAGCCTTGGCAGCGCTCGACGATGTAGTTCGTAACACCGATGTTGTCTGTGGCAGGACTCCAGGTGACAGCGATGCTGGATTGACTCGGGGAGGTGGCAGCGAGGTTAGTAGGAGAGGTGGGAGGGGTGGTGTCGGGGATACCTGTCGTAAGCTGTAAAGCTATTTGCGAGAATAAAGTTTCTCCCTGAGGTTTGATAGCGAAATAAACGGTGGGGTTACTGCCGACATTGATGGCGGTTGTGGTATATACCATTCCATTGTAGTCATTTCCCGTTGAGTCAACTGTTCCGTTTGGGGCAGGTGTGGCATTGTTCCAGCCAAGAGTATGAATGTCGGAGAAAGCGTAGCGAACTTCATGCGACGTATCGACACCCTTATAGCGATTCCATGTCAGAGTAAGTCTATTGGTTGGTTGGTTATAAGAGGAGCAGATACCGTAAACAAGATTATCATTTTCCACTACAGGTTCTTGATAGATTTTTACGTCGTCGAGCCAATAGTCTTGCGGGAAACCACCGCTTCCGCCCTCACCGGATATATACCAACGGGTGAGCGTGTCGTAATACGTGTATGTATTGGCAGGGTCACCAGATCCTCCATAAGCTGGAGTAGTGGGATATGGGCGATTTCCACTATCAAGACTACCCGGGTCGCCCCGCTGATGTCCCGGATGAGTGTTCATAATACAATATGACCACACCCCAGGTTCAACATTGAAGGGATGATAGAAATGTCCTCCGCCGCTTTCGTCAGAGCTGGTATCATTAATTACCACGGATTTTACGTACGTTCCCATGTAGTAGTTGGTGGTTCCCGCTCCAAATAATGACGAGGCATTCGTTGCATGAAAGAACCAGAAACTCATCCGATTATAGATACCAAATTGCCAGCCGGATGGAATATCCATATAATTTCGCGCAAACTGCCGACCATTGTTACTATAGGGATTGAACTGCGCATAGAGTCCAATACCGGATGTCAAGTGTAACTTCAGACTCGCAGTTCCGGTAACTTTTTTGGAAGTATCAATGCTTGCTGTAAAGGGACCACCCTCACCAGTCGCTTGATACCAATCGGGATAAATGCTTCCGCCTTGCGATGCTGGCTGAAAATAGGGAACCCCCGGACCATCAAACGGAAGGTAGGAGATAGATGTGTCCGCGAGTACTTGCCTGTTCGGAAGGAGACAAGAAAGAACAATGGCGAAGGAGAAAATTAAAACTTCTACACAATACTTTTCTTGTGTCATACGCGAATGTGGTAAATGTTTATGCAGATTATCTTGAAGAATTATTTTCCGGTGCGATACAAATTTTCTATCTCTGTTGTCGAGAGCGCGCGGGAGTAGACACGAACGTCATCAATAAGACCATCGAAGTATCCTCCATCAGTACCTCCAATGCTTGCTGTTCCTGAAAGACTTTGTGTGTTCCCTGACGCAGTAGAGGAAGTAAGTAATCCATTGAGATATCCATAAAGATTCCCTCCGCTGTGAACTAAAACCACATGTACCCATTGTCCAACAGGGACGCTCCCGGCATCTATAAGTGTAACGTCGCTATTTCCATCATAATTAAAAGCGTATATCGCATCACGACCAATTCCAGCATATTGTCCTCGATAGATACCAATATAATTATCTGATGCAGAAATGATTGGTGCAAGAGAATAGGGGGCACCAGATGCATCATAATTGTTTCCTGGTTTCACCCATGCAGAGAAGGTTGTTGTTGAACTAGAGATGAGAGTAGAAAGCGCCTGTGATGTTGTTACCTTGCCGCTTGAAAAGTTAAAACTGAGCGCCTGCCCCAATTTCCCAATCGTCTTGGTCGCTCCTGTTATTGTCCCGTTATTCCCAAAACTCGACCGATCGATCGCGGTCGTCCCTTGAATATCCGGTCCGTCGAAGGTCCAGTGCCCCACAAGACTCGTATCGATGGGTTGCGTGGGACTGGTAGTATTATACACCTTCTTCACCTGGTCGGCACTAAGGGCATAGCCATAGATGCGAATGTCGTCAAGTTTGCCGTCGAAGGGATTGCCGGCGTCGGATTCCGCGCCGATACGGAAGGCGACGGATTCGGTAAGATCACCCATACTAGCAAACGTACCGGTTGCGGTGCCGTTGTTGAGTGCGCCGTCAATAAAGATATTGACGGGATCGGTTGTTGCAGAATCATTCCAGGTAACGGCGAACTGATGCCAGCCGGTTGCAGTGAACGCGGAAGTGGAGACGCGTTGATATTCATCGGTATCCGCCGTATCGGACGCTTCGAAGACGAGGGTGTCGGTCGCGTCATCAATATAGACGATATAGCCGTCATCGGTTGCCGTCTGCCCGTTTCGTTTGGCGACGATGGTATGATCGGCGGTGAATGTATCTCGATTGAACCAACCGGTGATGGAGAAACTCGCGCCGTCGGCAAAATCGAGGACACCGCTTGCGGGACTTGCAACGGAGAGGTATTGCCCCGTGCCGGAGAAGTCGAGTGAGGAGGGACCGATTTGTCCGGCGACCCAACTCGGGGAACCTGTCATGGCGAGAGTGTTTGCATTGCCACTTGCGTCGGTCGCGTTGGTGCCGGAGCCGTCGTCGAGTTTCCAGTAGCCACGGAGGGATTGGGAGAGGGGG
>CALMES010000008.1 GCA_937863435.1 uncultured Candidatus Peregrinibacteria bacterium
ATAAACTTCACGACAAAATGAAAAAACTACTCACAATCATCATCGCTTCGGCGGTGTTATATCTGCTGTTTGCCTTTATAACGCTTCAATTGAATCCGTTTAATTGGCAAGAAATTACAAGGGCGTTTTATGTTGTATTGCTCGTAATTATTGACTTCTCTATTCTAACCGCACCTAAAGACCTATTCGAATGAAAACACAAACCTCCATTGATTGGCTTATTGAGCAGCATGAAAAGTTAATGAGAAAGTATGTTGATGTGATGCTTATAAAAGATTCACAATACCATGACCTTAAAAATAAACTCATACAAACCGCCCGGAAAATGCACAGGGAGGAGGTGGTAAATTCTTTTACAAAAGGACAGCTTGATTTAATAGAGGTGATAATGCCAATACCTGATGAGATCAAAGTCGATACTGAGGATGGAGAAAACTACTACACGCAAACCTTCGAAACACCATGAGCAGGGTTACTCCCACCCGTAGCCCAATGTGATACCGACAGGGTGTGTTGATAAATATCTCTTGACTTAATTAATTATTGTACTATATTTGCAACCATGAACAAGTACATAGCATATCTCAGGGTATCGACCAAGAGACAGGGCCAGTCCGGTCTCGGTCTTGAAGCGCAACGCGAGTCCATCAGGACTTACGTGGAGCGCAACGGCGGGGAGATCATCGCCGAGTTTGTAGAGGTGAAGTCTGGCACCAGCCGCAAGCGAAAGGAGATCAAGGCTGCAGTAGAGCTTTCCTGTAAGGAGAAGGCTGTGCTGATCGTTGCCAAGCTCGACCGGCTGGCGCGGGACACCGAGTACGCACACTATATAAAGAACACAGCGTATGAGATATGTGCTGTGGACCTGCCAAGCATGAACAAGATGGTCTTTGGCATGTTCGCCCTGATGGCCGAGTACGAGCGCGATCTGATATCGGACCGCACCAAGCAGGCGTTGCAGGCCAAGAAAGCCCGTGGATGGAAGCCGGGGCACACCAGGTTCAACGTAGGAGCCACCGGTGCGGGTGCGCAGTCCCGATGGGAGGATAAGATCGGATACGACCCATCCACGATTGAACTCCTGCGTGGATACGCCAAGGACAACCTGAGCCTGCGGGAGATGGCCTCACGACTGAACGCCGCACAGGTGAAGACCTTGAGCGGTACTGAGTTTAAAGCGATGACTGTAAAACGCATATTATGCGAGATCAAACAGTAGGGAGCATACACCGGCATCATCATCGTCCCGACCTTGAGAAATGGTACGCGGACAACCTTGACGAGCAGATCGCCATGATGGACTCCGACACCATTGATGTGTTAGGGGTTCTCAGGGAAGTGGAGAAGTTGCAGATGATCAACCGAGAGATCGACAGAAGATTACGGCCGGTCGTGATGCCTGGCCGCGTTGACATATTCACAGAATTAAAGGAGGTAAATTAACATGAACTGGTACATCGGACAAGAAATCGTGTGCATAAAGACGCACCCTGAAGGAGTTGTAAAGCGTGGACAGACGTTTACGATTAGGGGATTGAGGTCATCAACTTGCAATTGCAAAGGTGTTGAAATAGATGTTGGAGTCGTAGGTTCAAATATATACAGAGGACTCATTTGCACCGTATGTGGCTTTTCTTATGATGGACCTCCTTTTTCAACTTGGTGGTTTTCAGAAACACGCTTCTCCCCACTCGAATATAATCAGGAAGCCATTGACGAACTGTTGGCGGTGGAGGAGCCGGTGGGGAAATAACGCAAGTCGGGCAGGTGTCACCGCTAACTCCTGCCCTGATCCTGCGATTACCACTATGACAGTGCGAAGATAGGGTAGGTAATTGCCCATGTGGCGGTGATTAAAAAATAAAGCCCTGATGATCGTCAGGGCTTTATAAGTTGTTGATTATCAAGTGGTTCAGAACGGTAATCCATCCCCGTCATCATCCCCGTCATCATCTCCACCACTCGCATTCGCCGCCGCATTAGTATATGCACTCGTTGGAGGATCACCGGCCTGAAGCTGTACGCTCCATACAACAGCCTTGGTGAACCACCGGCCGTCCCTGCTTTCGTTGGATACAATATCGTAGGACACATTGAAGATGTCGCCCTCTCTCATGTTTTTGATCTTAGCACAGGCATCTCCTTTGGAGTTGAGCGCAATTTTACGTGGTCGTTCGTCTGTTGTTTCGCATAAAAACTGCACGTCACGCCAATCGTGACCGCTTGATGTCGTGCCGGATCTGTCGTCAAGGACTTTGATGAATTTTACTTTCATGTGTATGTGTATTAGTCAAGAATTGTCCAGTCTTCAGCCAGCATATCGGTCTGAGACGCAAGCCACCCGGTAAGAATTTTTTTATCTGCTGTAAACATCCTGATACTCCCGAGTGCTTCAAATGTTTCTCCGCCAATCTCATATCCAACTACTGCCCTTAATGCAGGATCGTGAATTGCTTTTGTTGGTACAGTCCCTGCCGGCAACAAAAATAGAAACATTCCTTTTCCGTTCCACCCTTCACGGGCTACGCGTTTTCCATCTTTTAATGCCTCGATGGCTTGGCCGAAATTCAAGTTAGTTTTCATGTTTGTGTATGTTAATTACTTCTTATTGTTATCATCATAAAATGAATGCCCGTGATCTATATGCACCTTGCACTCATCAAGTGGTAATATTTGTGGTGGCTCTAAATGAATGACATCTATCATGCGGCTCTCGGAGCTTTCCTTAGCCTGTAAATATAGCATTTTATCTCCGAGTGGTTGTCGCTGATCGTACACCATTTTCATCACGCCCTTGGCATTGTGCCTCGGGCAGTGCTTGTGTATCTTCTTTTTGCAGATACAGGGCATGTGCGACTCCACCTGCTCTCTGAAGTTGATCAGTATGTTGTCGATTGCCAGGTTGAAATCTTCAGGGGTGAACTCTATCTTCTTCATGCCTTCATCGCATCATAAGCATTGTTAATAATCTCAGGTGTGGCGGTGGTGAACTTACCGACAAGTTCAATCACCTTCTCTCTTGGTAGGAAGTCTTCACATACAGTGGTGTTACCTTCAACGTGCGCCTGAAGCAGTAGCGCCAGTTCTTTACGCTTGTCGGGATCATCAGCCTTGAGTATGACTTCAAGGGCTTTTGAGAACCACTCTCCCTGATCTTCAAGAAGGTCAATGAGGTTGTTCTCTTTGATGTAGTTTAACAGCACCCTGTTTGCACTCAGCACATTGTTGAGCCGGTACTTAAACTCGTGACGGACGTTATCTTTCAAGAAGAACGCCCACTTGTCAGCCTCTACGGACAGCACACAGTCCATCCACAGGGAGAAGTCGAGGTTGGAGCGGGGTGTGTTATTAGACGAATCTACGCTCATAAACTGTAAGATTGTTTGGTAATTTAATATCCTTCATTCCGGCATCATCCAGTTTTATATGTGTTGATGATAATGCCTTCCATGAAACACCGTTTTCATCAACCATCTTATCAAAATGAATAAATAAAGACTGATTTAGACCTAATATACATTCGCCGATGTATAGCGTTTTATTAAACGACATTTTTATATGAATGTAATCCCACCCGTTTATTACGTATGTTGTTTTAATGCCTCGTATTGATTCTGCGTCTTCGTTCATGCCGCCTCCTCCTTATACCGTTTAGCGTGTTCACGTATGATGTACTCCTTGAGTGCGCTCTCCCTGTACAGCCCGCTGGCATCATCGCCAAGGCGTACAGTGCCGGTGATCTCCGGAATCACGATATCATCCTTGCTCATCTCAAGCTGAGCCACCCGTATCCACGCATAGAACTTCTGCATATCAACGTTGTCGGTCTTGTCGTTGAGGTTGTACGTGGGAGTCTTGCCTCTCCAGTCTTTGGGTGACCAGTTGAACAGCCGCTCAATTTTAATATCAGGAAAGTTCACCTCAATGAGTTGCTTGTAGGCTTCGAGCTGCACGTCCTTCTCTTCGTGGTTGGTACTCTTCCTTGTCGATTTCACATCCACCACACAGGTCATGCGAAACGTCTTCTTGGTGACCTTAGGCATGCCCTTCTTCTCTCCGGACTTATACACCTCTCCCCACTCGCCATCGACGGATATATCCATCTTGCAGATCAGGTCGATGGTACCGCTGTATCCATCAGGATGCACAAGCATGATCTCGATAGCCAGCGGCTCCACGTTGTAGTCGTGGCAGAACTGCACCCATCCGGCCATGTCCTTATGCAGGTCATCGCACCATGCGTCACGGTCAACACTCAGTCCCTCTTTGGCGATATACTCATCCACACGCTCTTCAATCAGCGTGAAGTCGTAGATACGCTCGATCATGAACTTCTCGATGTGAGAGTGGAGCATGGTACCGTATGCGGCACGTTCCTTCATGTACTCTCTGCTCTTGTGCCATCCCATATCGGCAATCCACTTGATAAGACCTTCCGGCTTGGGGATGACCATGGCAAGCATGGTGGTGACTCCGATGAACAGTTCGGGCTGTCCGTCTGTCATCATGTAGTAGAACCTCCCCTTTGGCGTCATGATGCGGTACAGACGATACGAAGGTTCTCTCAGGGCATTGGGATTGAAATAAGCCGCCCTGACGGCTTCTATTGATAGTTGTGTCATAGTGTGTGGGGTTACTTCACCTCCTCATGATCTACATCATGCGTACCGGCACTGAGTTGCTTCATAGCGCCTTCGTTCAGGCTCAGGGTAGCGATGTCATTGATGTTACCTCCGCTTCCAAGGAAGTTCTTGATGGCGGTCATGTTCTCCTCTCCTGCGTTCAGGACGAGCTGTACGACGGGATATGATGTCGCCGCCCCTGGTGTGCGTCCCGTAGCCTTCGCCACCACAAGGTCAAATGGCAATGCCACTGCGGTACCGACCTTGTTTTTTACGAAGTCAAAGGCTTGGATGATGCCCGGGATTGAACTGCGCTTACCCTTTGTGGTGAACTCCCAATACCCAAGTACGTTAGGGATAGCGGGGATCACAAACTTCAGCGTGGTGTACTCATCCCACTTCAATGCACGCACACGAGGATCTGTCTTGGGCACGTTCTCAACATAAGCACCCTTGCCTCCATCGGCTTCCTTATCCCAGATACGGAAGGTTTCGCCATCGCCCTTGCCGTGCATCTTTCCGTCGGTCCAGCATGCAAAGTACTGCGAGCAGGCTTCATTGATATCGTCTGTGACAAACACAATACCGATCTTATCTGGCTTATCGCCGAACACCTTCTGGAACTCCGATACGTACTTGCCTGTTGGCCTGAAATAATCCAAGCTCTTAGGGTACTCCTTACCGGCGGAGTTGGTAGCCTTCTCTCCGACCTTAATCTTGCCGATCAGCGGGAGCGTGTTGGTCTGCTGTTGTTGACGTTGTATTCTCATTTAACCTGTATTTTTTATCAATGCCTTGTTTTTCCTGAAGGACGTTGCACGCCTTGGCATTCATAGCGTAAAACTCCTGTTTTGGTATTCCCATCTTCTCGGCCATGCGGTCGATGTTACAGATGTCGGGTCGGGTCTTGTAGATAGCGCACCCTTGTCCGGTATAATGTTCGCACGACCCATCGGGCTTTGCGTTATACGGGAACGGATACTTACTCTTTACCTCTCCTACGATACGGCAACACGCTCCACAGTTAGTGCATGGGAAACTCACTTGCCATGTTTTAAGCGGCGGATACTTGCAGGCATACTGTCTTCGTATGTCTCATACAGCTTACGCACGGCGTCACGCAGTACCGAAGCCTTGCTGGCTCCTCCGCGAAACGCACTCAGTCGCTCAAGCATGTCCATCTCTTCCTGCCCTACACGCTGTGATGGGGCGCCGCTATACATGTGGATCATGTGTGATTTTGTAGTCATGGTTGCAAATATACTACTAATAACTATATTTGCAACGAAATAAACCTAAAAAATTATGAACAATATGCTTCAGTTGATTCTCCATGGCATTGGAGATTACTTCCTTCAAACAGACTATCAGGCCACAACAAAGAAAAAAAGCGGATCGCAGGGGCTGATCTCATGCCTAACTCACTGCTTAACCTACTCGGCACCATTCCTTCTTATTGGATCATGGCAAGCGGTGATCGCTATTTTTATTACACATTTTTTTATTGACAGAACAAATTTTGTTGCGTATTTAATTGCAATTAAAAACAACACGAAGAAGCCTCCGGTTCCCGAAGGGAAGATGGGATGGTCATTCCCATATAATTACGATATTTCAAACTTTGGATTTTCAAAAGACAGACCATTTGCAATTACAATATGGCTGTATATCATTTGCGATAATTTAATGCACATTATATGCAACTATTTTGCGCTCAAATACCTTTAACCTACCTCCCCCACAGCCTCCATCCCACCCCGAGGTGATGTTGCCTGAGCAGTAAATCGTAGCTGTAACTGTATGTGGTCTTGGGGTTGTACATGGAAATAGAAGGGCCGATACCACCTCCGGTGTTCATGCAGACTCCGGCGTAGAGTGCCCGTCGGAACCCAACGGAGTACGGTATGCTGTCAATGATGGTCACCTGCCTGACTCCAAGGTGACGGTAGGTGATGCTGAAGTCCTGCACGGGGTCTGAGGAGCAGTACCTGACCTGTATATCCACCATAGAATCACCGGCAGTAGCAAGATAGCTATCGCAACTATCAGCGACTGAAACCGTGTCCTGAGCATACAGGGGGCGTGGAGCCACAAGAGGATTCTTAATCTTCTCTCGTACACCGGTTTTCTTTGGTGCCACCGTGTCCGTTCTTGGCGTAGAGTCATGGTATGCGATATATACAGTCCTTGAGGGCGCAACCTCAGCGCACGGAGGACATGGTGTGGTCTTAAACCAATACATCAAGACCAGCACGGCGATGACGACCCATTGAAACCGGATAATATTACGGCTGTTGATCATCGGGGGGCGGTGTTTGTCCCGTGGCTTTTCCGGCGACGATTGACGCCAGCGACTTCCACATAGCGGGATTGGTGATCACAGGGTAGATGTTATACAGTGCCGAGCTTGACGAGAGCGACATGAAGTAAGCGATCCATATCGGCCACCCACGATCAATACTGATACCGGTGAAGATGAAGCTGGCGATGATGCTGAACACAAGTGGCACCATGTAGTCCCTCACAAACTTTATGATAGAGAATTTTTCCTCTATACGCTTTGAGGTGTCTTTCACACGCATCGCCTTTAACAGCAAGTGTGAAACAAGCCCAAGGGACATCATCATCCACGGGGACGACATGAGTTTATCAAATAGTTCCATTTTGTTTGTCGAAATTATATCCTGCTATGAGCAGTACGTTTAACATAGTTCCTACCATACCCACACTTTGGCGCACGGCAATATCAACAAGAATATCATGAGGGATATTCCACTCCACAGCCTGGGAATACCCGTACACCGTCTTTGCATTAGCAAGGACGTGGTAAAACCACAGGAAAGGCACGAACACAGCCACCTTAGCCCGCCTTCCGCACAACGAGGGGTTGATGTATTGGTTGGGGTTGGTGATGGCACAGAAGAATCCATACCCACCGGCTGCGAGTAACAGCACCATATCAACGATGAAAACGGTGGCGATATACGATATCATCTTGCCATTTCTTTGAGCAACAGCGGCAGGAACGTCCTTTGGCTTTCGCTTAGTATTTTGATTTCTGATTGCAGGTCTTTAAACGCTACGGTGTTCTGAACAATGACATCCGACAACTGCCGGTTCTGCTCCATCATGGCCTTGTTGAGCTTGATGTTCATCTTTACCACATATCCTATCACTGTCCCAAGGGTTCCCACTACTGCGGCCATGGCGCCCCAGAATGCAGCCTGGTCGGTTCCGGTTGATACAAGTCCAGCGACCTGCGAAGTCAGTTCTAATATCATCATGCTTTCTTTATGTCAATCCAGATGTCCTCACCGGTTTTTGCGGTGGCGTTAATGATTTCAAGTATTTCAGCATACGCATTGCGGCTGTCAAGCACCATGTCGGGAAGCGACT
>CALMES010000009.1 GCA_937863435.1 uncultured Candidatus Peregrinibacteria bacterium
ACAGTGCGATATCATTGAGATTTTTTTTTTTTTTTTTCGTCGCCATGTCATATTTTTCGCCAGCTTTCTTCATCAGCTTCAGCGCCATTTCACCGTGACCTTGAAAGGAGTACGGGCCTGTTCGTGGCTTATAGGCGCCACCACGCAGAATTTTCACCCCCTTCGCTTTTACCATCGCTGCCGTTTCATCCAGAATATGTTCGTCGTCGATGGAGCAGGGGCCGGCCATAATAACGACTGTATCCGGTGCACCGATAATACAATCTGGACGCACGGTAATTTCGGTGCGATTTTTCTTCTCGCGTGTTGCCAGTTTGTACGGTCGATCCACGCGATCGACGGATTTGACCCCATCGATATTTTTAAGTAGTTCCACATCGATAACACTCGTGTCGCCCGTGACCGCCATCACACGCTCATTATTGCCGATCATATGACTTGCACAGCCAAATTTATCAGCAATCAATTTCTGCAAATGGCTGATGAGCGCAGTATTTTTCTTTTCCTTGAGAACAATGAGCATAGGATGGAGGGAAGAAGAATGGAACTATTCGTAATTCGCAAAAGAAGCTTCTCTCGTTTGGAAGCGTCGTGCGGAATTCCAAAACGAGCGAGTGTTAACGGGTAAAGTACGAAAAAAAGCGGACAAAGAAATGACACAGGCTGGGAAATGGAATCGCCACTGCTTGTGCAGATTTCTTCACAAGAAGAGTGTATGCCTGCGGATGATTGATCGTCAAATATCTTCTATGATCAAATAATAAGATCTAAAATTTCTTTTATAATAAACAAAAAATGTGATCACTATTTTTATTCATAACTTTATATACGCATTTCTAAGACATGAATCCTCTTTTCATGATTATCAATACGATCACGTATTGCCGAAGCTGAATCTCGAATAACATCCGTCAGATTCATCTGCATCTGCTCACTATGAAGCATCATTTCATCTCGAAGTAATTGCAGATCCTCTTTGGTTGCAAGCTCCTTAAGATCTTCTTTCGTTGCGAACCGATTCAGGTCATCTTTAGTTGCAAAAGTCCCCATTAGCTTAAGAATAATACTTAGCTGGTCTTGCATCATTTTTATATCCAGCTTGCTTGCCGGTGACTGATTATCATGTTGATTGCTCATGAGAAATCGATGCTAACGAAACCATTCCTCATCTTCAAGTAACCAAACGATCGCACTAGTACGATCGTACAACCTTCACATTCTTTTCATTGGCCTTTGGAGCCGTAATTGTCAGCACACCTTTATCAGCGCTGATCATATATCCTGTGCTTTTGGAATCAACTTTCGCCGTCGGATCAATTGGCAGTGCTTTTATATACTGGCCAAGCAGGTCGCCGATATTCACGAATGTCTTACAGTCCGGTCCGGAGACACGGCAAATATCCGTCAGTTTCTTTGGCAGAGAGACAGGAAATTTCTTCTTATGATCGCTGTAATATTTGATGAGCGCATCGGCCACTGCAGCTATGTCTTTCTTGCGCTGCAAATCCTGCGTCGCATCGAGGCTGATGTCTGTTCGGCCGCGCAATGCCGGAATATTTGCCATGATTGCATTCAGTTCGTCTGTCAGCGTATCGCGATCTTTATCGGTTAAATGCTGACTGAAGTACGTTTCGAGTTCGTACTGATTGGCCACCTGCTTCCCTTCCAAAATGGCAAGAGAAAGCCATACAACTGCTTTTTTATCATCCTTCTTCGTCTTGGTCTTGGTGTCGCCTGTGTAGTAGCGCATACCCAGATCGTACGCTGCATCAATGTCGCCTTTGCGCGCTTTTGCTTCCAGCTGCGCATTTGTCTGGACAGTAACTTGCACGGAAACTTTGGAAGAGCTGGATGCTGTTTTTGTTGCAGCACCGAAAACGGTGACAGGCATGAGACAAGCTGAGCAAGCAAGCACGGCGAGAGACAAGCGATAGTGCATAGGGAGAGGTGGAATAGGGAAAACTCTACAATCACACGGAACCACATGCAATGAATTCCGGTGTATTTTCTTCTCTTCTATTGTTGATGATGTATTTATATGTTCGCTATTTATCTTTTCTGAGATTTATATAATAAGAACTATTTTTTTGATCATATTAGTACTTTGTCTGATGGAAACCGCTCACGTAAAAACCGACAGTCGGAGTCACTATCCTGATTACCGTCCCTTTTCCGCCTTACCAGACTTTTTTTCTATAGTAATTTTCCAGATCACGGGCATCTTTCCATCCTTTCGAAACGCAAAAGATCCGTCAGTTTGGTAAAAAGGAAAGAAATGCTGCTTCTTGTCTTCCGGAAGTGCGTTGAGTCGCTCGAGCATGACATTGATTGCCTGCGTTGCCTCTTTTCCCTGTATCTGATCATACATGCCCCACACCATTGCGCTCTTCCATCCATTTTTGACCAGTTCCTCTACCTGAAAGCATACCTGCTTATTTTGTTTCAGAATCTCAGACTTCTTTCCTTCATAAGTATGTCCGTACAACGCATCCTCGTAATAGATATAGAAAAGAGGCAGCACGTACTGTTCTCCGTTAGCATTACAGCCAAGATGACCAAGCATTTGCGAGAGTAAAAGAGCATCTATTTCGGTGGCAGTGAGAGTAGTGAGCATTGGAAAATAGTAGCAGGCATCTGCGCATTTCTCAATTGATTGATATATGATCAGAAAAGATCTGACTTCTCCCAAATGAAAGTATGATCTTTAGGGTTTGAACCGAGGTCTCAGGAAAAATCCAGAGACCCCGGTGCTTTGCTGTCACTCAACGAACGGATGATGACGTACCTATTTCTCTTTGACAGTCTTTCGGCCGCGCGTTCTGCGCGAACGCGGACGAGCGAAACGGAAAAAGAGAGCGCAGACAAGGTGCGTATTCATCGGATTGGCTCCTGGTAAGTTGGGCAACACTGCTTCCACGCCGGAAGGCAGATCTTTTCTGATGCGGTGATGTGAATGAACGGAAACAAAAAAGCCCCTGCAAGTGGCGAGGGGGCTTTTGCTTGATGACGTATCGGTTTTACTGCATCAAAAGCCCCACCCGCTTGTGCGCGGCTGTCGTACGAACGACCTGTGAGGAAATAATGCAATGCATGTAACTCAAGATTCTACGCAACTTTGAACGCGTGTAAAGATTATTTTATGTGCGAATCTCAAATGTCTTGAAATCGGCAACCGGCATTTCTTCCATTTCGACCCGATCCACACGAGCACGCCTTGGTCCTTTCTGGCACCACTCGATAAATTCGGCAATCTTCGCCTGCTCGCCTTGCGCTTCTATAAAAACAGAACCGTCACTGTCGTTGAGCGTGTAGCCTTTGAGTCCCAACATGAGAGCTTTTTCCAAAACGAACGCGCGAAAAAAGACTCCTTGCACCAAGCCGTACACGCGAATTTTCACCTGTTTTTGCATTGCAGCTGAGTGTAAAGAAAAAATTAACGCTGTCCACATCTGCCTATAATTGTGGAAATATTCTTGACGACCAATTTTAGCACTCTATAATATTGAGTGCTAATTTTAACGAAATGATGGCTCTGTTCAATTGAGCGACGCGCCATACTCACCTTACTCACGATACCCGCCTTACCCTCTCGCTATGGATTTCTCCAAATACACCGAACTCGCATCTGCTGCCGTTGCATCGGCGCAGCAACTAGCTGTGAGCAAGCAGCACAGCTTCATCACCCCCCTGCATCTTTTAAAGGGAGTGCTCGACCAGCAAAACGGCGTACCGAGACCGGCATTGGAAACTAATAGTGATCTTATGGCGATTGAAAATGATCTGAATCAGCAGCTCAATCGACTCCCAACGGTATCGGGTAATCCGCAGATCGGCATTGATCGACCTATGCAGCAAGTGCTCCAGGAAGCGGAGAATCAGATGCGAAAAATGGGTGACAGCTTCGTGGCTCTGGAACATATTCTCCTCGCACTCCTGACAATCGAGAGTGACGCGAAAAGGTTACTTAAAAGCCATCAAGTGCACTACGATGCATTACTTGCTACAATCCAAAAAATACGTGGCCCCCACAAAGTGACTGATCAAAACCCTGAATCGAAGCAGCAGGCTCTGGCCAAATATACCGTCGACTTCACGGCTCGCGCGAAGGAAGGAAAACTGGACCCTGTCATTGGTCGCGACGAAGAAATTCGTCGGACGATGCAGATCCTGAGTCGTCGGACAAAAAACAATCCGGTGCTCGTTGGTGAACCAGGAACGGGTAAAACGGCGATTGTCGAAGGACTGGCTCAGCGCATCATTCAAGGTGATGTGCCAGATAGCCTGAAAGGCAAGAAAGTCCTGAGCCTGGATTTAGGCGGCATGATCGCCGGCACCAAATACCGCGGCGAATTTGAGGACAGGCTGAAAGCACTGCTTAAAGAAATGGAGGCATCTGCTGGCGAAATCATTTTGTTCATTGACGAGCTCCACACGATTGTCGGTGCCGGTGCAGCCGAAGGCAGCAACGATGCGAGCAATTTACTGAAACCCGCTTTGGCGCGCGGTCAGCTGCACGCCATTGGCGCAACAACTCTCAAAGAGTATCGCCAGTACATAGAGAAGGATGCGGCACTCGAGCGGCGCTTTCAACCGGTGATGGTCTTAGAGCCGACGACGGATGACACACTCGCCATTCTGCGCGGTATTAAGGAGAAGTACGAAGTGCACCACGGCGTGCGCATTCGCGACGAAGCACTGGTTGCAGCGGTGGATTTGAGTACGCGCTACATTACGGATCGCTTTCTGCCGGATAAGGCGATTGATTTGATCGATGAAGCGACCTCGGGTCTCAAGCTCCAGGTCGAAAGCAAGCCGACGGAGTTGGATCAATTGGACCGCAAGCGCATGAATTTGCAGATCGAACAAGCCGCTCTCAAGAAAGAGAAGGACGCCGAGAGCAAAGAACGGCTCAAGAAAATCGAGAAGCAGCTGGCCGACATCACCGAACAGGCACGGGGCATTGAGCAGCAGTGGAGTGCCGAAAAACAGGCACATAACAACTTGAAGGAGATTAAAGCCAAAATCGACAAACTGCGTACCGAGCAAGAGCGCGCTGAGCGCAGTGCGGATTTTGAGCGTGTAGCCACCATTCGTCACGGCGACATGCCGAAGCTGGAAGCGGAACTAAAGGAAACCGAAAAGCAGCTGAAAAAAATGAGTGGCAAAGACGGTGTGTCGCTGCTGCGCGAAGAAGTGACAGCCGAAGATATAGCTGCCGTTGTCAGCCGCTGGACGGGCATTCCGGTCACACGCATGCTCGAAAGTGAATCGGCCAAACTCGCGAAATTGGAAACTGAAATCGGCAAGCGGGTCGTGGGTCAGGAGGAAGCCATACAGGCGGTGAGCAACGCCGTGCGTCGCGCACGTTCCGGCATTGGCGACGAAAACAAGCCGATTGGAAGTTTCATCTTTATGGGCCCGACGGGAGTCGGAAAAACAGAGCTTGCCAAAGCGCTGGCTGAGTATTTGTTCGGCGACGAGCGCGCGATGATCCGCATCGATATGTCGGAGTACATGGAGAAATTCTCCGTACAACGCCTCATCGGTTCGCCGCCAGGATACGTGGGCTACGAAGAGGGTGGCCAGTTAACAGAAGCCGTCCGCAGACGACCGTACTCTGTCCTGCTCTTTGATGAAATCGAGAAAGCGCATCCGGATGTCTTCAATGTGTTACTACAACTGCTCGATGACGGACGCCTGACAGACAACAAAGGCCGGACGGTCAACTTTACGAATACGATTGTCATTCTGACCACAAACATCGCAAGCAGTCAGATTCAGGAAATGATTGAGGCACGAGCAAAACTGGACGCCAAGAAAAAAGGCAGCTCGATTGTCGATCAGGTTTCATCCATGATGGAAAAAGAGGCGATATTCGCTGAGCTCAAAAAATATTTCCGTCCAGAGTTCATCAACCGTATCGACGACATTATTATTTTTGAACCGCTCACCAAAGAACAGACGCGCAAGATTGTGGACATTCAGCTCGATCGAACCATAGAACGATTGGAGAAGAAGGGCGTTGTGGTGACCATCAGCAAAGACGCGCGCAACTGGCTGGCCACACATGGCTATGATCAAGCATACGGCGCTCGTCCGCTCAAGCGCTTGATCCAGTCTGACATTCTCGATCCGCTGGCCTTGAAATTGATTGAAAGCAAAGAGGAGAAGAAAGTCTTTAAGGTGGAGGAAGTGAGTGGCGGGATTGTGGTGAAATAATCAGGAGTTATGATTGCATCGCTGGGACACGATGTCCCAGCTGCGGTTACAAACATATAATCGAATTATCATCTAATCCCATCAAAGCCTCCGTAGGCGAGACATCGTGTCCCGCTGACTAAATAAAAACATAAATTATTTAATGGTGTTCTCTCGTACAATTGAATATCTGAATCAGGCATAGTACGTTTTTTAAATGCCTCAAAAACACTATGCCCAACACGGCGTTTTTCACGTCAACACCAAGACGAAAAATCGCATTGAATGGTGTACATTCGCCGGCATTCCTGAAATTTTGATCGAGACGCTCTGTCGAACACGAGATATTCATGGCGCACAATTACATGCGTTTTGTATTTTGCCAGACCATGTGCATATGATTATAAGTCCGGGCGTGAAAGGATTAAGCGCATTCATGCAAACGTTTAAAAAGAATGCGACAGAAAATGTGAAGGATTTTATCGTATCACTGGGACACGATGTCCCAGCTGCGGAAAATAAAAATACAATCGATACCTTGCCAAATACAATCAAAATATCCGCAGGCGGGACATCGTGTCCCGCTGTTGAAAATATAGGCTGGCAAAACGGCTTTTATGATGAACGTATTCGCGACGGCCGCCAATCATCTGCCGCAATGGCCTATGTTCATGGAAACGGAATGAAGCATCATTTGGTCAAAGAAATTGAAGACTGGCCCTGGACCTCCCTTCATTTCCCCGCATTCATCAATCCCATGGAATTGTGGCTAGATTGATACTTTTGTCTTGTGTATAGTTCTGCCATGCCCAAAGGCTACAGCGACGTTCTCATCGGCTTGCAATACGGAGACGAAGGCAAGGCCAAGGTGATCGATTTGCTGGCGAAGGACTACGACATTGTGGCTCGCTTTAACGGTGGAGCCAACGCTGGACACAGCATAGAAACCGACCAGGGGAGCATTTCGCTCAATCAGGTTCCGTCGTCTATTTTCCAAACGCACACTCTCCTTTATATAGGATCGGGCTGTGTGGTGAATTTGGAAAAGTTGCAGAAAGAGGTGGAAAAGATTTCGGCGATGAAGATAGAGATGAAAGACCGGTTGTTCATTTCGGATCAGGCCCCGGTCATTCAGCCGCACCATATTTTGATGGATGAACTGATGGGCGGCGAAATCGGCACGACGAAGAATGGTATCGGGCCGGCATACAGCGACAAAGCGCTGCGCATGGAAGGCAAGCGCCTGCTCACCATCAAACTCGGAGATTTACTCGATGACCCAAAAACATTCTTCGCGCAGATGAAGAATAACTTTATCGAAACACTCAATAAGCACGATCTCCCTGCGCGCGACTGCGAACTGACACTGCAACACATGCAGACAGCTCTCGATTTTATTACGCCGTTTGTCCAGCGCGACACGCTCTGGCTGCAGAAGAAAGTAGCCAAAGGCGCCAAAGTTCTGTTCGAAGGCGCCCAGTCGGTGATGCTCGATGTCACCAAAGGTTGTGTCCCGTTTGTGACAAGCAGCTCTACCGTTGCCGGTGCCGCGTACGTAGGAGGTGATCTGTCGCCGAATTATCACAGAAAAACCATCGGTGTTGCCAAAGCCATTATGTCCCGTGTCGGCTTCGGCCCGTTTGCCTCCGAATTCGGCGGATTGGAATCCGAAAATTATTGTATGGAAGAAGGCGGTAACAGCCATAACCGCGACTACGAAGAACGTACCTACGACACGACAGCGTATTTACAGTCTGAAAATCCGTTCGAAGTCGGCATCGCCCTGCGCATGCTTGGTCGCGAATACGGAACCGTGACACGCCGCCCGCGCCGAGTCGGCATGCTTGATCTCGTCCAGCTTACGCATGCGATCCGCGGCAATGGCGTTGATCTTCTGTTTCTTACCAAATGTGATCTGCTGCAGGATTTCAATAAGACAAAGGATGGCACTATTCCGCTGGTCACCGGCTACAAACTCAATGATGAGAAGATCGATTACGTACCGGGCTCCAACGTGTCGTACCGCAAAGTTGAGCCGGTCGTTGAAAAGCGCGACTGCTTTACACTCGATACCACTATTACAGAGTGGGAAAAATTACCCCCGCCTCTGCTCACGCTCCTTACAGAAATCGAGAAAAAGGCGAAGTGCAAATTCCTTGGTATCGGCACCGGACCACAGAGAGATGGGTTTGTTCTGAAGGGTTAGTAGGAGTTCTGTATCAATTGCAGTGAGCGTATTTGATCTGCCGCGCCCGAGAACGGGACGCTCTGTTGGTGGAAGAATTGAGAAAATCGTATCGGCCATGCTATAGTCGGCATTCATGTTCACTCTCATCATTCTCATCGCTGTCTTTGTCATTCTGTCTGGCTTCTTTGCCATGATCGATGCAGCTGTTTTGAGTGTGTCACCGGCTGAAGCACACGAAATGGCGCATGCCAAAAAATGGGGTGCCGCTTCGCTTGTCCGCATTCAGAAGCACTTAACGCGCACTATTATCGTCATCGTGATTCTGACAAATATCACCAATGTCGCTTTTCCCGTTATCATCGGACAGGTAACAGAGAGTGTTTTTGGCAATCAGGAAATAGGAATGATCACCGCCGTTCTGGCCTTTCTGACCATCATTTTTTCCGAGATTCTCCCCAAAGCGATCGGCGCGCATTATGCGCCGGCAATCAGTCGTGTGCTTGCACCATTCATTCGTATTCTCATTTTCATTCTGTATCCGTTGGTTCGAATTTTTGAAGCCTTTGCCCGCCTCTTTAAAAAAGGAAAACGCGACATTGGAACCGAAGCTCAAATCCGTGCGCTTGTATCTATTGGAGAAGACGCCGGTCACATCAACCAAGAGGAGGAGCAATTGATCGAACGTGCCTTTGTGCTCAACGACAAGAAAACACGCGATATGATGACGCCGCATCATAAGATTGTCGCTCTTTCCAGTACGACAACAGTACGTACGGCAGCCAAGGTCGTCTTTCAGCACTCATACTCGCGTTATCCGGTCTACAGGGGGACAATGGATGTTATTGTCGGGCAGGCACTCAGTCGCGATATTCTGGAAGAACTGGCCGACGGCAAAGATACGGACATCATGCAGAACATCATGCGCGAAGTCCTGGTAGTCTCACCAAATATGAAAGCCAATAAGCTACTGGCGCTCTTCCGCAAAAAACAGATTCACCTGGCGGTTGTACAGGAAGAAGGAAAGACCATCGGCATCATCAGCCTCGAAGACGTGCTGGAGGAACTGGTCGGGGAGATTGAGGATGAGGGAGATACTGCATAAATTCCCAACGTCCAACTACCAATTTCCAAGTAGGATTGATTACACTGAACTATTGGATGCTGATTTTGCAATGATTGTATGAATGATAAGTTTTAACTCTGTCGCCTCTTTTTGCAAAAGTATGCGCATTGATTCATGCTCAGATAAAAGAGATTCCTGAATTAATCGCAGCCAATAGATGGATTCTTTTGCCTCTTTTCGACATATTTTCAAACGAACAATCCGGTCTTTTGGGCTTAGTGCTTCGTCCGCCTCAATGTAATTTGCACCGACTGATCCTGACGATCGAAGTAGTTGCTTTAAATCTTCGATCAGTACAAATTTCTTAGGAACATCCCTGCAAAATTTTCTGACATCTTTTGCGAAGAGAAACGTTCGCTCCTGTAGATCGTATGGCTTTTGCATAGTGACTTCATTGTAATGAAGGATTTTTCAGTTGGAATAACTCAAACAAAATTTAAAAAGGGCAAAGCATGATTTTCCTCTTATGCAAAGCATTATTTCCGTTCTTTTATTGCACAGAACGCCCTCTATATTGATCTTCTCGGTATTTGGTTATTGGGAGTTGGAAGTTGCCCCTTGTTTGGTAGTTGGTCATTGGTATTTGGTAGTTTGCATCATGATGCAATAAATCCAACCGAGCCCTAAGACTAGACAACTCCTCGCTCCCTGGTGTACAATCGGACATCTATAAAGTTCAATACTCAACCATTATGGATTTCATCAAAGTACGTGGCGCACGCATGCACAACTTAAAGAGCGTGAACGTGGATATTCCGCGCAACAAACTCACTGTTATTACCGGACTTTCGGGTTCTGGCAAGTCGTCTTTGGCATTCGACACGATTTTCGCCGAGGGCCAGCGTCGTTACGCCGAATCTCTGTCGGCCTACGCCCGTCAATTCATCGCCCAGATGGAAAAGCCGGAAGTCGACAGCATAGAAGGCTTAAGCCCGGCTATTTCGATTGATCAGAAAACCGCAGCCAGAAACCCTCGCTCAACAGTTGGAACAGTCACGGAAATCTACGACTACATGCGTTTGCTCTGGGCGAAAGTCGGCAAAGTGCACTCGCCTATCACCGGAAAATTACTTGAGAAACAATCGCCGAGTCAGATTGTAGACATCATTACCAAAATGCCCGATGGCCGGAAGATTTTTCTTCTGTCGCCACAGGTGAGCGGCCGTAAAGGCGCGCATCAGAAAATTGTCGACGCCATCAAGCGCGAGGGTTTTGTGCGCATGCGCATCGACGGGCAGGTGGTCACAGCCGATGAAGAACTGGAGCTTGATCCTAAAAAGGCGCATGACATCGAGATTGTGATTGACCGTCTGATTGTGCGCGACTTTGAGCCAATTATGGAAAAATTGTCAGATGGCACCGAGATTGAATCACCGAATCCCAACCGCACGCGTTTGGCCGATAGCGTGGAGTTGGCGCTTAAAAAAGGCGGCGGCATGCTCTACGTGATGGACGCGGATACGAATGAACTCACACGTTTCTCGGATAAATTTGTCGATCCGGATAATCCGGAGCTCTCGATTCCGGTGATCGAACCACGCAGCTTTTCGTTCAACTCACCACACGGCGCCTGTGAAAACTGTCATGGACTTGGTAGCATTCTGCAGGTGGATCCGGCACTGGTTGTCCCGAACGAAAATCTGACACTCAGCGAAGGCGCCATTCATCCGTGGGCCACATCGGCCGGACGCATGAGCTTTATGATGCAGACACTCGAAGCGCTATCAGAAAAAATCGATCTTCCTCTTCATATGCCATGGAAGAAGCTGTCACCGGAAATGAAGAAAGTCGTACTGTTTGGTCATCCGTCAAAACTGATGGTGAAGTTTGAAAGTGATCGCGGCTCCAACGAATATCAGACAACGTACGAAGGTGTCATCCCCAACCTCCAGCGCAGACATACCGAGACCGATTCCAGCTACACCAGAAGCCAGATCGAAGGCTACATGTTCGAACTCCCATGTGGCGAATGTGGCGGACGCAGACTCAAGAAAGAAATTCTGGGCGTCACGGTCGGCGGCAAGAATATTGTCGAAGGCACCGCTCTCTCCATTGCCGAGGCACACGCGTTTTATTCGTCTCTTATTCCAGGCAGCACAGTCGAAGGCAAGCTGAAGTCTAAAGAGCCGCTCACTTCCTATGAATATTCGATTGTGAAAAAAGTGATTGCCGAAATCGTGAGTCGTCTTAAATTCCTGGAAAACGTTGGTCTCAAATACTTAACGCTCGATCGCAGTGCGGCGACATTATCCGGCGGCGAGGCCCAGCGCATTCGCTTGGCAACACAGATTGGCTCGGCATTGCAGGGCGTGCTGTACGTTCTGGATGAGCCAAGTATCGGCTTGCATCAGCGCGATAACAGCAAATTGATTGCGACCATGACCAACCTGCGCGACATCGGTAATACGGTGATTGTGGTGGAGCATGACCAGGAAACAATCGAAGCCGCAGATTACCTGCTTGAGATCGGACCAGGCGCCGGCAAGCTCGGCGGAAAAGTGATTGCCCAAGGCGTGCCGCAAGCGCTCATCGATAATCCGGAGTCTGTCACGGGTCAGTATTTAAGCGGTAAAAAACAGATTGTCGTGCCAAAGACGCGCCGAAAGGGAAATGGAAAATTCGTGAAAATCACCAATGCCACCCACCATAACCTGCAGCATGTGAACGCGGACTTTCCGCTGGGATGCTTCATCGGCATTACAGGCGTATCCGGCTCGGGCAAATCCAGTCTGATTCACGGCATCCTGGCACCGGAGCTCATGCGCACGCTCAACAAAGCGCATTCCAAAGGCCAGAACTTCGAGAAGATCGAAGGACTTGAACATTTGGACAAAGCGATTGTCATCGATCAATCCCCCATCGGACGTACGCCACGCAGTAACCCGGCAACCTATACCGGCATTTTTACCGAAGTGCGTGATGTGTTTTCGATGACACCCGAAGCCAAAATGCGTGGCTACAAGCCAGGTCGTTTCAGCTTCAACGTCTCCGGTGGTCGCTGCGAAGATTGTGAAGGCGACGGACTCAAGCGCATCGAAATGCACTTCCTGCCCGATGTCTACGTGATGTGTGAAACCTGCGAAGGTCGTCGGTACAACCGGGAAACGCTCGAAATCACCTATAAGGGAAAGAACATTTCTGAGGCGCTGAATATGACCATTACCGAAGGACTCGATTTCTTCTCATCATTTGCCTCTATCCGCAACAAACTCCAGACGCTGCAGGACGTCGGACTCGGCTACATTCACTTGGGCCAGAGCGCAACCACTCTGTCTGGCGGAGAAGCTCAGCGCATCAAGCTGGCAACGGAACTCACCAAACGTGCAACCGGCAAAACATTTTACATTCTCGACGAGCCCACAACCGGTCTGCATTTTGACGACATTGCCCGTCTGCTCGATGTGCTCCAGCGTTTGGTGGAAAAGGGCAATACGGTTCTTGTGATCGAACACAACTTGGACGTGGTCAAATCCGTCGACCATATTATCGATATCGGTCCCGACGGCGGATCCGGTGGCGGACGCGTGGTGGCAACCGGCACACCTGAACATGTCGGAAATGTGACAGAAAGCTACACCGGTCAGTATCTGAAGAAGATGTTGGAGAAGTAGACGATAGGTTATAGTAAGTAGCTTTTTAGCTTATTAGAATAAAGAGTACCATTGCTCTATGGCGACGTATCAACAAATATTCGCGGCACTGAATGATTCAAAAATACGATATATCATCGTAGGCGGTGTTGCCATGAATCTGCTTGGAGTTGCGCGATTTACAGGTGACATTGATATTCTCCTCGCGCTTGATGAAAAAAATTTGCTTGCAATGGCAACACTTATGAAAAAAATGAAATATGAAAAGAGAGTCCCCATTTCATTGGATGAACTTGGTGATGAGAAAAAAGTTCTAGACCTTATCAAAAAGAAAAATCTTATTGCTTATACATTTGTAAACGATTCTGACCCTCTTCATAGCATCGACGTTATAATAGGAGACTCACTTCATTTTGCAGATTTTGAGAAACATAGTGCCCAAATTCCAGTTTGGGATATATCCGTCCCTGTTGTTTCGGTTGACGATCTTATTAAGATGAAAAAGAAAACTCGACGTAAAAAGGATGACATTGATGTTAGTATGTTGTTACAATTAAAAGACTTATGAAACGTAAATTGCAAGAATTTGATCGGCAATGGTTGCGTCGCACCAAGAATTGCACGCCCACACAAAGATTAGAATGGCTTACTGATGCCCAGAATTTTGTTCTTGCTCGTAGAAAAACGTTAAAAAACAAATAATCAATTCAGTAAGAACACAGAGGTCTCTTCGTCTTATACTGCATCTTCCCCTCTTTTCTCATGCCTCTATCTGACCGCCTGCGCACTGTCGTTGCCGACTTGGACTCTTTGCGCACCATTACCGATCGTTTGCGCACAAATCTGACAGCCCTGCAGACGGAAGCGACGAGTTTCGATACCGAACGCACGCAGTTAGAAACTCAGCGCACGAAACTAGAAACGGATCTGAAAACACTGCAGACACAGCTCTCTTCTATTAAAACACGCGTTGCATAACAAGCGCATCGATTGTCGCTTATGTCCAGCCAAGTTCGCGCTGCCTGTGTGAGCTCTCTTCCCAATCGGCTCAATTGAGCCAATAATCGGAACCAACCGATGTTTCTTCTCTCTCCGTACATTTTTCCGTGGGATCTGACTATTGCCCTGCTGATTGCCGGAAGTCTGAGCGTGGCTTTTCTGTGCTTTGTCACGCTGCGCACCAGAAAAGCACGTCGTGGGAGCAGGACTTTTTCGCTGGCTGTCGGGCCGCTCGCGCTTCTGTGCGCACTTCTCGTGATCTACGGCTCGTTTATCGAACCGCATATTTTTGTCGTTAGTCGCTATGAAATACCGTTTCCCGTCCATCAGCCGCTGAAAGTCGCCGTGCTGTCCGACATTCATGTCGGACCGTACCGCACGGTCGAACAGATGAAACGGATTGTGTCGCAAACCAATGACCTGCTGCCGGATATCATTCTTCTGCCGGGGGATTTTCTGACGGACGGTGAATTGCGCAGCCAGGAAATCGCCGAATTGTCGGAACTGAAAAAACTGAAACCGACCATTGGCACGTTCGCCGTGCTCGGTGACCACGATCACGATGTGCGCGGCGGATTCGTCACCCCCATTTCTCTGTCGCCCAACGATCCCAGTGATTACGTTGCAAGCACACTTGCATCGCTCAATATCAAAGTCCTGCGCAATAGCTCGATTGTCGCCAATCTGGGAACCGAGAAAGTCCTGATTGCCGGCATCGATGATATTCAGGCGCAGGCAGCTAATTTAGACAGAGCAATGGCCAATCTGGATCCAAACATTCCGACTATTCTGATGAGCCATAATCCGGATGTTATTCTGGACACCTTAAGCGCCAAGGCCAACTTGATTGTGACCGGCCATACGCATGGCGGACAAGTGCGCCTGCCGTTTATCGGGCCGCTCGTTCAACTGCCAACGAAGCTCGGCCAGAAGTACGATCAAGGACTGTTCGCCGTGGATGACAATACGACTCTCGCCATTTCGCGCGGCATTGGTGAGTCCGGTGTCCGCGCCCGCCTGTTTGCCTGGCCGCAGATTATGGAGTTGCGCCTGATGCCGAATGTTATCGGCGCCGATGCGAGCGATGGGTTTTCGTCGAGTAAATAAGGTATGGCGAGTAAAGTGGGTATTGCGTGTAAGGCGGGTAAAAATGATTATGACGAATAAGAAAAGTATCTTTCTGGGCACAGTGCATGCGTGACAATGTTATACTTCATTCTAGATTCTGAATTCTTGATTCTTCATTCTCACTTATGGTTCTCATCAACGATAACTCCACGACCCTAAGCATCGGCGACGCGATGCCGCATTTTTCCTTACCGGCAACAGACGGCACAACAGTTGATTCCAAAGGGCTGCTGAGCGATGTGCTCGTGATTGTCTTTACGTGTAATCACTGTCCGTATGCGCAGGCCTACGAAGATCGACTGATCGATTTGAACAATGATGTAGAAGACGACGGCGTACAATTTGTCCTTATTAATAGCAATGATGCCGTTGCCTACCCCGACGATTCCTTTGAGGAAATGAAGAAGCTGAGTGAACGTAAAGAATTTCCTTTCCCCTACTGCTTTGATGAAACGCAGGAAGTCGCCAAGGCCTACGGCGCTCTCTGCACGCCGCATTGCTTCGTGTTCGATCGGGACCGGAAATTGCAGTACAAAGGCCGGATCGATGACAGCTGGAAAGATCCTTCTGCCGTGAAGGAGCGAAATTTACTCGATGCGATTGAGGCTTTGACACATGGCAAACTGCCCATCCGAAACGAAGTGAATGCGATTGGATGCAGTATCAAGTGGAGACGTTAAAAAACGAAGATCAAAGAACCAAATTCGAGACAAGTACGAAAATCGAATGGCGAAATCTCAATTGATCGCCTCACATGCTATAGTAAATTTCAAATTTCTGTTTTAGATTTTGTTTCGTATTTGATTCTTCGTTCTTCGAACTTCATGCAAAGACACTTTACCGCCACCGCCTTCGTAATCAACTCCAAAAACCAATGCCTTCTGATGTGGCATAAGCGGCTACAGCGCTGGATGCCGCCGGGCGGGCATGTGGACGAGAACGAAACGCCGGAGGAAACCGCCAAGCGGGAGTGCAAAGAGGAAACCGGCATGGACGTGGAGATTATCGGCGACAATCAGCCGGATCTCTTTACCGGTAATCCGCAGGAGGGCCGCATGCTCAAGAAGCCCATTGCCATGCTGCTCGAAGAGATACCCGAGAGTAAAGAGCGTAGCGAACCGGCGCACCAGCACATGGATTTTCTCTTTATTGCCAAGCCTCTCGACGAGAATCAGGTGCTGACACTCGAGAAAACCGAAGGATCGGACATGAGGTGGTTTTCCAGGTCTGATATTGAGAAACTGGATGACAGCACAGAAATTTTTGCGAATGTGAAGGAGTATGTACTGAAGACCTTGAGAGGGTAAGGCGGGTATTGGGGGTAATGCGCGTATAGCAGGTATCGATTTTTTTAGATCCTTCAAGATTGCATCTTCACACGCCTTACGCGCTTTACTCGCCTTACCTTCGCGGCTCCTCTTACACCTCCACCCGGCATAAGCTACACTTACTCTTACCCATGCAATGGACCGATTTGGAACTCTTTCTTCGGCGTCTTTCTGCGGATGAACGCAAGCGCATTCATGCTGCGTACGTGCTTGGGGAGCAAAAGCACGGCGGACAAAAACGCCGGTCTGGCGAAGACTATTTCTCGCATCCGGTTGCAGTTGCCGCTATTTTAGCCGAAATACAGGCGGATCCGGACACACTCGTTGCCGCCTTGCTGCATGACACAGTTGAGGATACCGATCTGACGCTGGACGAGATTCGAAGCCAATTTGGGCCGACAGTCGCGCACTTGATCGAGGGGGTAACCAAGCTGTCTTCCGACGAACTGGAGGAAAAATCGACACTCAACGAACAGATAGAAACGCTGCGCAAAATGTTCACGCTGATGCAAGACGATATCCGTATCATGGTCATTAAATTGTTCGACCGTCTGCACAACATGCAGACAGTGTCGTTCCTGTCGGAAAAAAGCCAGCAGGCACTGGCACGCGAGACCATGGAAGTGTATGTCAAAATTGCTGATCGTCTGTGTATGCAGGATCTGCGCGATGAGCTGGAAGGCTTGTGTCGGGCCGTCCTGGAACCGGACTTGTATACGGATTTATATCACTTAAAGCGACTCAATCGCCAGAGTGGCAAACAGAAAGTGCTGTCCATCAAAGAGCGAATCAATAGCAGTGCTTTTACTGATTTACAGCAGAAAATCACGCCGCTTTTCGAAAACAAAACATGGGACCAGCTCCGCGCGCAGCGGGAAACCAATGGCGCGGTGACCGGCAATGCCGATATCACCTGCGTCTTTGTGTGCGACAGTTTGGATACCTGCTACCAGGCACTGGGCATGCTGCATCAGTTGTGGCTGCGCGAGAGCATGTCGTTCCAGGATTTCATCAATGCACCGGCTATCAACGGCTATCAGGGCTTGCACACGACGGTTATTTTGGAAGACGGTACGCGTGTACGCTGCAAAATCCGTACCAGCGAGATGCACGACTATGCAAGGCGCGGCATTGTGACCGTGTGTTTCAGCAGCGAGCGGAGCAGACTGGCCGAAATTCTACCGTGGACGCAGAGCATTTCCTCTTTGTCTGCCGATACCGCTGGCCGCAGTAACGATTTTTGGGAGAGCTTACAGAGTGATATTTTGGGCGAGTCCATTCTTATTCACGGACCAGCCGATGAAACTGTTCTTCTGCCCAAGCAAGCAACTGCCCTGGATGGCGTATTCTATCTTTTTCACGACGATGCACTACGCCTGGAGTCAGTTCGCTTAAATGGCAAACAGGTACCGTTTTCCACTCCTTTGACACACGGCATCACTATCGATGTCACGCTCGCCTACAAACCCACTGTTACGCGCGAGTGGCTGGATTGGACAAAGACGGGAATGGCAACAGCACATATCCGTAAATCTATTTCCAGCAGCCAAACACGTGAACAAAAAATAGAAATAGGCAAAAACTTGCTACAGAGAACCATGCACGAAAAAAAGAAAGGTTTTATAGAAGAGTTTGATGAAAACTCTCTTCTTGCCAAAGTATCGTTTGCCACAATGGAAGAAGTGTATGTCGCCATTGCAGACGGATCATTGACTGCCACTCACGCTTTCAGCATGCTCTTTGCTAGTCCGAAAAAAATACCTCAGCGAAAAAAAGTTTGCATTTTCGTGTATACGATTGACTCCACCAACACGCATGCAATTGACGCTATCAATGCCGTCTTTCAGAAGCAATCCAATGCGCTGCTGGAAATACGTTACCGGCATACACCCAAAACCACCTTGAATACTGTTACCGCCAAACTTTCCCTCACGCCAAACGAGCAAAAAACATTGCATGACCAGCTTGAAAAATCGGGGGCACAGGACATAGAAATGTTCATCCGTACGAGAAGAGAATTTTTGCTTCTTGGGATTGTGGTTGTTCTGTGGGCAGCAAATCCGGTTTTTGCACGATGGTTTTTATCGCATGGCCTGACATCTTTGCCGCTAATAACAATTCGATTATTAACATTATCAGTATTCAATCTTTGTTTCTTTGCAATCTGGCGTAGTAAAAACCATGGCACTTTTCTGCGTGTTTCACATCTGCCGACAATTGCCAGCCTCCCTTCTATCGGCATGATCGGCATGACCGTTTCCAACTATATTGCCCTCGTCACAGTTCCCCCGTCGGTTCATTTGTCTATCCAGCGAATGAATAGCTTACTTACGCCAATAATTGGACAACATCGAAAAAAATCTGAAACGATACGATCGTTAATCATTTTTATCATTATTCTCCTTCTTAGCACCGCAGGATTCGTGCTTACGCTTGGCAACTATATAGCAGTCGGAATCATTTTTTCAGTACTGCTGATGCTTTTTTATGTACTCACTTCTCTGTCTACGGAAAATGCTCTACAGAACAATAAAATTGATGTTCGGCAGCCGTATCTTTCTTTTCAGACCGGTGTTTTTTTGGGATTAGCAGGAATCATCCTGATTCCTTTCCAGCAAATGAGCAACCTCCTCAATCATCTTACTGTTCCGGCTATTCTGTTTGTTATTTTGTGCGTTGGCATTCCTCACGCTTGTCACTCTGCATTACTAAAAACTGCGCGCTTTAAGTATTTTACCGATGCATTGCTTTTCGAGATCCCTATAGCCATTGCGCTGGAATTTATTCTTCTTGGCATTGTCTTGCCCGTTTATACCTATCTTCTCATACTCATGCTGCTTGGCACGTTGATGTATTTGCGCCGCCGGTTCATTATGCTGCCGATAGAGGCGTCACTATGATGCCGGCCCTTCATTCATTCTTCTCTCGTAAACCTTTCTAAGCATTTCAGCACGCTCGTCAAGATAGCCAATATCAGCACCTTTTCTTTTCAATACTTCATCATCAGCATCAAGAAGACTGAGAGCCGCTTCAGGAGTATTACCGTGTACATGCAAATGTGCCTCAGCTATAGATTTACCGTCCAATAAAATTTTTGGATTTACCGAGCGTTTCAAATGCAAATCATAAAACATTCTATTCGCTCCCCAGCTAGCAACGTTCGGCATTAAAATAGCTGAATCCAAGAGATTATCTGGACGCCGCAAGCGAGCAATATTCACCACAATTAACTCTTTCTTGCACAATTCAGCAAAACGAGCTGTTACTCTTTTAAGCCACGTATTGAATCCTGACCGACGAAAATTAACATCAGCTAATTCAGGCGGAATAGTAATACCCATTTTACAAAACTCAGATCGTATATCGTCACTTACAGACTTTATAATACCTGTTCTGGCTATTTGCATCATTCCATCGTGGTTACGTCTAAATTGCAAGCCCTCAGAATCAGTGCCAAGTATTTTCCTACCATTGTATTGTGGAACAAGATCTTCTTCGCCTTCTTCCGACCAAGGCATTGTTGCATACACATAATGATAACCTAGGGGGACTCTGAAACTATCTCGAACATACTCAATTAACAAGCCAATTCTCGATGGCATTGCATCATGCAAACGCACATGTTCTTGACCTGAAATAAGCGACAAATGCCTTCCTTCAGATACAAACGGATATTTATTTGGATCAAGAAAATTATACCTTCCACCTACTGCCTCTAAGTCATCTCTGAACGTTGCAAGTTGCAGCTTAATATCAGATGGATTAATAACGAGAGGTCTTTCAAGCTCCTCTACAATCGAATAATCTTCTATTAATTTTTTTCTATCCAATAAATTACCAGCATCATCACATCCAAA
>CALMES010000010.1 GCA_937863435.1 uncultured Candidatus Peregrinibacteria bacterium
GGGGATTTTACCAGGCGGTATATGTATAAAATAGGTATTTATTCACCGGGTAAATTAGAGTATCAGACTGTCGTTTTTCAAAAATTAATTTCAAAAAATATCAATGGCCGGTTAGAAGTGTTATATCAATTTGACAAACTTACCATTAGGCCGAAGCATATAATCATAGCACGACCGCATGGGAAAAAGTCAATTAATTTCCATAGAAAAATAAATCAAAGAAGAAAATAATGAAAAAATCATTCTATTATCAATTTTCGGAGAACTCACATGTTGAACTGTAATTGTGGTGCTAATTGCACATGCAACAAAGGCATATCAGGGCTTTCAAACTGCCAAAGCCCTACATCGTATCTTCCCGCTCCCCTTTCGGGGCTTGGCGGGCTTTCAATTGACTTTACCGGCACATTATCCGGTGCAGCGATTGGACTCGCGCTCAATCATATATTTGGTTGGAAAAATTGGCAAATGTCCGCCGCCGTTGGTGCAATCACCGGTGGTCTGCTTTTGCCCAGTATGTATAATTAATCCCGTGCGAAAAATGTGCGTAATTCCGCACATTTTCCGCATAGCCGAATATACGAAATTATCTTCATGCCGTTTGTCATGCCATTTGTCATGACAAATGGCATGATTTGTCGCATCGGTCGCATAGTGGTTGTGCGGCGGTCTGCAAAACCGCTTACATCGGTTCGAATCCGGTCCGGTGCTCAAAGCCCTCTCAATTGAGGGCTTTTTTTTTGCTTAAAATTGCACTCAGGTACGTAGTAAAATTGCACTCAGGTACATAGCAGCCTTTCGCATTAAGCTGTGATTTCACACACAGAAACACTCATTTTCACTAAAAAACATCGTTTTTTCTAATGTTGAAATATTTTTTATTTAGATTAATCGCAAAGACTTACAGTGATTATTAAAAATATTCTAAAAAAATAACTTGCACATGAATATATATCCATGTAATTTTGCGCTGTAGTTAATTGATTTTTTAAGTTTTTAGGAGTCGGAAATGATAATGCAAGCAGTAATAAAAGTTCATCCAGGGTCAGCATACCGGAAGTGGAATGGCAAAGTGCAAAATGTGGCGCAATTGCTCCCCGGAATGGTTGCTATTGAAATGCAGGACAAAAATGTTTGGGCTGATTTTACTTTTAAAGAAGTGACAATATTGAACTTCGATCATCATATACAAGCGGCTTTTGATGCTTATAACTGGTATGGTAATGCGGAAACTCGTCGAAATTTGGCTTCCTTGGAGGCATACGCAAAGTTCAAAGGTATAGCTTATAAACTTGTTCAAAACTGCCCTGCTTGATAAGCAATCTCTTTTCAAGCCCTTCCATAGGAAGGACTTTATAAAGAGTTTGTATATTTTTATTTAACTTTGGGAGTCTTATGGAAGAAACAGCAATCAAAATGGTGATTCTGGACGCTATTGAAAAAGGTCATACGGATCCGTCTGAATTAGCTGCGTATATGAAAACTGATATATTCAAAAATGCAGTACTCAGATACTTGGACATGTTAAACACTCTATAAATAAACTGATTATGAAGAAAAAACGATATGATGCGAATGAGGTGATCGCCGAAACCGGAATTTCTCAATCTGCACTATCTCGTGCTGTGAATGGATATAAATCCTGGAATAAAGCAAAAACAAAATACTGGACGATTACTCCCCTGCTGACCGAGAAAGTTGATTATACTCGAACTACTGAGAATGGCAGGGCTAAGATATATTACTATGATTCTGCCATAGCAATCTTACGGGTGCAAAAGCAGGATACAGCGCCGGTCGCCGCCAACGGTGGTGGGGATATAACTGATTCGGCTGTGACTCAACAGGTTCAATAAGAAACAGGAGCTCTAATGACAACGCATTCAGAAGCGATTCAAGTAGAATCAGTTGAGATCGACAAAGCGAGTATTTGGCTCGACGAATTGCAAAACAATCCTGAATGCAGGGTTAGAATTTGGACAAGCAACAGCCACAAATCACTCAAGAATAAACGTATTGTATTTTTTACAAGGAGAACCTATGGTTTTGACAGTCAACGTTCCGCAACAAATCGATGCAAAATTTTTAGTAGTAAGAGCTGGAGTTCAGTATTGGGAAGATACATTGGTCAATGGAGAGGAAGAAGGCGACATTGACGGCAAACTTATTCCTTGTCGAGTTGGTGAATACTGGTGGCCGGTTATAGACGTTGATTCGGGAGTCATTACGAACTGGACTCCGGGTGTAACGGCAAAAGTTTGTTATAAAATCTGTGAGGATGGATACTATTCTGTGATGAATTCACTCGGTAAAGCTATCTTTGGTGTTGGACAATGCTACGTACCTAACGTATTAGATACTTCCGGTAAAGGTTATGGCAAGCATATCATCATGAGCATTGATGAGACAGGAAAAATCGCAGAATGGAATGGAGCTTTGCTTCAAGAATTTATCGAATCTAATGTTGATAATTTAATATCAAAGGAAATACAATGAGTCAATCTCTCCCAAAATTTCTCTATTCCACACGTGGAAAACGAGAATTTGTCATACACTGCGGGAAACCGCTGATTGTTTTCGAGCGTTTCGGAAATGAAATCAAAATGGTAGCAAATGAGAAGCCGGAATTCGAAAAATTTGATGGACAGGATATTGCCGATATGCTTGCAAGTATAGCACGGCAAGCCGGTGAGTTTTTTATGGACGCTATAAACCGGAATACTCAAATCAAATCTGTTATCACTTCGCCGTATGGTGATCAGAAATTAGCCCGAATGGTTGTTACCCCTTCAATGGCATTTCTTGCGTATGTCGAGCTTGCCGAAGGATGGAAATACCTACTTCTGGATAAGGAGCTTAGAACTCGCGATTATTCCGGCAATATAAAGACCGTAAGTAGATTTATAGTTGGAGAAGTGAGCCCAAGCGGTGAATTCATAGCTAATACACCGCCAACAACAGCAGACTTCCCTATCGAATCTGACGGCACGATTCATTTATTGGTTAATCCTGCGTGGATCGCTCGTCACGATCCCGAGATGGGTGGTGAGTATGGGTATTGTGAGATAACTGATTTGGACGGGAATGAACTATACGATTAACCCTAAAACTTATACCGGACCGGAGCTCCGGGCGAAGCTGCAGCGGTGTGGGGTCAAAATGTCAAGACAATCCCTTGTTTTTGCCGTGGCCGGCCGCCGCGATCGTGGATGGCAGCCATACTTGATCGAGAATGTCCATTACTCCAGGCCGATGAAGAATAAGTCGATTATCTACAATGCCTCCGCACTTGATAAGATTATTGAAGTTGAAATGAAAAAAGCCGTCGTTTGACGGCTTTTTTTTTGTTCTGATAGACTGTATTGCGGCTACTTTTTCTTGGGCTTGGTAGCCTTCGATTCCTTTGTACCTTTGACCTTCGAAATTTTTGACTTTGTGTCAACTACCTTGCACCGCTTTGGCTTCTGAGCATAATTAACAATTCCTGCGTAATCTCCATTGATTTCAGTAAATGTATTTGATGGAGGTTGTTGACTTAGGTACTCCGGTCGAAGTGTAGCATCTCCGGGAATGACACTACCCTGATCCCCGCAATCTGTGCTATTAGTTGGTTCGTCCATTCTGTCCATTCTCAGTTGGTCTAAAGTGTCCAATGTTCTCATGATGGCGGCATTATCGAGCTTGTTTAGTTTTGTTGCGAGCAAGATGGCATCTCGCAGCAATTCTACGAAATCGGTTTTTAGTATCTGACTGTATTCCTTTAGAACATCTTTTGCAATCTCTTTGACTTGTTTCTCAAATATATCATCTTCACTTATTTTGCTCTTAACAAAATCGAGTGCAAGTACTCGATCTTCAAAACTTTCCGCTATGCTTGATGTAATGTCAAGCAGATCTTTCTCGAAAATCTCAATCAACGGCAATAATTCAGAATCAGAAAAATTAGTAATCAACTTTAGATCTCGTAGCGGATCGGGTGGTGGTACTCTATCTTGTAACTTCTGAATTTGATCCTCTATGATTTTTTGCACCTGATCCACTGTCGAATCCAGATCATTGTTCGTCAAGATTGGACAATGTTTACTCAGGATTGCAGATGATACTTCTTTAATCCAACCTTCGAGTGCGATTGATTCACTTGTCCGGCTTTTTAAGAAACTATGCTCAAACAGGTTTTGTTCATACTCTTCTATTATTTTTTGTAGAAGGGCTGTCACCTGACCGTGCAATAAAGCGATATGCTCGCCCAATACTACAGGGAATTCAGCCACTCCTACTATAACATTCTCATCAATTTCTATCGCGGGAATTTCTGCATTCGTCGCGACTGCTGCGTCAACCTCTGTCATATCAATCTCCTTAACTATTATAAAATTAAAAATATACCGACAATTGTCTTTATTTAAGCTATACGGCTCATCGCTTAATATCACCTGACATAGTTGAAACCGCTCCGCCGATATTTAAACAATGCACATTACCTGACATTGTTGATACGCTTCCCGCTATTGGTCCGGTGGTAACAACATCTCCACTCATTGTTTTTACATCTCCTTTTATCTCTCCGTTTACAGTCACTTGCTCGCAACTATCTACTTGTAATTCATTAACATTACCCTCAACTGAGATGTTGATTTTATTAGCTGAAGCTGAATATTTCTTGCCGTCGATGATAACCTGCCCATTTTTTACGGTAATGTTCTCGCCTTGGTAAGTAATGCCATTGATCGTGATTTTACTCATTCCCCTACACTCCTCTCTATCGTTTGACCCCATGGAGCCCAATCTTCATCATCATCTTCAAAGTCATAATCAAAATCGAATTGGTTTTCCCAGTCTTCGTCTTGATACTGCTTTAGTTGTGCTTTCTGTTCTGCTGTGCGTTCCTCTTCTGGCTTTTTTAGAATCCTTTCACATTGCGCTTTGAATTCTGCTCTAAGGTATGCTGACTGCTCGCGCCGATCGGCGGCTTCTTTGGCTTCCTTGTACTGCTTGATTGCTTTGTTATTGAGCCGGTTGAGATTCTTCCGGGCTTCGTCAATCTCCTCAAGTGTAACACCCATCGGATTTTCAAGCGTCATAGATGATTCGAAGTGATTGTAGTTATAGCTCAGCATGACTTTCACGGATGCAGACTTTATAATTGTGCGACTTGCAACATATTCCTCGGGTGCATTTCCACGCGGAATGCTGATTGTATCAGATGGATGTGAGTCCATTGCTTTGTTCCTTTATAATTTGAATAGAATTATTACGGTTATATTCTTCAAGTTGTCGATTGAATTCTTCTTCGCTTACCCACTGGACTTTAAGTGTCGCCATATTCCCTTCAATGTTGCCTGACTTAGCAAAACCAAGCGTTATCCCTGTTCGCGAGTCCTTTATCTCAAATTGCACTTGCCCTTTATTGATCCAAAACTCAGTCATTGCATTCGGCGCTGATTCCTGTGCGGTACGTTTGTTGTAATCGCGCATCATTTCGTCGGTATATGGCGCGTCCGGCGTAAATAAAATCATTCTCGCACTAAGTAGATTCTTGCTCGCCGGGTCATAGCGGTTTGTAAGAACCAAGCAATTTTCAGTATGTATTTCGTGATTTATTGCAATGGCGTAGAACTCTCTAACTGCTTCCTCTCGTGAATTAAACTCGAATTTATACGTTATCCAAGGTAGAGGAAGATCACCGGATGCTCGCATTTCAATCCTGTGCTCGATTATAGTTTTGTCGGCAAAGCCGGTATATTCAACAAGTCGGTACATCATATTGTCAAACTCCTTTCTCTGTTTGTCCGCTATACCCTTTTCCTAATTCATTAAGGAGTGCCATTAAATAGTCACTAACAGGTTTGTTTATCATTCTAAAGAGGACTTCAATATCAGCACTTTGAAGTTTTCTCCCTAATACTAATGGCTGCTCTCTACTTCCATTAAGTATAGATTCGAAACTAAGTTCAGCGATGGTATTTTCTGTATAGGTCTCGTTTTTGATTGCTTTTTGAATCTCAGAGAATCGAACGAATGCAGTATATTGAGATTCATAGATTCCCAGTACTCGACTTGCACCCGGAAGACCTTCATCGCAAATTTCAATCCTGTATGAACATTTCTTCGCTTCCGCCGGTAACCCTTGCATGTCTTGTACGAATTGAGGCAGATCGCTCGGGATTGCAATTTCAACTAATCTTAAAACTCGTTGCATAGTACTCCCTCCCTCATTCTATTCAATACATCGGCCGGCGTGTGTCCGTCAAAGTCCGGGGCGCGATCAAGAGTCACTGCATTATTACAGCGCTCCCAGTAGCTTAATGGCATGTGGTATGAGATTTGTTGTCCCTGCTCGTAATTTATTCCCATAATAAACCATCCGGGGTATGAGCTGCCATCACTATGGTGCTTGGATTTCCATACCCTTGGCCGGTAAGGCGGTATTTCCGCTGGAGCATCGACTCTCTCGGGGATTGCTATACCGTTTTCATTACGATTGATAATAAGTTTTATGTGGTTGTTTTGGTGTCCTAAAATATGGTTAGCTAATTCAATGAGATATACTCTGTCGGCTAATTGTTTGAATAATTCTAAGCGGTGATCGTACAATTCATTGAAGGTATGATAGCCATCGGACATATCGCCGACTTCCTTCCCCTCGATGATACTATCAATTTGATCTTCGAGAAAATTGAGTTTGTCTGATAAATCATTAGGTTCTATTTGAATTCCATTGATCTCAAGCTCACCGCCCATATAGCGTTCAAATAGCTTGGTTGCTTCTCTATGCTCTTTGATTAAATTGAATAAGTTATTCATTGCGATTCTCCTTCCCCTTCTGCTGTGGTCTCGGTGACTTTACGCTGAGCTTCTAAATACTCCTGCATCGCCAAAAAGAACTGATTGGCAACCTCTCCGAAAAGTGGCCACGGTACTATGCCGTTGGAATATTTATAATCTAAGATATAATCCATCGCCCTGCCCTTTACGAAGGTAGCGCGGAAGTAATAATCTGCTACAAGCGGCATATTAAACGAGTAATTAACTCCTGCGTGAGTTAAGTGCATGATGAAGGGTTCGGCGGGAGTGTGGCTCCAATTGTAGAGCTTTGGCGACTTTGTGACCGGCATAATGAGTACTCCTGTAATTAATTAAGAGATGTTTGAAAGATAAACGGATTTGCTTGCGTAGTTGGGAACTTCGTCGTGCATTGAAATTTCATGCAGTCGTCGGTAATTTCGGTAGTGATTGTATCGGGAGGTAAGTTGTACGTTTCTAATAGTGTGTGAACGTACATACGAATTACCTCAAAAACAGCCGAGCCGAATGAATTACTTAAGTCATTCATTATTCTATTGAGTGTGTAGAAATTAAGAACGTTTCCACCCATGAAATCAGGAACAAAAATAGAACCATAGTGTTCTCCTCTGTATGCTCTTGTATCGTAAATAATTAAGTGAAAATCAAAACGACCTTCAAATACTACCATGAGCGGCATGGAAACAGGAGGACTCCCGGGAACATCACCTCGAAGTTTTAGATCTGCAATAAATTTATCTGCAAAATCAGTATTCCCGGAAGTTCTATTGCTTAGAATTTTAATCAACTCAAGCGTTGTCTTTTCATTCTGAAAGTGGATCATTGCGTTTGTGCTACTCATAGTATTATTGGTAATGGAGATGGTAAATTATTGGATAGTAATATTATTGTAAGTACGCATTGGATGATGATGCTTAAAAATCACACCTTGTATGTAGTTCCTTTCTTCTGGACATATACTCTCCCACCAATCCCTTGCAAGTCCATTGTTATCTTCGGTTAGTGCAACCTTGAATGTAGAAGATCGATTAGAGTACTCGAAAGTCGCCATAAATTTGAATTCTATTTTGTATCCACAATTTGTGCTTTCATCTCCGGTTACGGTTACAACAGTAGGTGTGTTCACGGTGACTTTATCCTTTCCTGCTGGGAAAGGTGCCTCAAAGTATGGGCTGTTGAAATATGGAGCAGGACCTGCTGGTGGTTGTTCGTTAATATTATCAACTCTGCAGTCAATCGATCCAATCTTGTGACTAAGTTCAGAGATAGCCATGTCTAAACGTGCTATCTTCAGTGAGGTTGTTGAATCCAAGCTTTTGATTTTATCATCGAGATCATCTCTCATCTCAACTACATCTTTCCTTAATCCATCGAGAAAGTGTAGGATTGTGCTGTGCTTATCTGATTCTGTTTCTGCTGTTTCTGCTGATTTTATGGCTTTACATTTGCAGTTAAACTCTTGAATTACTTGACAGTCATCCTTAAGAATCCTCTTGTTCTCGTGTTGAAAGCTAACAATCGTATAGCAGTCATGCCTTTTGGATTGGATAACTGTAAGTTCCACGCCTTCCATGCACTGATACCAATACATTGGATCGGAGCACTTTATTATTCTGATTTTAGACTTTTCTCCCATTGCCTGTAATCTCCTGTATATGAATAAATTACCTGATTTTCACACTGTCAGTTTTTGAAATCGTAAAGTCATACTTGCCGCCGAACGGGAATCTGTCAGGAGTCTGATGTACTATCCGGCAGTTCATCAGCCATTCTTCAAGCCACCATAAGTTTGGTAAATGGATTCCTGAATTATCAAATAGTCGGTTTGATTTGAGGAATATTCCACCCTTGGTTACATTCTCCGCTATATGATTACCCGTAATCATATAGTACATGGCGCATTGCACGGTAGGGCTTCTATTTAGCCCTGCTTGACAGTGAAGCAGGACTTTTCGATCATTCTGATAGGCATAGTAGAGTACCTCCAGGGCTCCATAGAGAGAAGCGAGCCCCATATCAAGGGAGCGCTCACCCATCGGGAAATAATAGTGCTGTTTGCCAAGCTTCATGATCTCATTGACATACTCAAAATAGAACTCATCGGATACGTTGATAACTACTTCAACATCAGCATGTTTCCCTTCATCCTGTAACTCTTTGAGTACAGGGAATCGATCAACTTTTAATTTTTCATTAAACCATTGCGTAAAATGCTCCATTGTGTTCATCCGCTATAAAAAATGATTACATCAGAATATTAATGATATGTACTTTATTCAACTGCAAAAGACTTAAGTATCTCCGCTAAAAAAAAGTACGTCCTTGCGCTGTATGGCAAAATCCGGGTAGCTTGAATGTTGACCGTGATGAATAAATATTAGATCACCTTTTATAGTCTCGTGAGTGTATCTATCTTGTACGTGCCCATCATTCTTTCTAATTCGCAAGTCGCGACCATCTCCTATCACCACAAAATCTTTTAATACTACATCACTGGGCATGACTTACCTCTATATTAGGTATCGCCTAAATTTATCCAAACGGTTCCGGTAGATTTTAACACTCGGTGTAAAGCTTCCATCATGCTCCATAGGTTCTGAAGGTATTCTTCATACGTTGGTTCTAATCCCCACTGGAGGTCGTAGCCGTAATCTCGCAGTTGCCAATATGGAGGTGAGGTAATCACAGAGTCCAAAAATCCATCCGGCATTCTTTCGATGGTGTCCATGCAAGATTCGTTGTAGATTTGGTTTGTCGTTATCATGAATAATGAATGGTATTTATTGCAAAAAATATCTCATAAACCAATTGCGGTACTACTGAATTTCCAAGACCGTGCAATCTGTCCACCCGGGAGGAAACCCCATCATTTGTTCCACAAAGCGGGGGTTCAGTTGGCCATTCAAGCGTTCGCCATCCGGCGTTTTCTCCACTTGGTAATCTAACCGGTCCCGCATCGTGGAATTCTGTCCGCTCCCCTTTCCGTCCTGCGCCGTCGGAGTCGCAATGAAGCTCATTGATAGCATTATCTGTTTGCTTTTCCTGATCCTGTTTTGAATGCACCTGTCGTTCAGGTTGCCTCTGTGTTTCGAGTCCGCAGCTTGTGGGCTTGGCAATAGTTGCGAGAGTCTCCCGAGTCCCATCGAGCGATTCCATCCCGTTTTTGTGACTCTCTTCGGTAATCCTTTCCCGTGGATCACCTGATCGTTCTCTGTGATTATCGATCCTGCTTGTGCATCGCTCGCGTTCGGTGTTGGCAGGAACTTTTCCGCTATGAATGTTTTCAAGTCCATTCCTCCTTCGCCGTGCTTGCCCGGTGACTTGTGATCCGTCGTCTTGGGTGATGGAATCAAGTGATTGATTCGCGTAGTGAGATTGGGCATTCCATATCCGTTCTTGTACTTTTTCATCCTTCTCTTGAACTTCTCCGGGGCTTCGTAGCTTTCGTTCGCTCTCGGAGTCAATAGCATATTCACCTGTTGTATTAGTCCTACTTGAGCCAATCTTCCTGTATTCTTGTCGTATGCTCTCTCTCCCACTTTTGCAGGGTTCCCGTCTTTCGTTATTAAGTTGCTTGTTTGTACTCCAGGTTCGTTCGCACTCGGAGTGCGCAACAATCCAGACTCGATCTCTTCGGTGCGTCGCGTTGATACCGCAAGCTGGAATAACAAATACTTGGACTGAGTATCCGATTTTTTCAAGGTCTTGAATAACCATGTATAGTATGTTTGTCCCGATTCGTTCATGCACTTGATTAGAGTCAATCGCTGCGTCCGCCGGTGAGGAATATACCTTGCCTTCCAAGTCAGATAGCATCTCGTACTGAAAAATGCTTCCGATTCCAGCAACATTTTCACCAACAACCCAAGCCGGCCGGATTTCCGAGACAACCCTAAGCATTTCCGGCCAGAGGTAACGGTCATCTTCTTTGCCGCGCTGCTCCCCGGCAACACTAAATGGTTGGCAAGGGAATCCGCCTGAAATAATGTCAATTTTTCCATAGTACTCTTTCCCTGAAAATTCTTTAATGTCAAGGTATCGCTTCGTGTTTTTGAATCGCAGTGCGAGAATCTTATTGCAGTACTCATTGTTCTCGACCTGAAATACATTTTCCCAGCCGATCTGTGAAGCTGCGTAATCGAATCCACCAAAACCGGTGAAGAGTGAAGCGTGTCTCATGATGATTAACTGTCCTTGGTTGTGTTTTTTGCTGCTAATCGTGCTTTTTTTAGCTCCTGAAATTCAGCGCGTAGAGAATTTACGAGCTCTTTGCCCAAATCTCTCTTGAGAAATTCTACCTGAAGTTCTCCCACTTCTCGCTTGTGCTGCCAACTCGCAACAGTTCGTGGCTTTTTTAGCATATTATGCTTGCTCTTAAGCTGATCTGACCACTCTTTAAAGGTAATTCCTGCTCTATTCAGTATGTATTTGAACTCTTTGCCTTCCATTTTGATAGATTCCTTTGAAAGTTTTTGGAGAAAATCGTTAATTATAGCGTTTTTGACAATCTGTGATTGACCTTGCATGTTTGTCCTATAGACATAAACTGACATGAATGGTATATGGATGGTATATAAAATGACATCGAAAAAGTCGATTTTTTGCCATTTTTGAGCGTTTCGCTGATACCAGACCATTTTGACCCCCTCAATTTTCGATGATTTCGCCACTTTTTTTCATTTTTCGCTTGGTATCAGCGAGGAAATCACGGGAATCGAGGTCAGCTCCTTCATTGAATGAACAATTCCGCGTTTTTCCGGCTGAGGAATCTCATTGTTTGAGTCAATTTTTGAAGGAATCGCCCCTATTTTCAGTGCGATTGAGCGTACTTTATCCTCAGAATTCAACTTATCATCGAGAATCAAGTCATGAATTTCACGAAACCGTTCAAAAACCTGTGAACGAATATTCTCGATTTGCTTCTCAAGGGTAGATTTATCATTCTCTAATTGCCTCACTGATTTTTCCGCATCGATGCGACGCGTTCTTTCGATGATATACAGATTCGATACGTCCATATCCGCCTTCTCATCATCAGATAGTACAGCTTTCGGAGCCATAGCCGCGATCTGCCGTTCAAATTGCCGCCGATCGCGCTGGATAATCTCCTGAACTCTGCTCTTGAGAAAGAAGTGGTCAGTAAAATGCTTCATTTGTTCAGCGTCCTGATAGTAATCCGCAAACGTTGGACTCTTTGGGACCTTAAACTGCCAGTTCCCGGCGATAAACCAGTACTCCGTTGCCGCCCTTCGATCATCTTCATAACCAATCGCTGTGAGGTAATCTATGTGCGAGGTCGTTACAGTTGATGCAATGACTATATTTCGCTCTTTCTCGGTGCGTTTATGTAAGCATCTCACCCATTCTGATAGCGACAGATCACGTGGCAGAAGGGAAATCGCAGGTAATTGGATTGCCGGACTATTTTTTGCTTGCCGGATTAAGAACACTTCCTTCTTGTGCGACTGCTGTGTAGTATTAGCAGAATGATTGCCGTTCGTTTGAACTGTTGTAGGAGTTTTTGATAAAATGACAAGTGCCATATTCAGATAAAAATTGGTCGTGGTTTAAAAACTGTATCTGTAATTTTTTGCCCATTATGGGCGCGTGTCTTTCGAGAGGTGCGCTGAGCATAGCGCTCAGCCGGTTTCCGGGTTTTATAATACCGCAGCCCAATCTCATCAATAGGCCGGATTGATTTATTCCCGTGCTGATGGGCATATCCAACTACTGCGACAGGATCCGGCTCGTATTTCAAAAATTGCAGGATCAGGATAATCGTGTCGGTCCTCAAAATCTCGCCTCTGATATTTTGACGGTCGATAATGTACCGCGCCCAGATGTCTGCAAAGTCCACGGTACGCAAATTTTCAGGCACGTGTTCCTGTGTCAGGTCGTCCGTTAGCGCCGCTATGAAGTCGGCAAGGTGTTCCTTGCTCATTCTGCGTAGCTGAATTATGTTCGGCTGATGTTTTCTGCTCATGATTGAATTGCCCTCAAAACCGGAGAAGCCCCTTCCCGAAACTCCCCACACCCCTCATTATTAGGTAATCTCTCTTTTTACTCTTATTACTTATATCTTAATACTTATATCTTATATCTTACTGTTCTTCGTGATGCACGGTGAGTAGCGGTGCTTCGCTGTGATTAGCAGTGAAATGGCTGAAATCTCTGTGAATCACCGTGAATTCGGCAAAATCACCGTGAATTCGGCAAAATCACCGTGAATTTTCACTTTTTCCGTTTTTTTGGATTTTCCTCCGTGGCGCTCCGTGAATCACTGGGGTTCTCCGTGGTGCTCCGTGAATCACTGGGGTTCTCCGTGGCGCTCCGTGAATCACTGGGGTTCTCCGTGAAATCGGCAAAATCACCGTGACTCTCCGTGAAATCGGCAAAATCACCGTGAAATTGCCCGTTTCTCTGTGAATCACCGTGACTCTCCGCGATTCCCCGTGAATCACCGCGACTCTCCGCGATTCCCCGTGAATCACCGCGACTCTCCGCGATTCCCCGTGAATTCGTCGAATTCTCTGTGATGCGCTGTGAATTCGTCGAATTCACCGTGAATAGCGGCAATTCACCGTGCAACGCTTTGCCATGTTTTGCGTTCTCTGCTTCAATGAACGTCTTAATTGTGTCGTAATACCGCTTTTCGAACTCCTCATAAGCGCGATTTGGGCTGTCCATAATCTCGCTCTGAAACTTTCTATAGGTCAGACATTTCGCTAAAATTGACTTGAAATAGCGGTCGTTTTCAATGTTTTGCTCCATGCCAATCGATGGCACAAAGATCAATCCGTTGTCATAGATTAGGAATCCTCGATCCGTCCATTTGCGTAAACAATCTTCAATCCGGCTACGATCCATGCCAATTTCAGCGGAAATTTGATGTTTATTGATAGGATATAGTCCAAAGAAATTCATGCGCTCATTGTGGCACAGGTACAAGAAAAACGCCTTTTCGTCGATGAATATCTTCACATCTTCCTGAAATTCATACGCCGCTAATTCACCCCAGACGCGGTTATCAAACCGACTAAATTCAATGCTCATATTTTTGAATAGTTGTTATATAAAAGTTATTTAGAGAAATATTTTCGTGTTTTATAGACTTCCTGAACCTCGGCAGGTTCACCACTGAATAAAGAAGGCGTTACTCGTTTATGCAGAAGCTCTTTTGTTTTTACGACTACCACCATTTTACCGGTGAACTTATCGAAAGCTTCCTTCACTGATATAATTTCAATGCCGTTCGGTACGCACTTGAAGCAGATCCTGTGTCTCTTCTCTTCTGCATGTGTGTAGAGTGCATTTTTGCATTTTTGACAGACACTCATATAATTGTTGGAGTAGTTAATAAATCAAGATTTTTCATATCTAATTCTTGCTCCTCTTTTGCAGCTTTCACGAATTCTTCCAACTGCTCAATTGCATCTGATTTCATTCCGGCATTATCTAATATTCTTCTAATACTTTTTAATGTCATAACCTTGCACTCACCTTCTTTTAAGTATAGGAGTGCTGTTTCCTTCTTATACACAGTGCAGAATGCTACCGGCGTAATCCACATATAGGGATTATAAAATCTGCCGTCTTTAAAAATTGGCTTGATCGGCGTTAGGAATACTACTTCCGAATATAGTCCGTCCACAGACCTGTAAGCGTAAAGAATCATAACTGATTATATAAATTATTAGAATATATCGAAAACATCTTTCGGTTGTTGAAATCGCAAATTCCAGTATCTCATTACACCAAGTAGAGCTAATTTGTGAATATCCTTTTCTGGCATCTTGATGAACGCATTAATTGACTTTGGCCTACGAATTCTAACTGCATCTACACGCATATTAGTTTCACTAATCCTAAAGCATTGAATTATACCAACATGGTTAGGTAGTATCTCAAAAGCAAAATCTACAAGTTCTTCAGGTACAGCATAGTACAAGTATTTAATACGTTTACTGATGTGTCCGTGCTTTTTGTTCAAATCAGCTTTCAGATCGGCTTTGCTTACCTTTATCTCTACCTCTGTCGCATAACCATTCCCATTGATTATCAATAGATCGCATTCATGTAAATTCAATCCCCAGCTTATATTAGGCACAATCAAATTTTTACGTATATCGAACATTCGCGCTACTGCTTTTTCTATATCGCTCGATGTGATTTTCATAGCATTCAATAGATTTCAATTTCAGAAATTCTTTTATACACCCTCTCCATCTCTTCTTTCGGGTGATCTGCATTGTTGATATTCTTGAAGAAGTCCGGCAACTCATTCTTATACATGGTATATAGTTCCTTATTATACCATACCGAATGCTCCATATTTGCGATACGATCACAAATTTTCACGACTGCCGCTTTCCAATTTGCCCGGATTTTCGGATACGTTTTTGCTTTCCGTTCACTTCTGTTTCGTCCGAGCTCATCGGTAACAGCATAAACAATCTCCGCTACTTCCCTTCCGAATGTTTTCTTTAAGTCGTTGTATGACAAACTTGTATCTTCCAATACATCATGCAAGGTAGCCGCAATGATGATGCTCTCATCATATCCCAATGCTTCCGCAATCTCAACGACTTGTTTTATATGGTACATGTATGGGTATATATCATACGTTTGGTTCGCATGAGCTTTCTCAGCGACCATCATAGCTCGTTGTTTGTTAGTCATGATTGGACTGGCTCCGGTAATGGTTCGATCCAGCCAAGTGCTTTCGAGATATTCGGGAAAAGCGAAATGAATAACTGGAGTATTTCCATGGCGACTTCGCGATGTTCTTTCTGGGTGTGATCGTTGGTCCTGATTTGAAGGTAGTGGATCCATGAACGGACTGAGCCCTTCATGTACATTGTAGTCTGTGTGGCAAGCGGTAATACAAATCGCGCACATTCCTTGGCGACCCCTGCATCTATAAGCTTTGAATAGACCTCTTCGGAGTGTTCTAAGAGGTGTTCTACCGACATATTCAATTTATCTGCTTCATCACCAATGAAACTCTGCGATGATGACTGTCTGTTTTTTTCTGCCTGATATCGCAATTCTACCGGTTCGATTTTCGTTGCTTTGGCATACCGCTGAGAGAATTCTTGGAAAACAAAGGATCGGTGACGGAGTATTTGTTGAGCGATCGCGCGGCTCGTGACAATCTCGACGGTCATATCGACCATTTCAAACGGTGACCAATGAAAATTTTTCACAAGATAGCCCAGGAGCTTGTCCGCTGTTTCTGTATTTAATTGATTACCCGGATTGCTTACTCTCGCGGTATAGACAATCAATTCCTCGGGTGTGAGTGGCTTTTCTTGAATCAATGATGATGTGATAGATACCATTTTGACCTGCATACTGTACTCCTGATTATAAAAATTTTAATACTGTTCTGTTTTTTGGATAAATCCACATTTTGTACACTTACGTTTGAATCTATACCCTATATCCTCCCAAGTTGTAAACTCGTGGCGGCAGGTTTCAACTTCCCACCATTTTTTCAACCATGCTTTCAGTTTTGTGAGCATCACGTAAATCCATGAAAAGTTGAACATTTTTTGCTACCAATCGATCAAACTCTGCCTGATCCTCTCCTTTCATCGCCGCCGGTAAGTACGGATAAAACTCAAAACGTAGTACCCACATCTCCAGATTTGATCGCTTCATCAAGCGAAACCATTGCCTGAATGAAGAGATACCGTAATCTTTAAAAGTTTTACGCCAGTATTTGGGTACTAACTCCGGGTTCTCATCATAAAACCCGAACCCCTCACCTTCATAATCATCGTCCGGCATCGAACTGAGTTTTTCTTTATACGGTTTTTCCAAGAGGACGATATAACCAACCGGCTCACCCTTGAATCTCGGCGACCTATTGAATGCTTGTAATACATCACCCTTCTCAAAACGTCCGTAGTAATCCCCTTCCTTACATTCTCTCCGGGTTACTGTTTTTCGTTCTTCTATTAATGCTGAGGTTGTCCATGCAAAAGAGATGATCTTCATATACAACTTTCCTTATTTATCATTGATGAATCGAACAAAAGTTAAGTCGTATTTTTTACAGTCGTCCCATGGCAATGAATCTGACCCTTGTATTTGTATGTCTGTTATTTTATAAACTGCAATACGCCCATCTTTTAACCGTTTGAAATTTACTTCATCATTAACAGAATACCATATATATTGACCTTTTCTACCTTCAGTCATGTAACGGGGAAATTCCTCATTATCATAGGCATATCCTGCAAACCATTCACCTCTCATGTGTTGTTTTAGACCATTCTCTGATAGTATTTGATCAATTTCGTTAGGTTTCTCAACGTGAGTCGATTTACCTTTAAACTCCAATACAAACCCTATCATTGGAAAAGGAAAAAAATACAGGCACTTCTTTTTTCTATCAAAGTATAATCCTATCCAGAAGTCATACCAAGCAAATATGAGGTATATGAGGTGTATTTTCATCGTACCACCTTCTCCCTGATTTTCTTCAATCCTTCTGCTGAGCTCAAAATTGACATTGCCCTTTCTTCCAACGAAAG
>CALMES010000011.1 GCA_937863435.1 uncultured Candidatus Peregrinibacteria bacterium
ATTCTATTATGGCTCTGGAAGAATTTACGTATGGGCTCCTGGAGGCGGAAGTCCGGCAAGTCATGCTGTTGGAATTGTTGCGGATAATGAATACAATTGGGGCGCTTTGTTGTCTGGTGCAAGTAATGTCACCATTGACGGCTTAACGTTTCGCTACGCCAGTGGCAATGGAATAGAAATTGTGGGAGACAATGTAATTCTCCGTAATAGTAAGGTGGAGTTCAATGGTAAGGCTGGTATTAGCGTGTACGGGTATGGAGGGGTAAGCTCTGACAATGTTCTTATTGAAAATAATGAAATATACCACAACATGTTGCGGAATTGGCCTCGCGGAAAGGAGGTGCATGGGTACAAATGGTGCTGTTGGGCTATGGGTGTCGTGAGTCATGGTACCACAAATTTTAAGGCGATCGGGAACATTGTCCATAAGAATGGTGGCGAGGGAATCGGGGGCTATATGGGAAATGGAACGATTTTCAGGAATAATATATCGTATGACAACTGGAGCGTAAATCTCTACCTCGATAATACGATAAACGGAATCGTTGAAAAGAATACTTCGTATTGCACTACCCCGAATACGGGGAATTTGTACAATAATGGAGATCCGGACCCGTCAGACAATAGGAATGCGAGAAGATTGAGACCGGAAGGGATTATGCTTGGAAATGAAGACTATGGCAGCGGATTTAACCTTCGAAATGTTCAGGTCACGAACAATTTGGTCTCAAACTGTCGGCGCGGAATTACCTACTACGGTGAAGGCGGGGGTTTGCAAGACGTGCTTATTGCCAATAACTCTGTTGTGGTAGCGGCTGAGAACGAAGTTGGAGGTGGTTGGCTGACTGGCATATCAATTCCCGCTTATGGAACCAATAGTAATGTTGTGGTGAAAAACAATATTATCTACAGTACTAATCCGACAAATATCGTTATAGAGACGTGGCCGAATAATCAGACAACTTTCAACAACAATCTATACTATAGTACAACGAACAGCTCCCCGTTTCGGTATAATGATGCAGTAGTGAGTTTCACAACATGGAAATCTTCGATTGGGAATCAAGATGCTGCGAGTATCAACCAAAATCCTCAGTTTGTTTCTACTGATCCGATAAATGGGAATTTTCTCAAACTCAATTCAAGCAGCTCTGCTATCAATACGGGAGCGACACTTGCTCAGGTAACCACTGATTTTTCCGGCGTCACAAGACCTATCGGCCCTGCCTACGACATCGGCGCCTACGAATACGGTACCTCCACCCCTGACACCACCCCTCCCACACTCCCCTCGAACTTCAACCTTGCTGCAAACGCTACCAGCCAATCAAGCATCAATGTCTCGTGGAATCCCGCCACTGATGATGTCGGCATCGATCACTATATTGTCGAACGCTGCACCGGACTCTCTTGTACCACCTTCACGCAAGTCGGCACCCTTACTGCTTCCCCCTTTATTGATTCAGGACTCACAGCAAGCACTGGCTACTCCTATCACGTCCGTGCCGTCGATGCCGCCGGTAACATGAGTGGCTGGTCCAATGTGGTCGGAGCTACCACCCAAGCTCCCCCCGCTCCCGATACTCAAGCCCCCACCACTCCCTCCAACCTCTCCGCCACCGCTGTCTCATCCAGCACCATCAACCTCACCTGGACGGCGAGTACCGACAACGTTGCTGTCACCAACTACCAAGTCGAACGCTGTTCCGGATCTTCCTGTACCACTTTCACCCAAGCGGCTACTTCCACTACGAACAGTTACTCTGACACCGGTCTCACGGCATCTACCACCTATCGCTACCAAGTGAGAGCATCGGATGCTGCCGGAAACAACTCGAGTTACTCCAGTATCGCAAGTGCGACCACGCAAGATGTTTCTTCTCTCTCGGATTCTCTCATGCTCGGTCTTAACTTCAACGAAGGATCGGGTACCACCACGCAGGACGTTTCAGGGCATAGCAATACGGGTACACTAAATAGTGGTGCTACTTGGAACACGACCGGAAAGAACGGAAACTCTGTGACTTTCAATGGTACCTCCGGGTATATCACGGTAAACGATAACAACACGCTTGATCTCACTACGGCCATGACGCTTTCTGCATGGGTGTATCCCACTCGTTCATCCTCATGGCAAACAGTCATGATGAAAGAACTTGATGCGATCTACTATCTCTATGCTGGAGGGAATGGTACTAATATTCCCACTGCGGGAATCAATATTGGTGGATACAAGGAGATAAGCTCAACCACGTCCATACCGACAAATGCGTGGACATATCTTGCGGCAACCTGGGATGGAACAACTGAGCGGCTCTATGTGAATGGAACGCAAATGGCAAGTCTTGATGTTTCTGGAACGCTACAAAATACCTCGGACCCTCTTCGTATTGGTGGGAATACACACTGGGGCGAATACTTCCAAGGACGCATCGACGACCTCCGTATCTACAACACCGCCCTCACCCAATCGGAAATCCAAACCGACATGAATACCCCCCTTACCCAACCCTCCACCTTCTCCTCCT
>CALMES010000012.1 GCA_937863435.1 uncultured Candidatus Peregrinibacteria bacterium
GGCCATACCTATACCTGGACCGTCACCTGGACCGATTCAGGAGGCCACGTGAGCAACGCCTCCTCATGGACTTTTGCACAGGAGCCCAACTAACCCATGGCCGATGTACTTGACGTGACAGTAATTATCAAACGTAATGGACGAGACGTTACAGGGTTTCCATTTCAGTGGAGAAAGGTAGTTGATGAACTCCAACAATTCAGCTACGAAAAAACAACTGGTGGTGGGTACGAAACTCTCCCCACGACACAAATTGCAACCCTGCAAGCTCTGGCATTCGTCGCTGACCAGGCTGTCACCCTCCGATTGGATGGCCAGAGTGACGCAGGAATTGTCCTCTCGGCGGGCGGGCTTCTATTGGTGCTTGACGCGACCATTGACGCCTCTGCCACCACCAACGTCACCCTCGACAACAGCTCAGGCTCTACCGCCGTCGTCACTGGCTTAGGAGCTGGCACATGATCCGATTTTTCGTGCGTGCGCTGGCCACCGTCCTCCTCCTGCTCGTGCTTGCCCCCACGACGCAGGCGGACACCCACCAAACGGTGCCCAGCGCCAATTTTTCATTTATGAGTGATCTGCAAAACTTCCTCCGTGTGGAGGATGCGGATCGACTCGCCGATCTCTCGTCCAATATTGTCGTGCGCGGTGGGATTCACAGCACCGCCGCCGGCCTCGTGGGATCTCCCTCGGCGCTTGTGGCGTATTTAAGCGGGCACTACACCACCGAATCCAACACCATTACCTATCCCGATTCATCCACGTGTCATGTGATCGCACACAAAGACACCAGCGGGAATCACGGCAGCTACACACGCATCAGCGGTACACACTATCTCCTCAATTGCGCCTCCACGATTCCGCCGGTACTTCCCGACGCGCAGAGTGTCTTACTCATGACAGTCACCACCAGTGGTGGCGCGATCACCGCGGTGAGCGATCTCCGTCCAGTGGGCAGCTCTATTGGATTGCACGCGTGCCAATACGCCACGCTGGATGATGCGCTGACTGCGCTTGGATCTGCGACAACCCCACTCGTCGTCGGATGTCGATTACGTGTCTTGGCCAACGCCTCCATCCCAGCCACCACTGCCCTCGTCATGACTAACGCCGGCATCATCTGCCCCGATACCGGCACTACTACGACTATCAATGCCTTCATTGAATCCGCCTCTCGCCAAATCTTCTGCACCGGCGCTGGCACTATCCTCATCGCCGGTAGTCGCAATCTCGCCATCTACTCAGAGTGGTGGGGCGCCAACCCTAACGATAGCGCCATCAACAACGTCCCCCTCCGCGCTGCCGTCGCAGCCATCACCCCAGGCGGTGGGATGATTCGTTTCGCCTGTGGGAGCTACCACTTTTCAGATAACATTGAAATCCCTTCATTCATCAGCCTTCGTGGCACTGGCATGCAATGCACCAAACTTATCAACGACGGCACCACTGACCTTCTGACCTTCACTGACTCAACCACCGCCAATAAAGAACTCCGCTTTGGTGGCATATTCGATATGAGCATCCAAGGCAACTCGGCTTCCGGTCACGGCGTCGTGGTCGAGAACCCGTATCACTTCTCCGCCGATCTCGTCCGCATCACCGATCACGGCGGCATCGGGATCACCTTCGATTCACACGTCAATGGTTCTACATACGGCCAAAACATGTTCGTCACTCGCTCATTTATTCTCCAAAACCTCGGTGGTGGGGTTCGGCTGAGTGGGAGCGGCAATCTCGCCGTCATCGACAAATCTTCCATTAATCAAAACGGCTTTTATGGAATCTACGCCGATCGGCATAAACAGCTCGTCATACGCGATGTCGAACTCGCTGACTACTATTACGAATCCGCGATCGCCGGCCATCAAGCCATCCCTGTCGTCATCAATGGCGGGTCGGCGATTTCTATTCTCAACAACTCATTTGAAGAAAACGCCGGCAACGGCTCGACCGCAAATACCCACATCCGCACAGGTTGGGATGGCGACGCCCAAATCGCCACACTCAACGACACCCAACGCCTTACCATCTCCTACAACGACTTCAAATCCACCTCAGGCGTCCACGAAGGCGCCCTCAACCATATCACCCTCGATCGTGCGCAAGGTGTCGAGATCGTCGAGAACTTCTTTGAGAAAGAAGCAGGCTACGGCTACACCGTCAACGGCGTCACACTCGGGGCTGACATGCTCACTAACGGCGGGCTCCTATTCCGCTCCAACAAATGGGACACGCTCGACGCGAAATTGACCGGGGTGTCTCGCCCCTATATGTTCGACGATGTCTATTTCGATTCAGCTAGCCTCAGCGCCACTGCCGCGCGCGGCGTACACTGCACTTCCTACACACAAATCACCCAATGGCAACGCTACGATGTCGACACCTACGATGTCAGCCAAATTCTCTGCGACGGCTCCATGGTGCGTGGTCTTGGTGCGGCGGCGCCAACTGTCAAGTTTCTCGTCGGCGCCGGCTCTCCAGAAGGCGTCATTACTGCCGGCATCGGCTCTATCTACCAACGCACTGACGGCGGCGCCAACACTTCGCTCTACGTCAAAGAAAGCGGCACCGGCAATACAGGATGGGTGGCAAAATGAGAGGAATACTCCTCGCGCTCGTCATATTTATTTGTAACCTCACACCAATCTCGTTCGCCGCTGACCAAACTCACTCCACCCTCCCCCAGCAAAACTCCTCGTTCATGAGCGACCTCAGCCTGTTCCTCCAACGTGAGGACGCGCAGCGCTACATCGAACACTTTGTCGGGATGGTCGTCAGCGGTGGAGTAGACGCAACAGGCGGCACGCTCACGCACACTCCCACCTCTCTCACCGCCTACCCTGGCGGCTACTACATCACTGAAACCGGGAGCGTGACCTATGTTAGCAATTCTACGTGCTATCTTATCGCGCACCGCCTCACCACCGGCAACCTGGGCACATTCCAACGCCAATCCGGCACCCACTACCTCACTGATTGTACGAGTCCATCGAAACCCGCTCTGCCGTCAGACTCCATTTGGCTCGCAGCCGTCGTGACCAATGGAAGCAGTGTCATAACCTATACCGACCTTCGCACTCGCGTCCCCTACGCGGGTAGCTACCCCCTCGCCGACATCCCATCCGCCGGTGTGCGTGGTCGTCTCGCCCTCGTCACTGATGTCAACAGCGGCACGCTCTACTGGGACACCGGCG
>CALMES010000013.1 GCA_937863435.1 uncultured Candidatus Peregrinibacteria bacterium
TTGTCCGCCACATCGGATCACCGTGCCGTGGATTCTTACAGGCACCCGAGGAACTTACAGAAGTTGACGATGAGGTGTGTGTAGGAGATAAGATCGTCTTCCATCCAGTGTATGCTATTGAACTTCAATACAGTCTGCATCAGATTCTGGAGAAAGGCAAGACCCTGTACCGGATGAGACGCAAGGACGTGTTTGCTGTACTGGCATGATCACCAACACCACCATAGCGCAGGAGTACGTCTTCAACCCCTCGGACTACCGAGGCATGAAGTTCAATGTCATGGCCGTTAAGGACAAGCCCCTGCTCGATCAATTCCCTGAGTTAAAGAGGTTTGCTTCTTTTACCACGCTCAAGAAAGACTTCGCCGATGACCACGACCGGATCATCCGCTACATCTGCCTGTGTTACGACCGGTTCTCTCCGGCATACACCCAGATACCTGACATCTTCAAGCGCAAAGCCTGGTGCGGTATGGCCTCCGGATTCCTATATAATGCCGACAGTTCTGTTTTCGAGCATCCGTATTACAGCTACATGGACTGTAAGATTCAGGAGATAAACATGGCGATCATTGATTTTGTGTCGCTGTTCAACTCTCCGGAGTACATGCTCATTACCACAGCCTACGAGAGTTTCTATGCCAAGACAAGGGTATTGAATCAGCAGGTCACCATGGAGGGGAAAGACGTACTTGCCGGTGAGAAAATCAGGGGTGAACTCTACACGCAGTTGCGTAATATCAACAACGACATCAGGGCCTTGACCGAAGCCTACCTCTCCGATATGAATCCCTACCTCAGAGACGATCTTTATCGTGTTGTTCAGGAGGATGTGCGTAAGCGGTTGATGCTGACACCAGAACTCAGGGCTGAATGGAGAACAAATAAGGCTAAAGAAGACCTGCCGCCACCTCCTCCAACAAAGACAACAAGGAAGAAGAAAGATGCAGTTTAAGTACAACGTGCATGAGAAAGTGATGACATGGAATGAGGATAAAGACCTCAAGCCCATCACGTATCGACTGCCTGACCCACCGCCACTTGAACTCATTGAAGGGTATGGCCTTCCGCCACAGGATCAGTTTTGGGTGACAAAGCCCATGCCTCCTAAGCTGGCAAAGATCAACGCATTAACACATGCAGAGGACGGCAAGACAGAGCTTACCCCGCGCATGAAGATGCTCATGCTCGAAAAGAACCCTGACTTCTATCATGACGAGATACTATGGATTGAGAGGGAGTGGGAGCGCAGGGAGAACGGTTTCTGGTTTTTTAACAACGGAACCCCCACGGCCATCACCGGTGATCATTACTTCTACCTGCAATACTGGCCTATTGATGGAGTGATGCCCGACTTTCGTAACCGAGATCGGCGATGGTTTTGGTTCTGGCACATGGTGGATAATGACGACAACTGTTTTGGGTTCAACAACCCCAAGCAACGAAGGGAGGGTGCTACCATCAAGGTGTGTTCAATTCGCAGGAACCGGGCATCCATGTATCGCAACTTCCGTACAGGACTTCAGAGTAAGGATGAATCAAGTGCCGAAGACGTGCACTACAATGAACTGGTAGAGACGGCGCGTTCAATACCATTCTATTTTCAGCCTATCAGCGACAACGCACAGAACGTATGGAAGGAGATCAGATTCTCTTCACCACGCAGTAAGACCAGTCCGGACTACGGGTACGCAGGGCTTAATTCAAATATTGATTTTAAGGACGCAGGACCAAAGGCGTATGACGGTACAAAGCAGTGGTTGATACACAACGATGAAATCGGCAAGTTAAACTCTGAACTTGATGTAAATGAGCGCGTTAGGATTCAGATACCTTGCCTTACAAATATCGTGCGAAACAGCTCCAAGAAGGGCAAGATGATAAACACCTCCACGACAGGTGAAATGGAAGGTGGTGGTGGTCGTAGATTCAAAGACCTGTGCGACGCCAGCGATTATCATAAGCGCAACGATAACGGACTTACTATGTCCGGGCTTTACACGCTGTTTCAAAGTGCAAAAGAGGGCATGGAAGGTATTGACCCGCGTACCGGAGAGCCGTTCATTGATAAATACGGGAATGCCAATGCCGAGGCTATTGAACGATACCTTATTGCCAAGCGGGAGTCATTGAGAAAGGCCAAACGTATAGCCGACTACATTGAAGAGTGCCGGCAGTACCCCCTTGAATATGTCGATTGCTGGAAGGCTTCGGCCAGACAATGCGTATTCAACCTGTTGATTCTGGAAGAGCGCATTGAATACTACCGAAACGGAAATCCAGACAAGATCAGGGGTAATTTTGAGTGGAGCAACGGCTTTGGAAGCAAGGTCCGGTTCCTTCCAAGCGATAACGGCAGGTGGTACGTCAGCCTTCAGCTCGACCCCTCCAAGGCCAACAGGATGATCATCGACGAGAACGGAGTCCGATCTCCAAACGGGAACATGAGGTTCGTGGCCGGAGGTGACCCCTACAAGTTCAGCAAGACCAAGTACAAGGGTAGCTATGGTGGTGGTGCGGTGTTCTACAAGTATGACCACGCCATCGATGCCGGAAAGACCGACACCAACAAGTGGGAATCGTGCCGGTTCGTTTGCACCTACAAGTACCGCCCCAATAGCCTTGAAGAGTACGGTACGGACATGATCATGATGTGCCAGTACTACAATGCCCAGATGTTCCCCGAGGTCAACGTGGACTTCCTTTATAAATACTTTATTGATCAGCAATATGGAGGCTATTTGCATTATATCTTTGATCCCAATAAAGGGAAGTACGCTTCGACGCCTGGGCAGTACACGCACGTCAAAGAAAAAGAGCAGATATTCACCATCACGCAGTCCTATATCGAGCGCCACGGAATGCGAGAGCGCCACGATGAACTGCTCAAAGAATGGAAAGGAGTGGTTGATGAACTCACGGACTTTGACCTTGCAGTAGCTGCGGGACTCGCCCTGATCGCCGCCGGTGATATCGCCGCCGATGACTACGTTGAAGACGACAGCATCCCTGACATAAGCCATTACTATCAACGCTATAAATACTGATGGATCAATACTCAGCCCCGTTTCAGGATAAATACAAGAAGCCGAAGTTTGGCCGTCCGATAGACACCAAGAACCCCGACAAGGTAACCGACAAGACATGGTTCATCCGCAAGGCGGAATGGATTTACTCCATGTGGCTGACAGATCAGAGTTATATCCCATACAGTAATGCCCTTGAGTACACAACGCTCAGGCTTTACTCTCAGGGACGCCAGCCCACCACAAAGTACATGAACATCCTTGATCCGCAAGACCCTACCACAGGGGAGCGACTGGGGCTTTACAATATCTCGTGGGACAACGTGGCGGTATATCCTAAGTACAGGGATCGGATGCGTGGCGCACTGTCCCGCATCGACTTCTCCACCAATGCGCAAGCGCTTGACGACAATTCGGTGATGGACCGTAATATGCTCAAGATGCGGTCATGGGTAATGGAGAAGGAGAAAGAATGGATTGAAGCTGTCAACCAAGCTGCCGGCATTGAAGAAGATGGTACCGTTCCACAGGAGAACCTGCCCATGCGCCCCCGCAGTTTGCAGGAGATGGAGATGATGGAGTCCATGGGATGTTATCGTATCCCCCTTGAGGCCAGCATCGAAAAGTTGCTTTACAAGAGCGCTCGTCTGAGCGAATGGGATGAGATTAAGCTGCGCCTCGAAGAAGATTTTATTGACCTCGGCATCGCCGCTGTTCAGGATTTCACCGACCCTATTTCCCGCGTACCCAAGATGCGGTACGTAGATCCCGCCTACCTGATCATCGCCCACTACCGCGATAACGCCTACACTGAGATTGCAGATTGCGCTGAGGTGAGGTTCCTGACTATGGCCGAACTCAAAGACATGGGCGCGAGCGAAGACGACCTGAAGGCTGCCGCGTTGGCGTATCAGAACGTGTGGAATAACCCGGGCTTCAACCAGGTATGGTACAACAACTCATGGAACTACCAGCTCATGAGCCTGTACAAGGTAGCGATTCTGGATATGGACTTCAGTTCATGGAACACGGAGTACTACGAGTTCAGAGCGCTTGCCTCTACCGGACAGGAGAAGGGATTCAGGGTTGATGAGAAGGAGTATGGTAGCCGTAAGAACCGGAAGTACAACCAGAAGAATTACGAGCGTCGATATCAGGGTAAGTGGATTATTGGTACCAATATCATGCTGCCAGGCTACGGATACCAATACGATCAGGTGTTCGACTACGAGAGCCGTCCTAAGTGTTCATACAGCGTATACCGAACCGGACAGCGATCAGTGACATCGAGATGCGTGAGCACCATTGATGACATGCAGCTTGCTGTACTGAAGTTCCGTAACGCATGGGCGAAGGCCGCTCCTGCCGGTATCCTTATTGAGTGGGGTAGTCTTACCGAGATGGCACATGCTGGCCGGAAGCTACAACCCCTTGATATGATCAAGATGTGGAGAAACACCGGTGACCTGCTTTACAAAGGACCAAAGACTCCCGATGGCCGCACACTTCAGGGTACCAACCCTCCGATCATGCCACTGCCTAACGGCATAGGGAATATGATGGCCGAGTTCGCCGATAGCTGGAACATCTACAACCAGACACTTGCTGAACTCACCGCGATTGGAAGAGGACAGGACGGCACCATGCCGGCACCGGATACTCTTGTTGGGGTGGCTAATATCGCAGAGGCTGCTACGCAAGACACCTTCAGACCTATTATCATGGGCTACAAGCGCCTGAAGTCAAGGGTGAACAACAACGTAGCCTTGCGCTGGCAGTTGCGATCCTGCGAAGGCGATGTGGATGAATACGTGGAGAAAAGAGAGGGTGCCGCCGGAGAGATCGTGCGTTTGAGTTACGATGACATCCGAGGTCGTATCATACAGATCAACTGCGAGAGCATAATCGACGACAGCCAGAAACAGCAGGTGCTTGTCGCCGCTGACCGGAGCCTTCAAGCGGCAAAAGCCGGACAGGTGGGTATCAGTATGGCTGACTTTCTGATCATCATGCAGGCTATTGAGCGCGGACAGGTGAAGTACGCCCTGATGTGGCTGCATTACAGAGAAGAGCAGATGAAGGCCGAACAGATCCAGCGTGAGCAGATGAACATGCAACAGAACCAGCAGGGAGCTATGGCGCTCGAACAGGCTAAGCAACAGTCCTTGCAGACTGAGTTGGTGATGAAGCAACAGCTCGGAGCGCAAGAGGGTATGACTGAGATTCAGAAGATACAGGAAAAAGGAAAGCAGGATCGTGAGACCCTGCTTCTGAAATTTCAATTAGAGAGAGGCGTTATGCCTTCTTCTTTAGGGGTGCCTTCTTTGCCGACTTTGAGCGATTCACCAGCGCCCTCGCCGGTTGTGGAGCCAGCACCCGCTGCGACCCCTTCTGAACCCATGCCATCTCAACCACAGGCACAGGCTTTATCAGAGATTGGTTTATAATCTGCACGGAGTTGTCGCGTCCCCTTCGGGTCTTAAACCCTTCAGCGGTATGGACCGTGCGTGAGTTGAGTCCTATAACACGCATATAGAACTGATTGTCTTTCTCAGAGCGAAACGTCTGAATTTGTTTGATGCGGAGTTTTTGCATGGTGGTTGTGTTTATAGCACGAAGATACGATATGTTCACGACATTTATGTCGTGAACATAAACCCCGCACCTAAGCAAGGAATATGAATCAATAAGCAAGGCGGCAATTTGCTGATCTGTCATCGAGTGCATTAATCGGAAGCCTATAAACAACAAACCCCGCTGGTGGGCGGGGTGGTGGATACCATTCAACGCTGTGAGAGCCTTTGCCGGTATTTCGTTGCGTAGGGCAGGATTCGAACCTGCGATCTTTAGCTTATGAGGCTAACGAGATGACCACTTCTCCACCTCGCAGTGCAAACATACGAAACCCCCTGCAATTATGCAAGGGGTCTGCCTCACGATGCTATCGGGAGGGTGGGGCGGTATTTTGGTTTCAGGATTCCAAGAACTTTATCGCAATGGCAGATAATGCAATTTGCTTTCTTGCATTTATCTCCATGCTTATTTTTACGCTTCAATTTCCATTTAATTGTATTATGCCTTCTCTGTGAACGTGTCATCCCCCAAATATACAAAAACCCGCCATTTCTGACGGGTCTTGATCTCAACATCAAGGCTTCGTGACGAAGTATATGGTCGATGAGCTTCCGCTTGAGCTTCCGCAGGTAGGGGTTATCACCACCTGATACTGCGTTCCGGAACGTAGCGTATTGAAGGCAATTGTCGTCTCGCCACCCCTCCAGTACTTAGTCTGTGTCTTTGTAGGGTCTGTGACCTGCGTGATGGTCACCTTGTACCTTGTCGCCTGCGCATTATAAGTCCACTGCACACGGGCAGATGATTTCCATACGGCGGCCATAGCGACACCTGTAGGCGCCTGACAGTTGCAGTCGTAATACGATACCACTACCGGTGCTGAAGTTGAACTACACCCTGAACTATTGTTGATGGTGACGTAATACGACCCGCCTGTTGACACGTTAATACTCTGCGTGGTAGCACCTGTACTCCATGCATAAGAAGTGGCGTTGCCCGCCGTAAGAGTCTGTGTGGTGCCTGTGCATAACATTAGTGTACCCGATGGCGTAATGCTTGCCGTTGGGTTGGCATTGATGGTCACGTATGTCGGGGCAGATACCGCCGAGCATCCTGAGGAGTTAGTAACTCTTACCGTATAGCCACCGGTACCCACAACAACGCTCTGCGCGGTAGATCCGTTGCTCCACAGATACGAGGTTCCGGCACTTGAAGTCAGCGTAACAGTACCTCCGCACTGAATCACCGTACCACTCGGACTGATGGTGGGCGTTGCGGCCGTACCGCTTGAAACCGTCCGGCTTGCTGTTCCCGTGCATCCGGCTGCGCTTGTAACCGTAACGGTGTAGGTGCCGGCACCTACTGAAACACTCTGCGTTACCGCGCCATTACTCCATAGATAGGATGCCCCCGCACTGGCCGTAAGCGTTACGTTTGATCCGCAGTATATCGCCGAGGAAGGACTGATAGCCGCACTTACCGGAGGATTGATCACTACCGTTGTTGCAGATGAGGTCGCCGTGCATCCTGTCGAAGAAGTCACCGTGACAGTATATACCCCCGCTGTGGCTGTAATGCTCTGCGAGGTCAGCCCGTTACTCCATAGATAAGAGCTTGCAGGACTACTGGTGAGGGTCGCTGTGCCACCGCACTGCGTGACTGTACCTGATGGGCTGATGGTCGCCGATATCACAGTTCCGCTGGATATCGTTGAGGATGCGCTTGCCGTACATCCTGATGCGTTGGTCACCGTGACAGTATAACTTCCAGCCCCTACGCTGATCGTCTGTGTGGTGGCGCCCGTACTCCACAGATATGAAGTAGCTGAAGATGAAGATAGGGTGATGTTGGTACCGCAGTACACTCCGCTTGATGGCGTTACCCCTGCACTTGCAGGAGTATTGATGGTCACTACCACGACTGCTGATGTTCCGGTACATCCGGCTCCATCGGTAACGGTAACACTGTACGACCCAGAGAAGGCGACGCCGATGCTCTGTGTGGTCTGCCCATTACTCCATACGTAGGCGTTACCTGCACTTGCCTGAAGAACTACGACACCGCCGCATTGAGTAATCGGACCAGATGGGGTGATGGTTGGAGTGAAGGCTACTCCGCATGGAGTCGAAGACCCCGGGGTTCCTTCCGGTAACACCACCGTCGTTGACGAAGTGAACAAGAACTGGTCAATCTCGGTTCGTGCCGATGTCGGGAATATCTTAACAGTATGGCGACCGGCAGTGACACCTGACCACCTGATTGTGTCGGGGGTGCCGGAGATACGATACCATAGGAACGAAGTGTCGATCACATTACTCTGCGTAAACGCTGTGCCGTTGTCAAGGCGTGCCGAGAAGCCGGCAGTTCTTCCATTCAGGCTTCGCATACGCACCCATAGATTGTAGGTACCCGAAGAAGGGATGTTCACCTGATAACTCAAGGTGTCACGAGTGTATGTGGTGGAGTCGCGCCAGGTAAGATAAGTCGTGGTGCCTACAAAATTCAAGGACGATGACGAAGAGCTTTGATATGGAATAGTACGCACATCCTTCTGTCCACTTGCATAGGCTCCATAGTGTTCAGCCTGTACGTACATATCCTGACTCCACCTCTGAGGGTGCTTGTACTCATGCCAGTCATCGTACTGAACAACTACCGCCGTATCTTTATTAAGATCTACGCAATATACCGACCCCTGACGTCTTGTTTCAAGGCTAATGGACTTACTCTGTAATGTGAACACCGCTGTATCGCTCAGTGGGGTTCCGCCAATCATAGAAGTGGAGGGGATGTAAGCCGTGGCAATAGCATACTGGTTACTTGTATTCTTTTTCCGAACCACTGTCCATATCTCCTCACTTCCTGAATAAAACCGATAGCCATTGCACGTCGGGAACTGATAGTTATTTGGTACATCCCCGGCCATCAGGGTATCGGTGTACGCGTTATCCATCACCCAATCGCAAGAAGCCTGTGCATAACTTGGCATTGCCGCCTGCCAGATATATCCTTTGGGATCGGCAGGTGGAGGGTTAGGTGGTACATAACTTGAGGCTTCGTTAAAATAACCTGCATAATATGACCTTGCGCCCATCATACCAAGCACTTTTAACAGTCCAAGCCATTGTGCAGGACGTACATTTTGTTCTTCATTTACATTCCATCCGGCACCCACAAACGGAGTGGTGTATTTTGTAAGGCTTGCCTGCTCTACATTCCTTGATTCTATCCACGGCTGAAGGCCGAGCCACGGGCCTTGATTCTTTCGCCAGTTGTAAGGATAGCGAGGATAGAAATCGAAGGTTGATGTATTACCAAAGTACGGATCTTCATTACACTTCTTGTACTGAGAGTAATTCCATCTCCAATACGGCACCTGCGAGATGCTTCCGTCCCATCCGCATACCGAATACATACTGAATCCAACACCAGAGAACGCACTGATGTTGGTGCGTACACTATCCTTGAGTACCTTAAACATGTTCTGGTACCCATAGGCTGCATACTGCCTCATATTGCCGAATCCTGCCGTACCCATAGCGGCCAGTATAGCGGGGTCGGCACGCAGTACGGTAGAATCAAACAGTGTCAGTATCTCATCGTTATCGTTGATCAGATTAAGGGTGTCTGTCATCACAGCGGCCAGTGCGCTAAGATTCCTTCGATATGTACTTGCGTCGAGTTTAATGCTGTCCAGAGGCGAAGAAGGTGCCCTGTATTTTGTAGTTGACACCGCTCCGTTGGAACCTACAAACTGCCCTGATGAATTTCTTATAAAGTTGTTTGCCGGACAGTTTTGCCATGTCATGTACTCTCCATTGGCCTGATATCCGTAGCGACTCGGGTTTTGCTGTACCCAGAACGAGATGGCCGATGTTTTATACTGCCGGTTCCGGTTGCTTACCCTTACGAGTTTTCCCTCAATTGTATTGGTATCAGAATAACTTATCGAGTTAGTATTTGGATTAACAAGGAAGTAGTAGTTCCAGTTTTCACTAAGCTCTATACTCATGGCTCCGGCCGTATCGCACATCATTTGAGCATTGACGCCCGGCTGATAATACCCCGACATGTAATCAATCGCCATCCAGTTGAAGTTAGGTGGCGCTGTGGTTCCAATCCGGTAGCGTGGTCGCGGGAAGTTCTTGAGCTGCGTGAGCGCCGGAGTGCTTACCGAGTTTGAGTTGGAACTGCCAAGCACATACCCTAATGGGAACTCGTTAATGTCAAGACCTGCCGTGACCGCAGGCGGCGTAGGCGGTGTTGACGAGGTGAAGGTATAGTGCTGGCCGCTTTGCGTAGCAAGATAGTTTCCATATATCTCATTGGCGCTGATAGCCTGATTGTAAACAGCAATTTCATCAAAAGCTATGGTACCGGATTGAAAGGTCTGGTTGCTTCCGATGTAAATAGTCTGATCGGAAGGCACGGTGATGGTACCACCAGGCAGTGTCTTACTGAACCCAGATGGACACACCCCGTCAATATACATGGCCTTGAAACCTGAGCTTGCATTATAAACAAAGGCGAAGTGGTGCCACCCTTCCTTGTAGTACGACCATGTGGCCGGACCTACCTTCTGAAGGTTGATCTGCCAGTCGTCCGTACCTGAGCTTGCCGCAGTATAGAACAGAATGTTAGGCCAGAAGAACCTGACGTTCATATTACCGATCCAGAATAGAATAGGATCGCGGTTTTCGTCCCATCCATCACCGGCTTTAAACATAAACTCTACTGTGATTCCGGTGGTAACGGGAACGCTCTGTCCACGCAACTGCTGGTTTACAGCGCGGGTAAGAGATACGTACTTCCCTACCTGGCCGCCGGAGGCGATACTGTATGTCGTACCGCTAAGGTTTGTCGATCCTATGGTAGGAGACAGGGGGTTGGTCTGATCAAAGGTGTAATACACCTGTGGCGAGATCTGTGCCAATGCACAAACAGCCGTTATGAGCATAACGGCTGTTGCGGTGAGGAGTTTTTTTATTGTCATACGGCAAAATCTTGTATTTGAATACTTACTGCAACACGAAGCGCCCTGATTGATTCTGACGAAAGCATACCTTTCATTGACACTTCTGCGTTTTCACAAATAATGGCATGCTGAAAGTCCCACGGAATAGGCTCACCAACTCCGTTGAGAGTTGTTTTTTTTACGTAGGTGTTTGTAACCTCAAAGTTTCCGAGGTCTGTTTCCATTATGAAAGCACCCTCAATAGTTTGATGTGCATAGATTTTTGGTTTCATATGTTAATTTGTTTTAAGGATGAATCCGCCTTCAATGGTCGGATGGGTGTAGAGTGTTGTCATGATGTATATTGAATATTTAGTGCTAACGTCGAGAAGTCACTTGCAAAATTAACAAGTACGGGGGCTGCGCCAAGTGACGCAGTTACGCCACCTCCAGCAGTAAGATACGCTATGCCGTTTACCGTGTTTAATGCAAAAACCATATATGATCCTGCCGCACTATCAATGGCAAGTGTTTCGTTGACTGTGGGTTGACCAAAATAGTCAACAGCAGTAAAATTAAAATTTCCGTCATACGGAGTTGCGCAAGTAAGTACAGCCTCTGTGCTACTGAGTAAATATGCTATTTCAATAATAGCGTTCTCGGCAACAAGCCATTTATAAAGAGGCACGTTACTGTTTTCTATACTACCTCCAAGCAATTGATAAAAATCGCCAGAAGTAGTAATAATATTTGAGCCTAATGATAAGGTAATACCACTGTTCCACACGGTGTCATTTGTGGGATAGTTACACCCGTATTCTCCAACGCCATATCTTTTGCCGTTTATAGAAGTGTAGTTACTGTGATCCACAATCAGATTCTTCATTGCCTTTGAATTTTGTCCAAAGATAATGTCTAATCTATGCCAATACCCTTATGTTCGGAAATTTTACTTAACCTCGAATACCTCTTCTTCGGGCTTCGGCTTTTTATTAGTCCAACCCTCGGGAAGCAGATCGTCCTTGGCTTCTCCATCAGCCCTATTATATGCTTTCTTAAAAAGAGCGTGAATTTCGGTTTTCGTCAAGCCATCAAACTTACCTTTGCCGTACCACCTGTTGATGATCTCTCCGGCTTTTTGAAGTCGTAACTCCCTGATCTTGGTCAGCTCATCGGCAGATATTTCATAGGGCTTATCATCGACATACACCTCTGTATCATTACTTTGGTTAGGATAGAACCCGCTCTGATCCATGAGTTTACGCACATCAGGCTCAAGCTTACTCTTATCCTTAAGTTCGTTCAGGTAAATGGTCTGAACGCCAATACCTACCATATTTGGCAACAGGCTCATTACTGCGGTAGGTATGCCGTCGGTCTTGCCTTCCTTGATGGTTTCTTGTACGATCATCGGCATGATCAGACTTGCAATGCCACGGCCCTCGGTAATATCTTCTCCTGACTCCGGAATCCACTTGAAGGGCTGGTTATCCATTGTCTTGCCTTTGGCGGCATCGTAAATCATACCCGGTATAGGAGCGGCCTTTGATCTTAAATACCTTTCCCACACATCCTTGTACGTGGTTCCGCCCTTATTTAATTCCTTCTCCTCTCCCCTCACACTCTTTGATGAACCCATAAGAGTACGAGCAAGCAGTACAAACGGCTGTTGCATACCAGACCACGGGTCGTAGGTCTGGTTCCCTCTTTTTACCTTGAGGAAATCTGAGCTGTTCATGTCGGTATTCACCTCGTAGCCGGCCATCTTAAATAACGCTACGGTGCTTCCTATTGCCGCCGCCCATGAACCCATGGCTTTATAGGCTTCAATGCGTGCTTTAGGTGTATTATAAAATCCTGTCAGGGCCTTTCTAAGTAACTGAAAGCGGGAGATAGCGAACCTTGGGGCAAAGAACAGCGTGTTCAATATCGGAACTGATGTTTCAAGCCTTCCAAAACTACCCCTTCCGGTAGCCTTATTGATGAAATCAGCGTAGTTGCGCAATTCGGCCCTGAGCATATCCCCCTTCACTCCGGCATTGATACACGCATTTTTGAAATCTGAGAACGCCTGCATACGCTGCATGTTCAGGAATCCCGAATAGGCACGGTTGGAGGCTCCCACCCCGGGGATGGCGGCAGCAATCCTCGATGCCGCCTGCTCCTCCCTTGCCGTTATCTTGGCATTAGGTTCATTCAAAAACAGCCCAGACTCCTTTGCCGAAATGTAGTCATCGCTATGCACCAGATTGTCGTACCACTCTTTGTGAAACGACTCCTTAGCGAACATCTTGAGCATCTTCGGGATGGTATTGGTAATGGTCTGTATGGGATGCCGTGCAGATAGAATCCCACCCTGACGCATTACAGCGCTCAAGTCCATACTCGCCATGATGCTCTTTGGAAACTCGTAAAGATCGTAGCCCAGCTCTTTGAGTTTATCCACCTTGGACATGTTCTCCATCTTAGCCAACTCGAAGGCTACGTCATACTCAAACTTAGCGCGGGTGGCTGCCGCTGCGAGACGTTTCATCTCCTCGTCAATAGGCAATTCCCTCTGAGCCTTTGTTGTGAAGTCCTTGTTTGCCTTCTTGGTGTTCAGCTCGTCAATTCTGCGCTGTTTCCTTGCTTTCCATAACTCAACAGCGTGCCGGTCGGCCTCTCCACTGGCTTCACGCATGGCTTTGATCATATCCTGCTTAATCTTAATCTGCTCCTTGGTGGCCTTTAAAAGCGGGTTTTCGGTATCAACAAGGCTCATAATCATCTTCCTGAAGCTCACATCCCCCGCCGCTATCTTATCTTCAAGGGCGCGTAGCTTAGCCTCGGCCGCTGACAACGCCTTCGATGCAGCCGCCTGCCTTGGGTAGTCTGTTGTTTCCAGTGCCCTCTCAAACTCATCCTTTGCGAGGTCTCTGGCAAGACGGGCAGCGTCAATAGCGGGACCGCTCACCTGTCGCTTCACCTTTGGAGTATAGGTGCCGGTGGTTCTGATCTCCTTGACGCGCTCCTGATATTCTCTTTCGGATTTCTCAAGGGCTGAAACGGCCTCCCTAACAATCTGCTCGGGAGTCTTTACCTTCTCTCCTTCAATATCCTTGAGTTGTTTCTTCAGGTCGGCAAGATGCTCTTTCATCTGAAGGGCAGTCTCATCGAGTTCAATCTGCTTGCGCTCACGAGACTCTACCGCACGTCCAGCCCTGAGGTCATCAAGGCGCTTCTCGGCATCGGTGATGGCATTGCGCAATCCGGTCTTTACCTTGTCCAAGGCTGTCTTCCACTTCTTCTCTACCGCTGCCTCGTCTTGCGGGTAGTTCTTAAGTTCTTCGCGGATAGTGCGCATCATCTCTCTTTGAGAATCCGTGAGAGGCGCGGGTTGGTAACCACTACGCTTCACGCCCCTACCTGCCTTAGCGTCTTCAAGACTGACAGCGAGCCTCATGTCGCGCTTGAGTGAGTTCAACTCCCTGTCAATATCAGGTAGCTTGGAGTTTATAGTTTTGCCGTATCCTGATATGGAATCCTGCACTTCGCGCAATCCTATGCCAGGGAATTTCTGTTCCACTATCTCATGTACGCGCTTAGCCAGTTCAGTATGATTCTCCACCCCCTCGCGTACAATCTCTCTGAGCATGTTAGGGTCTATCCACAACCTGTTGTTGCGATACTCCGGTTCCTCGTATTGAGACTTTTTAACACGGTCAAATATCTCCTGCGCGTGCGGGGCTACCTTCGGACCAAGTTCGTCAATAAGGCGCTTGGTGAAGTTCTTAACATCTCCAACGGTTTCCTTGAAGATAATACC
>CALMES010000014.1 GCA_937863435.1 uncultured Candidatus Peregrinibacteria bacterium
GACTTTAAGCGCGAGAGGATAACCTTCCGCGATCTCAATCGTTGCAGTGATGCCGAGTGATCCTGCCAACTGACCGAGTCGCTCGAGCTTCGTGCCTGACTGAACGAGTGTGCTGCTCATGGTGACCTCCTGAGGGGTTTCTGAGCCGGCACCATGCCAGCCCATCCTCTAACCTTGCACCAAGGCTACAGGATGGACTGGAAGACGAAGCAAACGAAAAGATCAACTATCGCAAAAAAAGCTTCTGCGACGCGCCAGTAAAGCATTGTAGACATAGAATGCAACTTTTTCGCTATGCGAGAGCGATTTTTCCGCTATTCTCTGCGCATGAATCTTCCTCACCTCCCCCTTCTCATCCTCGATACCGAAACGACTGGCTTTGTACCGCGCGTACATCGGGTCATCGAGTTTGCCGCTGTACAGCTGGCAGACGGAAAAGTGGTGAAGGAATATGAGCAACTACTCAGCCTCGAAGGCGATATCCCCCCACACGTTCAGGCACTTACACATATTTATCCGGAAGATCTCGTCGACAAGCCGACATTTGCCTCAATCATCCCGGACATACAATCGATGATGACGCCGGAGACAATTATTGTCGGACAGAATATTCCGTTCGACATCGGCATGATCAAAGGCGAAGGGCTCGATCTCTCGACTATTCCGCTCATAGATACTTCGATGCTCGCAAGCATCGTCTTTCCAGAGCACGCCAGTTATTCACTCGGCTACTTAAGCACGGTTTTGAAACTCAACCACGAACCGAAGCATCGTGCCCTTGGCGATGTGCATGCCACACTGTCACTGCTGGAGAAATGCTGGGAGAGACTGAATGAACTATCGCAAGCCCAACGCGACACCATTCAAATGCACGCAGCCAAAGCGCCTGATGGCTACAAACGCCTCATACTGGCACTCACGGATACAGCAGGAACGAAATCCCCCGCTTGGCTGAAGCGCAGTCGTCCGGCCGCTTTTGCGTTACCAAAAAAATCCGCACTCATTGCTCCTCAATCAAAAATTGGCGAAGTAACTCTGTTAGAAGAATCGACGAGCCCGCACTGTATCGGTTCGCTCATTCGATCGGTCAGCGACGCCAAAGGCCACACGATTCTCGCGGTCAAAAATCTGGAAGCGGCGCTACGAAAAGTTGCATTGCCCGATACTGTTTCCATTCTGTATCCAGCGTCACTCATTCTCCACAAACCGTCTGCTGAGACATTTTTGAAGCAGTCCACTTTCACGGCAGACGAACTGACACTCGCGATCAAACTTGCACTGTACGAGCCGAATGTGAAGGCGGATATTCCGGTTCACGGGAATGAGTATGCGGTGTGGGAAGGCAAGATCGCTGCCAATACGGAAAGCCCGGAATACAATGCACAGTTCGCCAAAAAAGACGGACTGATGCTGATAGATCATCAGGGACTGCTCCAGCTGATTGCCGACGGCACCGAGCATTTTACAAAGGATACGCAGATCATGATCGATGATGCTTCCATGCTGGAAGACAGCGCAACTCATGCGTATGGATGGACCTGCGCCGCAGCCGCTTTGCGTGCGGGGGCTCAGGGCAATGCCGCCGTTATGAAGCTCTGTGATTTACTGGAACTGTGGATGGAGAAAACGCGCGCCGGCAGCGACGTACGCTACTTAACCGACAACGATACGCAATCGAAAGACGCCGACGGGCTCATGACGCATATCGATGCAATGCTGAAGACATCGCTCCCGCACCAAATCAAATCAATTCTGGAAGACGCAAAAGAAATTCTCACTCCCGGCTCGACTGCAGGTCGTATCAGCTGGATTGAGTGTTTCCAGGACGGCAATCTGACCGTGAAATCGGTCCCGGAAAATGTCGCTCGCCTGCTCGCCGATACGCTGTACTCCGTCTACCCGACGAGCCTGATCATTCCAACCGCCAGCGCCTCAAGTTTGCAATCGATCATTCCTGCCGATACCAAGCGCACGGTACACACGCTCGAGCAAATGGATGCCAGTCTCGCCTGCCCGCTCACACTCAGCTTCCCGCAAGACCGATCGGTCGATGACATTCTAAAAAATGCCGATGGAAAAACCGTCCTGCTGCTTTCGAGCAAGCGTACGATCGAAGATCTGTTTGTTAAATATGCCGACAAAATGGAAGCAGCCGGCGTCACATTGCTCTGCCAGGGACTTTCCGGCGGCCAGGGCCGTATGCAGGCCGAATTTACCGCCGCCGGTAAGCCAGCGATTCTTATTACCACTCCGTGGACGTACGAAACATTTGAGCTCCCACCGAACACCGTTGATCACTTTGTACTCTACTGTTTGCCATTCGATCATCCGTCACACGCGGTCTTCAGCCGCAGGTCGCAGCTGTATCGCGATCCGTTTAACGAATATTCCCTCGCCCGCTTGCTCCAGCGACTCTTCCGCTTAACCCGTACCTTCTGCCGTCACAAAACAGAAAAAGCCGATATACAGGTGATCGATGACAGACTCCGCACCAAAGGCTACGGCAAAGTGGTGAAAGCCTTCTTTGAGAAACTGGCGGGACCTGGAAGTGATGCGGGTGGGAAGAAAGCTGATGAGCAGATGGCGTTGCTGTGAGAACTCCCAACTGCCAACGACCAACATCCAAGATGCAATACTCGATCGATATAATCTGACATCAACAGTAAAGATACTCCGGCGTGTATCGATACTACATCGATCAAGCCTCGATTATTCTATTATCCAGTCCGGAGCGTCTCGACTGCGACGACTAATCCGCCCCCTTACCAAGCAGCACCACAAAAATCGTCCGCCACAGAATCCACAAATCAAACAGCGGTGACCACTCTTCGATGTAGCGCAGATCTAATTGCACCTCGGCATCGAACTTGAGATCCGATCGACCCGAGACTTGTGCGAGACCGGTGATACCCGGCTTCACCGCAAACACACGCCGCTGATCCGGCGAGTACTGCTCCACTTCGTCTTCCAAATGCGGACGCGGGCCGACGAGGGAGAGATGGCCGGCAATGACATTGAGGAGTTGCGGCATTTCGTCGATGCTCAGCCGTCGCAGAATCTTCCCCAATTTTGTGACACGCGGATCATTTTTAATTTTGAAGAGCGGCCCATCGCGGTGACTCATCTTCTTGAGCGTCGGCTTCATGGCATCGGCACCGCGCTGCATGGTACGGAACTTAAGCAGCGGCACCAGCTCGCCCCCATGCTGACCGACACGACGGCTGACAAAAAAAATCGGGAAACCATTCACGAGAACAATCAGCAAGGCAACAAAAAGAAGAAGTGGACTTAAGACGATCAAAAGCGATAATCCAACGACAAGATCGAAGGCCCGCTTGAACACTCTCCCCCAGCCATCAAGCGGTGTTGGCTGAAACGAGAGTAATGGAACAAGGCCGAGTCGCCCGATGACTAATTGATGCGGCACGTCGGCAAACACCGGCGGCAGGAACGAATAGGCAATATGAAAATTGCGGCAGTGATTGATGAGCTGGATCGTCTCTAAGCTACTGGGGTGTGGATCGGTATGAAGCACCAAATCGACACTGCGATGTTTCTCTTCGTGAATGAGGCCATGCAAACTGGCGACGTGACCCAAATATTTGAATCGATCATCTTTATCCAATGTGCGCTGCAATACCTCCGGGAGTTTCTGGGAACCAAACGACACCACGCGACGGATGCCGATGCCCCGGCGCAAACACGCGCGCTGGAGCAAAACGACCATGCTGCGTCCGATAATGACAAGGAGCGTGACGAGAACGACCGCTTGCAAAAGGAGTAATCGCGAGAAGAACAATTGTTTTTGCACAAGGAAGTACCAGGAAATAATCAGCCCAAGCCAGAGCAGAGAGACAAGCAGTATACGCCCCATTTCGCGCCAGACACCAAGAGTGATGCGAAGCGCGTATAACCCGAGAATAGCCAGGAGTGCGACGTATAACACAATGACTGCCAGCGCAAAGTGTGAGAGGTAGTACGAAAATTCCGGCAGCTGCGGCGGGCCCGATGTCAGGCTGATGTGCGGAATGAGGTCAATGCCGGCTTTGCGCAAGCGATAGGCCATGCTGATGCCGGAAAACACCATCAGAATATCGATAGGGAGTTTGAGCAGGCCGAAGAGGATTTCGGAACGTTTCACGGAATGATTGTACCTGAAGATAGGAACTACCAACGACCAAAAATCAACTGCCAAAAGGCTCCGATTTTTCTTGGAAGTTGGTAGTTGGTTTCTGGGATTCTTTCATACATTTTGTAATAGAAAAAGCACCAGTTCGCTCTGATGCATTTTATCCTGCCCTCTGGTACGCCGGATTCTGTTCTCTCTTGCGAGAGCGATGATCATCTATCTAGGCCAGTTGTTGCCAAAAGGCTCGAGCGGAGGCATGCGAGAGTCCCGGAACCAGGACTGATTCTCGACATCCAAATTCTCCTTGCACCGCCATGAGTTTACCGACGCGGCATAGTCAGCCGAGGCTGACGAAGCCGGGTACTCCGTTCAAGCCGGAGTCGTTTCATGTCCCCACCTACGCTTTTCGCTCATTTCATTCGCAAAAGCTCCGGCGGGCAGGCCCATAGAATTTCTGGGTTTACCCGCCGTAGCTGTTTATGAACGAAGTGAATAAAAAGCGGAGGTGGGCTCGTCTCTGTGGCACTAGTCCTCATACGCCTTTACCGTATATATGGCGCATGGATGGGTGTTACCCACATGGCGTTCGCGTGGTGTCCGGACGTTCCTCCCCGGTAAAGGGGCGATCATCTCAAAGAGCAGGAAAAGCAGTATAAAGCAGACTTTTTGGCTCTACAATACGATTAGGTCTATTTTTGATTGATAATTGCTGATTCATCCATAATAATGGGCATCCAATCAACAATTGTACATTGTCAATTGTTCATTGTGCACTCTGAAGCCGCCTTAGCTCAGTGCCAGGCTATCGCAGATACGAAAGGGCATATACAGAAGAAAAGCGTACTACATCAAGCCGCCTTAGCTCAGTGGTAGAGCAACCGCCTTGTAAGCGGTAGGTCCGGGGTTCGAGTCCCCGCGGCGGCTCCATAACATCATCTAGAAATAAGTGGCGATCTTTTTATGATGTCTGCGAATGAAGAGACTGGAAGGAAAAAGAGCATGTACCGCAATTGACTCCCTCGCATCAACCAACCATCATAACGGGCATGCCAGCCAAACCGAAAACGCGTCATCTTGCCAACGTCATTCAGCGCAACATCAATACGCTGCTGGAAGTGCGGCATCAGATCGAAAAGGGACGTAACATTCAGGACAAAATCGCCGATGTCATTACGGCGTTTTCCGGCAGCACGTCGTTTCTGTTTATCCACGTCGTCTGGTTTGTCGTGTGGATGATGATCAATACCGGCCACTTGGGCATTGCCGTCTTCGACCCTTTTCCCTACGGACTGCTGACGATGATCGTGTCGCTGGAAGCGATTTTCCTCTCCACGTTCGTGCTCATCAGCCAGAACCGTATGGCGATTATCGCGGATCAGCGCGCGGATCTGGATTTGCAGATCAACCTGCTGGCCGAGTACGAAATCACGCGCATTCTCAAGTTGGTCGATGCAATGGCCGATAAAATGGGCATTGAGGAGAGTAAAAATAAAGAGCTGGAAGAGCTGAAGAAAGATATTTATCCGGATGTCATTCTGCGCGAAATGGAAAAACTCAAGAACAAGAAGGGCATGCCCTGTGCATCGCGCGGAGAAATACCCGCTGTCCGCACGAAAGACAGAAAGTGAGAGGGGCGTGTAAGCCGGCCTGCTTATTCTTTTTTCTGATGGACCGCGAGCGGAATAATCAGGGAAAAAGTCGTCCCCTTGCCTTCCGCACTCTCAAAAGAGAGAGTGCCGTTGATAGCCTCTGCCGCGATGCGGGACATATAGAGTCCCAGACCGTTTCCGTCCGTGTCGGATTGCTTGGCGTTGTCTGCGCGGAATAGTTTCTCAAACACGCGTTTCTGTTGCGCCGGCGGAATCCCGATTCCCTCATCCTTGATGCGGATGGCAAGATGCGTTTTCCCCTTTGGCTCGACGCTGAGCGATATCGTGCCGTGGTCTTTGGAGTATTTGATGGCATTGCCGATCACGTTCTCCAGAATCATCTGCAGCATCACATTATCCGTCTGCGCCACGTACAGCCGCTTGGGATCTGCATGGAAGGCGAAGCGCATATGATACGCCTTGTCATGGTGATTTTTCACAAACAGACGCACTGCGTGCCGCAGAGCGGCAACCACATCCACCGGCTGTACACTGAGAGCGAATTTTCCCAGCTCCATGCGCGATACGTTGAGCAGGGCGTCGACGAGCCTGACCATACGCTGATTGGCCGTGGTCGCTTCGTCCAGATAGCTTTTCTGCTGCGCGTTCAGAGGACCCGCATCCTGCCCGCACACCATTTCCAGATACCATCGGATGGCTGACAGCGGCGTTCGCAGCTGGTGGGAAACCAGTGTGATGAACTCGGATTTCATGGTATCCACACGGCGCTCGTCAGTCGTGTCACGGAACACGGCAACAACACCCGTGCACGTCTTGCCGCGCATCACCGGCGTCACGCGCAGCGACACCGGAATCATTTTGCCGCTTTTGTGAACAATACTGAGCTTCGGATCGGGAATGGGCACGAATCTCTTTTTGTGCAGCAAAACGGAGCAAACAGGATGACGCTCTTTCGCAACAGCGCGCAGTTCTTTGTCGGCCAACTGCAACACGGTTTCAAAGCCGGCGCCCCGAACATGCTGCAACTTCCTGCCGGTTAAAAGCTGTGCGGCCGTATTCATCAAGAGAACCTTGCCTTTTCTGTCTGTGACAAGCAGTCCGTATTCCATGCTCTGGAACACCGCCTCCTCCTGCGCATGCTGTTGTATAAGTTCATGAGTACGCTCACGCACAACAGACTCCAGATATTCATGCGCTTCGCGCAGCCGGCGCGTCAGATCAAACGCCGTCGCGTCAACGATTTCCAGCTCGTTGTCGGTAAAAATAGTACGGTCAAATTTCCAGCCGCGCGACTGCAGACCATTGAATTTGAATGCGAGTTCTTCGAGCGGTTCAGAAATGCGCCTCGACAACAGAAACATCACAAGCGAGAGGCAGACCACCACAAAAATCCCGACAGCCAGTACGCGCCTGGCCAGCAACCATACCGGCTGGTACACCTCGCTGCGGTCTATCTGCATGGAAATGGCCCATCCCAGCGTGGGCAGCGGATGGTACGAGGCAAAAACAGGGGTGCCGGACGTATCGACCGCTTCCGTCAAACCGGCGCGCCCCTGCAGCGCGAGCGCCAGTGGCGACTGCTGGCGCAAAGCCTGGGAATACGAACCTCCGTACAAAGGCACTGCTTTGCCCGTAGCATCAATGTACAAGATTTTCAGATCATCATTCTGTGCGATGCCAAGCTGAAGCTGGGTCGAAGCACTCTGGCCATCCGTGCGCAAAAACTGCTGCAGAAGCTGGTCTGTCGCAAAACGCGCCACCAGGAAATGACGGCCGTCACCCTGGGGCGAGAAAATCATGTATCCATACCAGCCGCGCACGTCGAAAAGCGGCAGCAAAACAGTCTGCGTGAGCGCAGCCGGCGGAATGGCCACCACTGCCGGAGCGGCTTTGTCTTCTGCAAGATAACGCATGGGCTCCGCACGCTGGATATCGACAACCGCAACGCTCTGGAAGCCG
>CALMES010000015.1 GCA_937863435.1 uncultured Candidatus Peregrinibacteria bacterium
GTGGCTCCAGTATCGCTTCTTTGGCCAGATTCAGATCCTCTGTCTGGTCTATCAGCCGCTGGATTCTGTCCAGTATTGCGCTCTGGTATTCCAGCCCGCTCATCTTCTCTGATGGGTTGACTACCGTTACCAGAGCTTTCCTGCGACTGTTCTTCAGCGTATATTTCCCTTGCAGTATTGTCATTGAGAACTTCCTTTAGCTGCTCGAAGGATGTGTATAAGCGTGGTGCCTTAACTCCTGGCAATGGCAGTGGTGATTTGCCGGTGCCGTTGATTGCGATAATGTCTATAGGATACTCCGCTCCCTGCTTTTTGTAAAGATTTCCGTCAACCGTAAAGTGGTCTGTCACATTATAGTTGTCATACAGGTGCTTGAAGAACAGGCGGGAGTTTGCCGAGTTATAGGCATCACGTATGCCGTCTGGATTTGTTTTCAGGCCGCGTTTGGAGCCTATAATAAGAACGGCACGGCCATTACTTTTCATGGATTTCAGGGAATTAAGCGCAATAGCCTGATCTATCTCATAGGTTTTGCCGCTACCTATCGGATAGTAACCATCACCAGGTATTTTGCCAAAAGGAGGGTTGGTCAGAACCACGCTGTACTGGTTTGGGGATGGTGTCATACGCAGGGAATCTTCGGTAACAACTGCGCCCATTTTGGGGAAAATACGCCGCAGCGCTCCGGCGCGGCGCGGGTCAAGCTCAATCGCTTTAGTATTGGCTGGATTAGCCTCAATAAGCAGCGAGCCGTGTCCGGCGGCTGGCTCAAGAACGATGTCCGACTTTTTAACATTGGCAAGACGAGAGGCAACATAAGCAATCGGAGACGGCGTAGAATATGCCTGCAGCTCTACACTGGTGCTGCTTCTCTGAGCGAGTGTTGGCTGAGAGTTATAAAGCGCAACCAGCTTGTCATACACCACATTTGCATCGGTGGACGACTCAGCTATCTTTCTCGCTGCCAACGTGAAGGCAATCTCTGCCTGCTCATCTACCTGTTTGGCCTGCTCGGTATTTGGTTCGATGGATTGGCCGGTGAATTTTGCGGCTTCACGGCGCAAGTGTGCAATCGAAGGCCAAGAGCCACCTTCGTCAATCCGAGATCCAAGATGTTCGTACAAATCATCAAGGGTGTTTCCTTTTTTGGATTCATCCGGCTTTGATTCTTGATCATCAACATTTGAAGTCTCCTCTTTGGTTTGTGGAACTGCAACAACCCCAGCGCGGGTTGGGATAATGTCTGCCTTGGTAACAGTGTACTTTGGCCTCTCCGATGTTTCAGCAAGCGCCTCCTCAAGTTGCCGCTTCTTTTCCAGCAAGCGACTATCTACGACATATGAATTTTCGATTTTATCATTAATGGAGGCAAGCTCGCCCTCCATCCACTGGCGGTCATATTGCTCCTGTGACCGTGAACCATCTTGCGGAGTCTCCTGTTTGGCGGAGCGGTTTATGTCGCTCAGGAATTGTGCTTCCTGTGATAGAATTTCAAAGCCGGAAGAAGTCTTATCCATGGTGGTGGTTGATCCGGTCTCATTATCCTTGATGGTAATCGTTTTGCCATCGTTGGCAGTCACATAATAAGTCTGCTCCACATCCCTATTCGGGAATGTAAACTGCTTTCCAACCGTAAAGTCAGTAATATCCAGCACCCGACCGGTTTGGTTTTTGGCGGCAATGGCTGCATCTTTCCATTCTTCCATTG
>CALMES010000016.1 GCA_937863435.1 uncultured Candidatus Peregrinibacteria bacterium
TTCGCGTCTGCCATCGTTGTTGTTTCGGTTATGTTTGAAATTCTAACGCCCATTTACCACACCTCTATCTCTGTAAAACTATCTGTCACTATTGCCTCGCCCGCATCCGTAATGAGAACCGACGACGACACCAAAGCCCCCGCCCTGTACCGTCTGCCGTTAATCGCAAAGACAAGCGAGCTGTACGCCATAGAGTCGTTATCATACTCCAAAGCGGTAATGATTGCCGGTTCGTCCACAAAATCGCGCAGCGACAGAGACAGCTCTTTACCCACGTAAAGGTCGAGCGCCTGGTTGGGGTCTGAATTGTACGCCCGTTTCGCTGTGCAGTTTACCGTTATTAACGGTTCGCAGAAAAAATCCAGATGCGCATCGCCGAAAAAGCGGGCAGAGCCTTCAGAAGCGTACATATATTTTAAGGCCGCAAATGTCGCCGCAGTCGGCACGGGTTTCCAGTATTTTATGCCGTTATGCTTGCGGACAAGCTCAGAATCTACGTCAGCGGACAGGATGGCCGCTTCATTTGCCGAGCGTTTGTATATAAGATCGTACCCGATAATTAGACGCGAATCGTCAAAAGTGATTTCGACCGGCCCGCAAATTTCATCGCCCGTCAGGCTTTCTGTCAGCGACGCACCCGCGTACTCTATGCCGCGTCTGCAGGTGTAATAGCCGTCATTTTTTTGGAATAATTCAAGGCGGCACATCTCACAAATCTGCCGCACATAGTCGCGCAGTTTTATATCGTCCTGCTCGCGCACGTTTATAATAATTTCGGCACCCGCTGCTGCGTCGCTTGCGGCTAAAATGTCGAAAGTGCCGTCTAAAAGCACATCGGGCGCGGCGGTCTGAATGGCCGCTTTTAGTGCAGCCGGGCCGGTTGTCGTATCCGGCACCGATACCGTCAGCGCGTCGCCATCGGCAAGGGCAACTTCTAAAGGCCGGTCAAGTGTAATTTCGGTAGTGTTCCCCCCGGTCGAATCGGTTGTGGTTGCGACATACGACGGCACCTTTGACTGTCCAAACCACACAACAGCCCCGTCAGGTATTAACCCCGTGCCGGTCTCCACAGGTATAACGGCCACGCCCTGCGCCACCGCCCCGTTGACGGTAAAGCCCGCGTAGGTTGTTTGGTCGGTTGCCTCTACCGGCCAGTCAAGAAACAGGCCCAACGGCTCGGTGCAGGTAATGACGCAGAGAGAATCGTCTGTCTGCTGCACCGCCTGAATGGTGCCACGGAAAACGACCAGCCCGCGCGCGTCCGTTTCGACGACCTCTAACCCCCGATAGTTTATGAGGGCAAAAAGCCCGGCAGGGGAGAACGGGTTGAAGAAATTGTCATAATCGCGCAGGGCGTAGGTCTTTTGTTTTGCAATCTGCCCGAATGACTCGGAAAGTGACTGCGATACCTTAGCCCCCTGCTCAACGAGCCGGTCTGTGTAGTCGTCGCCTGAGATCGTCAACGTCACGGCGACCACTCCCGCACGAATCGCAGAGTCTGGCCGCGCATGAATGTGAGGAGCGTGTCCGGGTCAACGTATTCGAGGGTAAGCTGCGGCGGTGGGCTGAATTGATACTCGCCCGCCCCCGGCGGGTAGTTGGTTATTATTACGTCATTGTCTGACACGTTCGATTCGAGCGGGCGGTCAAGAATCAGCTTTGTAGCTGCGGTATTGTTTGGCGATGCGCGCAGCACGTAATAACGCTCGCCTGCAATGGTCAGAAAAAGACCGTTAAAAACCTGCGCCGCGTCGATGGTCAGAAACTCCACGCCCGCCGACTGGTTACCGTTGACCGTCACCGTGCTGCCGTTCATCCCCCACTCAGGGAAAAGCTGCACCTTGACGCCCTTGTCTCTCAGGGTACGGATATAGTCAAAAATCGCACGGTCTACAGCCTCCGTCACGTCGTAAACGAGCGTTAAAATCTCTTTGACCCGCGACGGTTTGGTGTAGACGGACACCGGCCCGTTATCGCCCTGCTGCTCGCTGACAGTTTCCTCATAGGTCACGCTGATTTTGGTGGGCTTGGATATGTAAGCCGTTTTAGCGTGGTAATACGTCACAGCACTTTCGATATACGACCACGCGCCAATATCACGACGCCCGCCCGCCGAATTATAGTAGATATTCGACCGGCCTGCCGCAAGCGAGTTTCTGTCATACCCGTTGGTTTGGTATTGCAGCGCGTAATCGGTTTCGTCTACAAACTTAGGGTCATTGAATGTAACCTCAAACCCGAAAAGCGCATTGGACGATACGCCCTGCACGTTGTCACGGCCTGAGACTGTGACCGGCCAAGTTGCGTCTATGCCATCGGCGAAAAGGTTGTCGCGAATCTGTTCGTATCCGGTTTGTGATGAGTTGAGAATGTAGCACTTGCCGCCGAACGTGTTAGAGTTCAGCGAAAAGGCGTTTTGGCTTGCGGGCGTTGTGGTGAAATACGTGTCACCGATAAAGAGCGTCGCGCGGTGTGTGCCTGTGTCGGCGTCGATTTCCGCTCCGTAATTAACGCGGCAACCGTTAAGGCTGACCGCTGCCGTCGTGCCGGGGTTGCGCAGGGTGCAATTGTAAAGTGTCGGCGTGCCTGAGTATTGCACGGCCTGTATGGAGAAACCGGCGACGCTTGCGCTAATGGTGTTTGCGTATGCTGTGGAGCGCGCTATTTTACCGGAATTACCGACTGCTACGGCTCGCCCTAATAGGGGGCCGTTGGCAAACCTTCGCACCGCCGTACCGCCAAAACTCGGCGTTGCTGCGTTTGTCCATGTGTTGCCGTCGCTGGAGTAGGCAATCTGCCCGGATGCATTCGCCGCAATAAATCGTGAAATCTCCCGCACATACGCCACGCCGGTTGCTGCCGTCGTCGTCAACGAAATAGACGACGCGTCAGCCCATGTGACGCCACCATTTGACGAAAGATAAATCAGAGGCGACGACGAACCGCCCACGGCCACCAAAACCCCGGCTTCATCGGTCGCAATGTAGCTGACCTGCCCGCTTGGCTGAGTTGTCGCCGCCGTCCAGTTTACCCCGTCGGCGCTGCGGTATACACCTTGCTCCGATGTCATAATGTAAACAGAATCATATTCACTGTAAATAATCGCAGTGACCGTAATTGTATTTAATAAACTTGAGACAGAATCCCACGACGCCCCGAAATCGTCCGAATATGCTATGCCGCCGTCTTGCGTCATTGCGACGAGTCTGGACAAAGACTGCGAAAACGCAAACCCAACAAAAGCGCTCGTGGTGCCTGTGTCCAGTGCTCCGATAGTTGTTTCCGTCCATGCCTGCCCGTCAGTTGAAATAGCTATCGTTGCATTCTCCCCGCCGAGAAAGAACTTTCCTAGAGAGTAGACCCACTCTATAGAGTCTAACGTACCGCCGCTCGCTAATGTCCCCGCGTTGACCGTCCACACATTGCCGTCTGTCGAGTAAGCAGTTTTTCCACTATCGTTGCTCGCGACATAAATCTTTAATTTCGGCGAATATGACACGGCGCGCACATTACCGGATAAGCCGGGCGTAGCTGCCTGCGTCCAAGTATCGACCGGAGCCGTCAAACTGCTCGAAATCGTCCCACTCGCCCCCCGCTTCATCTCGGTAGGCTTTGTTATGTTCGTTGACAGCGCCGCGCCGTCGTTTACCACTCGGATTTTCTTAGTGCTGCCCGCTGCTGTTGCCGCGCTTGCGTAGGTCAGTTTAGCAAGTAGCTCTGTGCTGCCATCGTTTGAGTCATTGCCGGACGCAGTATCAAGGTAGACGATATTGGAATCCGAATAGCCAGGTATATATTGCCGCGTTGCCCCGGTGTGCGCGCCGGGCTGCTCGTCGAGTGTCAGTGTCGATGTCCGCTTACGGTCGTAAGCGATCATCATTTTTCCCTGGTCTAAGCTCATCTCCGCCGCCTGTTTACTTCAGATTGTATCCTGTCAAATTCCGCCACACTCAGCCGGTTTATGGTCGATGTATCGGAGTCGAGCGCGGCCAGCATATTGATTAGCACTGTGCGCGCGTCGTAAAGAATGTCGATCATTTCTGCGTTCTGCCTGACGTTCATTTCCGCCGCATCGGTCAACCTTTCCTGCAGCGTGCGGGCAGCCGTCGCAACGCCCGACGCCGTGCCAATTGAGCCGGGTAAAACAATGTTTCTGTCCATACCGGCCACAGCGGCAAGCGCCGGGTTAGTGAGTCGCTGGCCTAAAGACTGAATGTAGCCGCGCCCAACGTCGATAAATGAACGTTCGCGGTCAGGGCGGAGCGTCAGGGCTTTGGCGGTGTTCTCTGCTGTTTTGCGGGTATTCTCTTCAATCGCTATTTGGTTTGCGAGTGAATCTTGTATGACAGTTAAAAGGCTTTCGGCTGTTCCGGTGTCACGGGTTATTTCAGATGCGAGCGCGCCTGCGTTTGAGATTACGCCGGGCAACACCGTATTAAAAAATTTAACATATGACCATCCGCCAAGATTTAGCCGGTTCGCCCAAGGTTTAGCGAACGCGTCAAAAAGTTGATCTGGTATTTTGCCTTTGTAGGATAGTAATTGTTGAGCAACTAAATCCTTCGCTTCAGCCCCGGGGGCTATACGTAGCTGCTCTAACAATTGCATAAATTGTGCAACGGCTACCGACTGCGCCGCGCGCTCACTTAAAAACTGAGTAATGGCTTCAGGCGTTGAGCCCGTACCGGCAAACAAAGCACCGCCGCCAATGGTCCCGGCCTGCTCCGTAAGCACGCCCTGCATTAACGCCTGCCGCTGTGCTAAACGCTGCGACTCTATGGCGTTTCTGTCTCCGCCTGCTAAGGTAGCCTGCTGCGCCTGTATGTCTACCAAACGCAGATTGCGCGTCAGGTTCTCAAAAGGTAGCTTTGCCGCCGCTTCCTGCAAAGCGAGCATTGATTTTTGATAATTGGCCTGAAGCTCTAAAAGGGCTTTCGCCTCTTCGTCGCGCCGCTTTTGCTCCTCAGCTTCCCGCGCTCGCTCCGCGTCAGACTTGCCGAAAAGGTCGGTCAATGTCGATATAATACCGCCTGCCGCTGCGATGCCTTGGCCGATAACGCCGAACGATTCGAAACGCTCTGACAGCCCGCCGATGCCCTGAGCGATACCGCCGAAACCGCCTAACGCCTGCCCGATATTCTGCGCACGCGCAACGCCCGCAAAGCCGCTCGCGATGGCGTTTGCGCCCTGCATTGTGCGGGCGAATGATTCAGCGTATATTTTCGCATTCTGCCGTGCGTAAGATTCCTGTGCTTTTTGCAGGTCTTCAGCCACCCGTTCTTTCGCGTTCTCATCTATGTTCGCGAGTTCATAAATGCGCTTTACCTGATCTTCATATTCACGCTTCGCCGCTTCCTGCTGCGCCGTGACGGTTTCCTCGTTGTATTCGGCAATGGCCCCGCGTAAATCGGCTTCGATTGCGCGGCGGGCCGAAAAGTATTTTGTGGACGCCTCTTCTCTTTTCGCGCCGTCACGTTCGATCCTTAAATAAGCGGTGTATTCGTCTTTGAGCTTTTTTAGTTGGTCGCGCGCCTCTATGAAACGGGCTTCCGGGCCGCGCTTGCCGCCCGCCCCGCCTGTCGGTGACACGCCTTTGCCGCTTTCTGTAGCAACGTCTTTGTCTAAATCGTCGAAACGCTTTTTCGTTTTTGCAATTTCGGCTTCCTGGTTCTTTATTTGAACATTCAACTCTGCGCGCCGTAGTTGAAGGTCAGAATACGCCTCACGATCTCCGCGTACACGCGCCTGCGCCATTAGCGCAGTTGCTTCGTCGCGCTGACGTTTTAGGTCGGATAATCCACCTATTAAGCCTTCGCCCAGCGCGCCGACTTCGCGCCGGGCTTTTGCGCGCTCAAGCTTTGCGATTTTTTGCGCTATTTCATAATAAGACCCGGCGTCTTTTGCTAAAGCTTCGTAAGTTGTCCCAAGTAATTTAGCTTTTTCTGTCAGTTCTCTTTTTAGCTGGATTGATTTTAATT
>CALMES010000017.1 GCA_937863435.1 uncultured Candidatus Peregrinibacteria bacterium
CGCCGCTGCGGGGCGGGATATTGTTTGATGAAATACGATGGCAAAAAGGTTTCCACGACGAGCGTATTCGCGACGGAAATCAATGCAGCAACGCTGTGTATTATGTTCATGGCAACGGCATGAAACACGGTTACGTTTCTGAAATTCTCGATTGGCCGTGGACATCGTTGCACTTTGAGCATCGATTGGATCCGATGGAAATATGGCTTGATTGATTACTCAGCACAAATGTCTACAATCTTCGATGCCGAATTTGTAATGCGTATACAGAAGCCCAGCAACGATGATCATCAAAATGACAAACACAATTCGCAGGGTTGATTGCTTTGCCTTGAGTGCTGCCATGGAGCCAATGAAGCCGATTGCGAGCAGTGCGGCGATGAGTGTGCGGTGAATGATGTACAGGGAGAATGTGTACTTCGTGTTTTGTACCGGGAGTAGGATGATGTAGAGCAATGTCGGATAGATTTCGCGGAAGATCAAAGCGAGGACGACGAGCGCGATGCTCGACGCAATGAGGGCCGCAAGAAATTTTTGTCGAACATGTTTTTTGTATACAGCGAAAGCGATGATCCCGGCTCCTGCCCACGCAACGACGAGCCCTGCGCTGACAGCACTCGGCATGCGCATGCCCGGATTTTGCACGAACATGGCTTTCCCAAGCCATGGCCAGAAACTGATACTGCCGAACGATTGCATGAATATCAGCGCAAAAAGTTGCCATGCCAGAATGAGCAATGCGATCCAGAACCATTGGAACTGAAGGACATCGTTAAATGAATTTTTCGTGTGATGAGTCATGACACAGAGTGTATCGATAGTGACGCGTAATAAAAAGTTGAGACTTTTTTGTAACATTATTCGGCTATTCGCGTTTTCCTTTTCCAATGCACATTATTCATCAATCGCTGGCAGCGCTCAAAACAGGACTCGCAATGCGGGTATCGCCCGTCGATGTGTCAAAGATGATGATTTTTGTCTCTCATATGCTGTACCTCAATACACTCTAGCCATGTTAACACTTCTTTTTCTTTCACTGGCTGGCGTTGGCTACAAGCGATGGAAGATGCGAAAGTCCCACGCGGCGACTACTCGACAGTCACGCTGATCATGTCCTGCGACTGATTACCGGCGTTGTCGGTAGCCACGGCCTTCAGTGTATGCGAACCAGGAGTTTTGATGGTGTAGGTAAGATCGTAGGGCAGGTCGCGCTTGGTGGTGAGCAGTGTGTCATCCAGAAAAAACTGCACCGTTTCCACTCCGCCGGCATCGTCTGCTGTTGCTGCTATGGTGACGGGCGTGTTTTTCCTGACAACTGCACCGTTATGCGGGCTGTTAAGAGAGATATGCGGACTGAGCCGGTCATCTTCAAAAATGAACGAAGAGGTGTCTGTTGCGGTGTTGTAGTACTTGTCAGTCACTACCACTTTCAGGGTGTGAGTGCCGTCTTTCGGGATGGAGCGGGGAACGCGCACGGGTGTGGCGCGAATGTTGTCTGTTGCAACCGCGACAGACTTGTCATCAATAAAATACTCCACTTTTTGTATAGGTGCAGCACTGATGACAGAGATTTGCGGGGTGAATACCGGATACGGGACGCCTGTGCCGCCGCGAGGCGACTGGAGATCGATACGCGGTTTGGTGTCGCGGCCAGGAGTCAGGCTGGGGTCACATTCCTTTGTTGGCGGCAACGGGAGCGGCAAGCGGGAGCCGCTGTGCGTCTCGTTGGCGTCCCATTTGACCATTTCCGCTTTGGCCCAGTCCTGCACCGCCTGTTCCCATAGGGGCCAGCGTGTCGGCTGTTCGCTTTCCGGCACAAAGAACGGACGCTCTTCCACGGCGTCGGCCGGGCAGGCGGGAGAGGCGAGAAGTCCGGTCACTTTATCGACTTTCATAAGGACGCAGGCTGTGTCATCTTTTGTCGGAGTATTTTCTTTCAGGAACAAGTCCGATGTGCGCAGCTCGACGGGCGTACAGGCACTGGCAAGCTGGCCGGAAAGCCGGGAGATTTGTGGTTGCGTGAGGCCGTCGGGCAGTGTGAATGCGGTCACGCTGGGCTTCAGTTTTTTGTGGGCTGCGGTCATGTAATCGTGCCAGATAGGGGCGGCAGTGGTCAGTCCGTCAGCCTTGTCATACAGTGACTGGCTGGTGGCGTTGCCGACCCATACACCTGTAATGAGACTCGGGGAAAAACCCATCGTCCACGTGCTTTCGGGATGGCGCAATTTGCAATCTTTCTGATCGGCGCTCCATTGCAGACATTTGTTGCTGGTTCCTGTTTTTGCTGCAGCCTGCTGGCCGGGAACTGACAGGATCGATTTCCAGTAGTCGTTGTCCGGGCGCGCGTTGACGTCGCTGAGAATGGAGGTGATCTGTGCCGCGATGCGCGGATCCAGTACTTCCTGGGGATTGTCCGGCTTTGGCAGCGGCAAAATGTTTCCGTTGCGATCGGTGACTTTGAGCAGCGTGACGAGCGGACGGTACGTGCCGCCATCGGCAAATGTGGCGTACGCTTGCGCCATTTCAAGCAGCGGTGTTTCTGCGGTTCCGATTGCCATGGGATATCCGTACTGGAAGTCCGGATTCGTCTGGCGGGCGACATCTTTTTGTTCTGCTGGAGTGCGAATGCCCAGTCGCTGCGCCATATTCAGCACTTTGTCCTCGCCGCCTGCAAGAAAAAAGGCTTTGATAGCCGGAATATTGCGCGAACCGGCCAGTGCCGTGCGCATGGTCATGAGGCCCATGAAGTCGGCACCGTAGTTTTGCGGGGTGTTCTCGCCGAATTTTGTCTGCAGATCGTATGTGACTGTTCCCGGACCATAGCCAGCTTCAAAGGCGGTGGCATATACAACGGGTTTGAAGCTGGAACCTGGCTGGCGCGGAGCGCGGATCATGTCGATCTTTCCTTCATGCTCCTCATCGTTGTAGTCGCTGTTGCCGACATAGGCCAGCACTTCACGCGTTTGCGGGGCAAGTGACAGGAGGGCGGTATTGTGAGCGCCGAAACGCTTGAGCACATCTTCTTTATGGGCGGCAACCGCTTTCTCCGCAAGTTGTTGCAGGTCCCAGTCGAGAGTGGTTGTGATCTTCAGGCCGCCCTGAGTGAGATTTTGCTCGTTTAAATTGAAGATCGTTTCAATCTGCTTTTCGATCCACAGCACAAAGTGGGGCGCACGGATATTTTCGCGGGCAGGCGCGAATGTCATTGTCTGCAAGTCGGCGAGGGCTTTGGTGTATTCCGCCTGCTGGATCATGCCCTGGTCCAGCATGTTTTTCAGAACCTGATCGGTGCGTCCGCCTGCATATATCGTTGACCCGCTGCCGCCGATTGTATGGCCGATAATGCCGAAGTAAATGTCTTTCTCGCTGATCTGCGAGGATGCAGTGATTGTTCCGTTCCTGATTTTTTCCAGCACCTGGGGAGACCCCTGGCTGTAGACATGAGAGCCGTACGGATTGTAGTAGCTTGGCGCCTGTACGATGGCGGCGAGAACGGCAGCCTGCGCCAGTGTCAGGTCGCTGGCGCTCACGCCGAAGTAATTTTTGGATGCCTGTTCGATGCCGTAGGCATTCTTGCCGTACGGGATCCAGTTGAGATACAGCTCCAGCATGTGCGGTTTGTCGTAACGGCTTTCAAGCTTGCAGGCGAGCATGAGTTCACGCGCTTTCCGGAAGACGCTGCGCTGATTGCCCACGAGCGCATTCTTGGCAAATTGTTGTGTAAGAGTGGAGCCGCCCGACCGCACGAAGCCGGGAACCACCTGGCTTATGACTGCGCGCAGAAAGCCGATTGCGTCGAAGCAGCCGCGCTCAAAGAAGCGTTCATCCTCTATAGCAATCGTGGCATTCTTCACATTTGTCGCAATCTTGTCGCCTGGTACGTACGTGCGATCTTGTTCTGAAAAGAGGCGATACAATTCAGTGCCGTTGCGATCATAGATGACAGTGCTTTGGGCGGCGAATAATGTCTGCGGATCATCAATATTCGGCAGTGTGAACCACAGAATCGCGAAAGTGACAGAGCCGATTGCCAGCAGAGCAAGGAACAGGCGCAGTATGCCCGGTCGCAGACGACCGTCTTTTCTGCGCACCAGAAACAGATGGCCGATTGCGGCGGCGGAACCCAGCAAACGTCGTAATGATCGTTGCTTGCGGCGTAGCACGGGAAACTGTCTGGGGGACAGTTGCCGAACGCCTGGCGCAGGCTCTTCTTCGTAGATGGAGCGGCTATGGAAATGTGGCTCGACCATGAGATGTACAGTCTAAGTGGAACCGGGTGTTTAGGCAATGGAGCCGGCGGCTATTATAACTGAGTGTTTGAAGCTTAAGGAAGCCGAAATCAGGGGCTGTAACCATCTGTTTCCTTCTGTATCCGGTCTGCAGGCCAGGTTCTTCCTCTTTTGCGCTGTTTCTGCTATACTATGGAGATGATGCTGATGAAAAAATTATTGGCAGCAGCTGCCGGAATTATCGTACTGACACTGCCGGCGCTCGCAACTGCAGCCGGTTACGAGCCGGTAGTGGTGCGGCTCAACGGCGGGTTTTGGGTCGCATTTGAAACGGTGTTCAGGGGTCTTGTGAACGTTATGCTCCTGTGGGCAATGCCCATTGCTGTCACTCTCTTCGTCTTCGGGGCTTTTCGCATGGCGGCATCCGGCGGAAGCGACAATGCCATTACGCAAGCGAAAAGTATTATGAAAGGATCGCTCATCGGCTTTGCGATCATTGCCGGTTCGTATCTTATACTGAGCTCCATTCTTTACATTATCGCCGGATCATAAGAAGAGGAGAGGGCTTGATGAATGACAGAAAGAAAACGGAACACGTCTGCAGGAGGTGTATTTCACTTTCTGCTCATATTCCTTTCTCCCGTTCTCTTTCTTATACCTTCCTGCCCTTTTTTACTTCCGCGTCTTTCGCTGTGCTATACTTTCTTTCGTATGCAACGTGCGTCTGACGATCAGAATATGGCGGATCTACATAAGGCGGAATTGCTGAAGCTGGAAGGCAGACATGCTGATGCGCTTGTTATTTTGGAAAAACTCCTCTCAGTCGATCCTGACAATCCTCTGATTCTGGAAGAGATCGCGGACAATGAACTGTCGCTTGAGCAGTATGACCGTGCCCGCACTGCGGCACTCAGCGCGGCAGCGCTGGACCCTGAGAGCTATACGGCTTATTACATCCTGGGCTTTATCGCCTCTCATCGCGAGCAATGGGCTGATTCGTTGGAATATCTCAAAAAAGCCAACGGACTCAAGCCCAATAATCCCGAAATTCTACGCTGCTTCGGCTGGTCTTTGTTCAATGACGGGCAGATGACATCCGGTACAGTGACACTCGAACGGGCGCTGAATCTGGATTCGGATAACACGCTGACGCTCTGCGATTTGGGTGTGGTATACGTGCAGTCACAGAATTTTGCCAAAGCCCGGGCGTTATTTCAGCGGGCCGCAGATATAGATCCCACCAATACCCGTGCACTCGAATGCCTGCAGATGGTCGGGCGTATTCAGATGCAGACGGGGGAACTGAAAGGGCAGAATTAATCATACTGAGAGCACTACGCTTGGTGCGGGGCTTATGCAATTTTATTCGATTACCGGGACGCGACGTCCCGGCTGCGGATGCCTTTTGCATTTCATAATTGAAACTTGGATTTTTTTGGGATTTGGTTCTTGCTTGTCCCGCGAAGTCAGCCGCGGCTGACGAAGTGGGATGTCTTGAATTTTGTTTCAGATTTCTCTCTTTGATCTTCGGATTTTTATGTTGCTGGTATCTTGGTAATTGCTGCGGCGCAGCTTATACTTCTTGCGATGAGTATCCGTATGCCTCAACTCCATCGTATTCTCCTGCGCGGTGCCAAACGCGGACTCCAGACAGCCATCCGCGAAGAAGGGTGGGGTGCAAGTGTCGGCTCCTTGTTCGGCGTGCTTTTTCTTGCTCAAGTTCTGGTGCTTCTCGTCATCGGTGCGCACAGCGGGCTCACGCTGCTGCGCGAGCAGACGGATATACGGCTGGAGATTCTGGACAACGCTTCGATTGTCCAGATTCAGGATCTGATTTCGAACATCAAGGCGCTCCCGTACGTGGAAGATGTTGTCTATATCACGCGCGAGGAGGCCTATAACAAGCAGAAGAGCAGAGATCCGACCCTCATCAGCTTTCTGCAGAAATTCGGTATTCAAAACCCGTTTCCCGAAACCGTCGGTGTGCGCCTGAAAACACTCGACGACTACAAGCGCTTCATGCTGTTTTTACAGCAGCCGGTATTTGCCAAAACGATGAATCCGAAATTCTTAAGCGAAGCGACGGATCAGGAAAAGCAGATTTACCGCTTACTCGACATTGTCACCTCTGCCCGACTGTTTTTGTTTCTGATTGTAGGATTGCTGCTGGTGGTGCTGGTCTTCGTCATCATTGAGCTGGTGCGCAGGCGTGCTGTGCTGCGACGCGAAGAATTGTTTGTGGAACAACTCGTCGGCGCCACCCCGTTGGCGATCTTGGTGCCGTTTTGTATGGAGGTATTCGCTCTCCTTTTAGTCGCCCTTGTTCTGTCGCTCATCTTTGTGACGGGCTTGGTGTACATTCTGCCGTACATTGTGCCAAGTCTTGCGAGCGGCGGCTTGTTCTGGCCGTGGGCGCAGGAAGTCATGCGCACGCTGCTGGCCTTTGCGCCCCTTCTTGCCGGCGCCGAAATTATCATTCTGCCGGTTGTGGCATCGCTTGGAACCTTCTTTGCTCTGTGGCCGAAAATTCGCAGTGCGCGCCTGTCGGTAGGATCTTAAAAAAAGCGGCTAGCGGTTAGCGATAAGCAGGAACTCAACTATACTTATGCTATGAGCTAATCACTCACAGCTTACCGCTTGTCGCTTTCTATGAATCGCACCATTACCGATGAGGCCATCATTCTGAAAACCTACGACATCGGTGAGGCGGATCGTTTCTGCATACTGCTTACCAAACAACATGGTCGCTTGGCAGCGCGTGCCAATGGCGTGCGGCGCACCACCAGCCGGCGCAGCGGCAGCTTGCTGGCACTCGAGCGCAGCGACATCGAGATTCGTCAGCGCGGGACGGAGTACCTTGTCACGTCAGCGACATGCATTGAAAGCAGCAGTGACTGTTCCTCCGACTTACAGGCATTCAATGCCGTGCAGCAGGGGATCGATATTCTCCTGCGCCTCATTCACGAAGGGGAGGCACTTCCCGCTGTCTACACACTCACGGCGGATTTTCTCCGTACGTGTGCGGGTGGCAATGCGCTGTCCGTGCTACCGGTCTACATTCTTCAGTTGCTGGATCAGATGGGTACACTGCCGTCCTTCACACATTCGTCTGTCAGTCATCGGCCGTTTACACCGGGTGACGCCGTTGTCTACAGCGCCCATAACGGTGGGTTGGCACTGGCAGCCGAAGACAGATCCGGTCGTCTGATCGGCCCCGATCTTCTAAAAATTTTACAATCCAGTCTTCATCTCCCTCTCACGAGCGTTCCTGTTTTTGAGGGTGTGATGGTCAGTCGCCTTCAGGCGTTCGTTCAGCGTCTGCTTGTTGCCGAACTGGGTGCGGGTGTTAAGAGCCCGCCGCTTGCGGTTGGCAGAGAGCCAGGATCCACGCCGACTTCGTAGGTGAGCTGACGATCGTCGTAGCTGGAGAAGACACGTTCAATTTTTTGCGCTGTGCCGGGCATAGTGACGGCACGGTACCAATTCACTTTCATGCCGTCGTGACGTTCGCTCACGCGCGTGCGGGTGCCTGGTGGCTGATCCGTTCCGTAGATGGTCAGTTCGCCTTTTGCTGCGGGTCTGAAGTCAAATATAAACGGACCGAACACTTCGGCTGTGCGGGTGTCGCGTGTGCCGTAGTAAATAAAATACGCTTTGAGATCGTCTGTGACATACGATTGAATGAGCAGCGCACCAGGCGTGTTGTTGGTAAATTTGAGGTCCACATTCGGCGGATAAATAGTTGCGTCCGTGCCAGCCGGTCCGTAGTAGCGCACGGCGTAGCTGTGATTCTTGCGCTGATCAATCGGTAGCCCATACTCCCATGCGCCGCGGTAGGCAGTCGAACTTACTTGGCACAGCCCGCCGCCAAAGTCCGGCACGGTTTTCTCGCCCTGAATGACGAGTTCCTTTAAGTAGCCGGTCTTGGCGTTGACAGGCCCCAGTACTGCATTGAAAGAAAAAACGGAGTTTTGCGGAATCAGATGACCGTTGAACTTGCGGATGCCCACGCCGATATTATGCTGGCGGTTTTTCGGCGATCCGCTGAATTCGGACTCTCCCACTGACACCACTTCCCGAATGCCCATGGTGGTGAGTGCCGGATCTGTTACGGTAATAGCTGGCTGCGTGATGATGACAGGCAAAACAATGGTATCAATAGTATTGAGGAGCGCTGTGCGTGTGAGTGCGGCGGCTTTTGCTATCTCCACCGATCGACCCGGCAAGCCGAATCCATCGAAGACAATAGTGCCGGATGCCGTGCGATTGATGGTGACTTTGCCTGCAGCCCGGTCAAACTTGTCGGCGATCAGTTTTTTAAGAGTGACAGCAATGCTGTCCGTATTCCAGTCTGAAACGGTTTGCACACTCCATCCTTCCGGTAACGTGTCATTGGGCCCGCAACTCAAGAGTTCGGCAGGCGGGGCGGCTTTTTGACCCATAAAAAACCATTCCTTACGATCGTTCTTCCATTCGGGATGTGCCGCAGCACTCACGGTAAAAATATTGTGGCCGTAGGTATACGTCAGCGTGGCCGGCACTGCTCCTGCAGTAGAAATTTGGCAGACTGATGCGCCAATGGCAAAAGCCGCAGATGCGCAAATACGTAGCATCCGATGAGCAGTCGAGCGGAAAAACATGTGTGAGCAGATTGTACTGAACCTCTACCGACCGTCCAGCGCTTTATTGACCAAAGCATCCGCCCTGGAATTTTGTGCGCGCGGTACGTAGACAACCTGCACACTTTTGAATTGTCCTTTGAGTCGATTGATTTCGTCGATGAGCGGCTGGAACGTCACCATTTTTACCCTGTATTCGCCGTTCACTTGCTTGACCACCAGCTCGGAATCGAGGTGGCAGATTAAGTGGTTCGGCGCAAATTCCTGAGCCATTTTTAATCCGGCAATCAATGCTTTGTATTCGGCAATGTTATTCGTCTCAATGCCGATTTTTTCGCAGAATTCCTTCAGAATCGTCCCGTCTGGTTCCAGCAGCACACAGCCGACTGCGGCCTGGCCCGGGTTGCCGCGCGAACCGCCATCAGTAAACAAATGCAGGCTTCCGCCTATGCTTGCCGGCTGCATTTCGCGTGCGGGCTCCGGTGGATTTTCGAGTGCTTTATTAACTACATCGACAATAAACCGATCTCGTTCTTGAACGGTTGGAAAGATGGCAGCAAGTTTTTTTTCGAGGGCGACTGGAAGGCGCATGGGTAGAAGTATAGCGAGAGGCGATGGGTGGTGGTAGTGATGCTTGTGTCTGAAGTGAATTACGTATTATGAATTATGTATATTTTGTCGTTCATAATTCATAATACTTGATACATAATACTTATTTGCAGGAGCAATTTCCTCCGCACGCACAGTCGCTTGTCGCTGCTCCCAGATCCAGCTTGAACCGGCCGTCGCGGAAGTCGATTGTCGATCCGCCGATGTGCGAGAGAGTCATGGTGGTTGCGTAAATGCAGATATCGGGAACAGCGACGTTCGAGAATACGAGTTCATCTGCCTGTGTGCTGTCTCGAAATTCCATGCAGAAGCCACCGTTGCCTTCCGAAATAACAGCCAGACCCTGGCCAAGTTTCCCTTCGGCTTTGGCAATCTCGCCAATCGCTCTGGCAGCGGTTTCGGTAAGTGTCAGAAGCTGCGGGCGGGGTGGCAGGGCAGCAATGGCATCATTCAGATCCGTCACCAGATTCTCCACATCACTGTCATCAAAGCCGTGGCCCTTACAGCCTTCTTCCAGTGTTTCGAGGGCGTTGAACGCACAGCCGAAACAGTGCAGACCGTATTCTGTCAGAATATCTTTCACCTGCGGATACAGGCTGATGATCTCCGACACTGTCATGCGTGCATGCACGCGCGCCGGCGCCGATGTCACAGGCATTTTTTCCTTCTTTTTTGCCGCCATCATTTCACGTTTCTTTCTTTGGACGGAAGGTCTGCGAACTGGCATGATGCAAGTATACGGCTTCTAGAAAGCATTGCCCACTATTTCGTTTCCGTTTTCCTTGGTATGAATCTCCGCAAACTCTGGACAGCGATTGCTCTCCCGCTTCTTACGCTGCTCATCGGCTGGCAGCTGGGAGTTGGCTACGTCACACAACGGCACAGCTCGCAGCAGGCTATCAATCCGTCGTTTCAGGAAAGCGGCAGCGGGCAAGTTGTCGTCGGTGATCCGGAAAAGCAGGTCGATGTGTCACTGCTCTGGAGCGTGTGGCGCGTCTTACAGGAACGCTATATTGATCCATCCAAACTGCAAACTCGTTCCATGGTCTATGGTGCAGTTGCCGGACTCGTGGAATCTATCGGCGATCCGTACACGGTGTTTATGACACCCAAAGACGCCAAGGCGTTTTCGGATATGATGGAAGGCAACTTGGAAGGAATCGGAGCGCAGTTGGAAGACAAGAATGGACACGTGGTTATTGTGGCTCCACTCAAAGGCTCGCCGGCAGAAAAAGCCGGTATTCTGCCAAGCGATATTATTGTGCGAGTGGACGGAAAAGATGTCACGCACGACAAGCTCGACGACATCGTTGCACGAGTGCGCGGCAAGCAGGGGACGAAGGTGACACTCGGCATTCTGCGTGAAAAAGAAACCAAGATTCTTTCCATTACCATCACGCGTGATGCCATTCATGTCCCGAGTGTCGAAACCAAAACTATCAAATCGCAAACGGGTTCGGTTGCCTACATCGCTCTCAATCAATTCGGTGATTCGTCTACAGAGGAACTGGCAAAAGCGCTTGCCGATGTGGATCAGAAAAAGGTGAAGGGCCTGGTTCTCGATTTGCGTTTCAATGGCGGCGGCCTTCTGGAAGGTGCGGTGGATCTGGTGTCGATGTTTGTGAAAGAGGGAAAGGTTGTCACAGTCGATCAGCGCGGCGAAAAGCCCGAAGAGCACTTTGTGACCGGACGTCCGGTTGCAGCGGACTTGCCGCTTGTCGTTCTGATCAACAGCGGATCGGCCAGTGCGTCCGAAATTACTGCCGGCGCACTCCAGGATCTGCACCGTGCCAAGATTGTAGGAACACAGAGTTACGGCAAGGGGACAGTGCAGCAGCTGATTGATCTGCCAGGCGGCTCGACGCTGCGCATGACAATCGCTCGTTGGCTCACTCCTTCCGGTCACGACTTGGGAAAGAAGGGTGTGACGCCAGATATTATTGTTGATCGTACTATCGAGCAGGCAAGGGCACAGAAAGATCCCCAGCTCGATGCGGCGGTTGCATGGCTTACCAGCGGCAAAGATATCACTGGTGGCAAACCTCTCACGTCTTCTGGTACGAGTTTGGATGAGGGAATGAGGCAGGAATAAGATTTAAATGATGGGGTTAGCGGTTTATTGCCGCAGGAGGGGCATCGTGCCCCGATTGGCAAAAGAACATCCTCCGTCAAAACCGGGACATAGTGCCCCGGTTTTTTTTAATCAATGATCATTCATCTGTATGCATAAGATGATTGTTTTTTATCAAAAGAGCGCCCGCGTTGGGCGCTCAGATTTGTATCAGAAAAAAAGAATCAGTAGCTGTAGATTTCGCTGTCGGAGAAGAAGCGCTTCACTTCCTTCTCGGCTGTCTCCAGGCTGTCGGATGCATGAGCAACGTTGACCATCACGTCTGTACCGAACTCGGCGCGCAGAGTTCCTGGTGCGGCTTTCTTGCTGTCGGTGACGCCAAGCATGTCGCGGACTTTGTTGATGATGTCGTCACCTTCGATGACCATGGCGATGACAGGAACGGATGACATGAACGTTTCGATGTCCGGGTAGAACGGCTTATCGGCAACGTGCGAGTAGTGTTCCTTGAGCACATTTGGTGTCAGCTGGATCATTTTGCAACCGCGAATGGTGAAACCTGCTTCCTCGAAGCGAGAGATGACTTTACCGCAGAAACGGTTTTTAACGGCGTCTGGCTTAAGAAGAATAAGCGTGCGTTGCATAAAAATGAGGTAGAAAATAACGTAAAGACGTTACGAAGTGCGCTATTTATACCCGAAAATGGCTGCAGCTGCAAATATTGCGACAGAAAAACTTACCGCTTATCGCTAGTCGCTAGTCGCTTCTTTAGCTGATCAGTTTGAGCAGTTCGTTCTCATCCTTCTCTTTGCCGATGACTACCAGGCGCAGTGCGTCAGTTGTAAACAGGCGTTTGGCCATAGCATTGACAGCACCGATTTCGACTTTCTCGATTTCGTCAAAGTACTCGGCCAGATCGCGTACGTGCGGATAGAGCAGTTGCTGCTTGCCAAAATAATGAGCGCGTTCCTCAGAGTCTTCCATGGAAAGTGTGATTTTCCCCTTCAGGTAATCCTTGGCTTTGCGCAGCTCTGTAGCAGTCACGCCATTAGCGGCTACCTCTTCGTACTCGTGGCGGATAGCCGAAATCGCTTCGTGGAGCCTGGACTGATCTACGCCAGCGCGTGTGCTCAGAATACCGGTGTCCATGTAGTTATCTGTTGATGTCGAAATGTAGTAACAGAGTCCGTGTGCTTCGCGGATATTGAGGAACATGCGCGAACTCATGGAACCGCCGAGAATAATGGAGAGGAGCTTCTGTGCGAAATGATCTTTATCCTGTGACGACACACCCTGTACTCCCAATACCAGATGCGCCTGCTCGGTTTGCTTCTGTGTCAGACTCACGTTTTTAACCGGTGACGGCTTGTGC
>CALMES010000018.1 GCA_937863435.1 uncultured Candidatus Peregrinibacteria bacterium
GCTGTTCCTCGATATGATTTTTGCTATGATATGCGCCCATGGCCAAAGACTACTATTCCATTCTCGGCGTTTCGAAGTCGGCCTCCGAAGCCGAAATCAAAGCGGCATACCGTAAATTGAGCAAGGAACTGCATCCTGATAAGCACAAGGGCGACAAGCAGAAAGAAGATCAGTTCAAGCAGGTTAACGAAGCGTATGAAGTGCTGGGCGACCCAAAGAAAAAGCAGGCCTACGACCAGTTCGGATCCACAAACGGCAATCCGTTTGGCGGAGGCGGCGGGGGATTTGGCGGCTTCGACGGATTTGATGCATCGCAATTCTCCGGAGGCTTCAGCGATATTTTCGAAAGTTTTTTCGGCGGCGCCTCAAGCGGCGCAGGTCGCGCGCGCGAGCGCGATTTAAGCGGCCGCGACATTGAAATTCAGATCGTCATTCCGTTGAAAACCGCTGTCACCGGCGAAGACCGCGACGTGAAATTCCAGGCCGAGGTTGTCTGCAGCACTTGCGACGGATCGGGGAATGAACCCGGCTCCAAGCAGATCACGTGTCCGGAATGCAGCGGCACGGGACAAATTGTGCGCCGCGTCAATTCGCTCTTCGGCACGATTCAGCAAAGCAGCATTTGTCCCAAGTGTCGCGGGTCTGGAAAAGTGCCGGAAAAAGCCTGTCACACGTGTCATGGCGAAGGACGTGTGAGCAAGCAGAAAACGGTCAAAGTGCATATTCCCGCCGGCATCAGCGACGGTCAGGCACTGCGCATTACCGGCCAGGGGGAAGCCGGACGCCAGGGCGGCAAGGCAGGGGATTTGTACGTACGTATTCGCGTGGAAGCAGATCCACGCTTTGAACGTATGGACGATGACATTCGCTCGAGCGTGACTATCTCTGTGGTCGACGCCATTCTGGGCACGAGTATTGATGTTCCAACGGTCCATGGCGAGGTGTCGCTCACTATTCCGGCCGGAACCCAGCCGGACCAAATCCTGCGCATGAAAAGCAAAGGAATGCCGGTTTTAAACACAAGTCGTCACGGTGATCATTACGTAACGGTAAAAGTGGAGATCCCAACGAAGCTCAGCAAGAAAGAGAAAGAGCTGATGGAGGAGTGGAGGAAGGTGCGATAAGAACCAACTCCCAATTACCAAGACGCCAACGACCAAAGATATATTCGAAGAACGAAGAATCAAATTCTAAACAATTATGAAATTCGATTTTCCAAATTCGAATTTATCTCGGATTTGATTCTTCGTTCTTCGTTTTTATTTTATATATCCAAATTCTCCAATCCATCATTTTCTTTTGGCATGATCGGCGACAGCTCTTCGTTACCCGATCCTGCGCGCTCTTCTTTGAGGCGGATAACAACATGGCGGTAATCTCCTTCACCCATACTCTCGGTTGTGATGTCTGCGAGAGCTGGTGTGTTGGCAATATACATGTGCACAACACGACGGAAGTACGGACTCATGGGAGAGAGTGTCACGCGGTTTCCTGTGCGGCGAACGAAATCGGCTTTCGCTTCGGCGATTTTGCGGACTTTGTCTTCCTGCATCAGGCGGTAGCCGTCGACATCGAGCACAATAAACGGTGATTTCTCGGTGCCCAGCTTGGTGCGCAGCATGGATTTAAGCACGTGCTGAAGTGAGTTAAGTGTTTCACCATGCCAGCCGATTAGGCGACTTGCCTGTGAACATTCGATATCGACACGGACCAGATTTCCTTCTTCTTTGGTGGAAATTTTGCCAAACGGAATAGCCAGGCAATTGAGCAGCTGACCGAGCGTATCTGTGATGAGTGCGGAATCCATATGTGGAAGAAATTGTAGCGGGAAATGGGAGAAAGAAAAGGAGGAACGGGAGTGTATTACGTATTATGAATTACGAATTACGTATCTTCGAAAATTCATAGCTGGCGATTCATAATACATAATACGTAATACATAATTCTTCTCGCGTCCTACAAAAAAATCCCGCTTTTTTACGGCGGGATTTCTTGAAAATCGAAACGATTTCAAGACTAACGGACAGCGTCCTTGAGAGTCTTGCCGGCCTTGAAGGATGGAACCTTCATGGCTGGGATCTGGATCTTCTGCGATGGGTTGCGTGGGTTAACACCCGTGCGAGCCTGGCGCTTGGAGATGCGGAATGTGCCGAAACCAGTGATGGTTACGTTGTGACCCTTCTTGAGCTCCTTCGTAACTGTGGAGATGAGAGCCTCGAGAGAATCGGAAGCAGCACGCTTTGTGATGCCAGAAGCATCAGCCATTGCGGCGATGAGATCCTGCTTGGACATAAAACAGAGGGGGGAATAAATAAGTACGAGGCTCATTCTACTGGGGCAAAGGGCTACTGCAAGCCAAAAATCACTTGAAATGGCCTGAAAAACCTGATTCAGTCGTCGAAATGGCTTCTGTAAGCGGTTTTAAATTGTTTGCAAGAAAGGGAGAAATGTTTTACAGCATTCTAAAATAAGCTGGAAATGCCTTCTGGTTGCGAAAAAAATGTGTTCAAGCGTGGAGAGAAACTGGCACTGAGTTTGGGCGCAGGAGAGATTGGGGCTGAAAAAGTATTGCGGGTATGGCGCGTAAGGTGGGTAAGGCGAGTACTGCTGCAATTATTGTTACAAGAAATTACTTCTGTACCCGCCTTACCCCCAATACCCGCTGTACTCGCCTTACCTCCTCCGACCAATCGTCCACCTTCCCCCGCCCGGTTGCTTGACAATCACTAGGCGAAAACCCTAGGGTGACCACCACTCGACTCTTCCCTTGATAATACATCATGCCAACACACTTAGTGATCGTCGAAAGCCCGACGAAAGCCAAAACTATTAAACGTTTCCTCGGAAAAGATTACGTTGTGGAATCCAGTATGGGACACATTCGCGATTTGCCGAAAAAGGAAATCGGCATCGACATCGAACACGATTACGAGCCGACGTACATCATCCCCAAAGAGAAGGAAACGCAGGTGAAAAACCTGAAAGCGGCACTCAAGGAAGCAGATACGCTCTGGATCGCAACCGACGAAGATCGCGAAGGAGAAGCGATTGGCTGGCATCTTCTGGAAGCATTGAAAGTTAAAGACAAGAAAAACGTGAACCGCATCGTGTTCCACGAAATTACTGAGGAGGCGATTAAAGAGGCGATTGCCCATCCGCGCAAAATCGATCAGAACCTGGTGAACGCACAGCAAGCGCGTCGCGTGCTCGACCGCTTGGTGGGTTACACGTTGTCGCCGTTTTTGTGGAAAAAAGTGTACCGCGGACTTTCTGCCGGGCGCGTGCAATCGGTTGCCGTGCGCGTGATTGTGGACCGTGAACGCGAGATAAAAGCATTCAAGCCGGAAGAATACTGGACGCTGGATGCGCACATGAAAAACAGCAAGAGTGAGCCGTTTATCGCGCAGCTGCGCGAGCGCGATGCACAGAAATACGTGCCGGTTTCGCAGCAGGAATCAGATGCTGTTCTCACAGATTTAGAGAACTCGTCGTACGCTGTGCGATCGGTCGATACGAAGGAACTCAAGCGCACACCGCCGCCGCCATTTACTACCTCGACACTCCAGCAGGAAGCCGGCCGCAAGCTCGGCTTTTCGGTCAAGCAGACCATGGTTGTGGCTCAGCAACTCTACGAAGGAGTGAGTCTCGGCAAAGGACAAGGAGTCTCCGGTCTTATCACTTACATGCGTACGGACTCTGTGAACCTAAGCCAGAAAGCGCTTTCTGATACCAAAGAAATGGTTGGCAAACTCTACGGTCGTGAATATGTCCTGGCCGAACCACGCCTGTACAAGACCAAGTCGAAGAATGCGCAGGAAGCGCACGAAGCTATTCGTCCGACAGAAGTGAGCCGCGTGCCTTCGTCACTCGTTGGCATTTTGGATGAACAACAAATGAAGCTGTATACACTCATCTGGAACCGCACGATGGCAACGCAGATGGCCATGGCCGAAATCAAGCGTATTGGCGCGGATATCGATGCGCAAGGCAAGTCTCACCTCTACACATTCCGCGCAACCGGCCAGACCGTGACATTCGACGGATTCCTGCGCGTGTACTTCGAGAGCAAGGATGAAGACCAGATGGAAAAAGATCAGGCATCCGGAGAAGGGGATGGCGAAAAATTCCTGCCCGAGCTCTTTGAAAAAGAAGCGATCAGCTGCGAGGAGCTTAAGCCCGAACAGCACTTTACCAAGCCGCCGCCACGCTACACGGAAGCGAGCCTGGTCAAGAAACTGGAAGAGGAAGGCATTGGTCGTCCAAGCACCTACGCTCCCACTATTTCCACCATTCAGCAGCGCGGTTACATCCGTAAGGAAGGCAAGCAGCTTGCTCCGGAGGACATTGCGTTTACCGTGATTGATCTCCTGACTGAGCACTTTACGGACATTGTGGATTTGAAATTCACGGCCAACATGGAACAGGAATTGGATGATATCGCCGAAGGCAAAGAAGAGTGGGTACCATTTATGCGCTCGTTCTACGAGCCATTCTTGAAACTCGTGAATGAGAAGACCAAAGACATCAAGAAAGAGGACGTCATGAAAGATCGCGAACTCGGGACGGACCCGGAAACAGGCTTACCGGTTGTCGTGCGCACTGGACGTTTCGGCGCTTACGTACAACTTGGACTCTGGGACAAAGAGAAGGGAAAGAAGGCCAAGCCAAAAGCTGCGTCGCTGCTGAAAGGCATGCACGCCGACACGGTGACTTTCGAAGAGGGATTGTCGCTGCTCGCATTTCCCAAAAAACTCGGCAAGCTGGGCGAGGATGATATTATTCTGAGTCTCGGCCGCTTTGGACCGTATCTGAAAGCCGGAGAAATGACCCAGTCGCTCCCCAAAGATGCGAACCCGTTGCTCTTCGATGAAGCCGCCGCCAAAGCACTTCTCACCGATGTATCGGCTCGCAAAGCCGCCATGCCAGCTGAGAGTATGGGTATTGATCCGGAATCGCAGGGCAAAATCTTCCTGAAAGAAGGCCGCTTTGGTCCGTACCTGACGGATGGCAAAACGAACGTCTCGCTCGGCAAGAAGATCGAACCGAAAGACGTGACGCTGGAAATTGCAATCGCCATGCTCAAGAAAAAGCGCGAAGCACCGCCAAGCAAGTGGAAGGGACGCGGGGGATGGGCGAAAAAGGGTTAATGGTGATTCAATCAATATTTCCCGCAGCCGGGACGTCGCGTCCCGGTTTTGGGATGAAGAAATTCCAATGTCGAGACGGCCCGGACAGCTTGAATCCTTCTACAAATATCCCTTGTTGAGATTTTTCAAATTGCCGGGCCGTCTCGACAAAAAATCAGAAAAAATATCTGAAGAATAGTTATCTCTTCTCATTTACTCTTTCTCCGCTTCCCAACTAAGATACAATCGCAATCCACAAAGGCACTTAAGCTCCCACCTTCGTCCTTCGACAAGCTCAGGACTACGGCGGGCGGGCAGTCTGCTCCTTCGCGCCAATACTAACACCAACCAGTTGCTCTTTTATTCTCCAATAGGCGCTTAGCTCAGTCGGTAGAGCGTCGGTCTCCAAAACCGAAGGTCGTAGGTTCGATCCCTACAGCGCCTGCCATTCGACTCACTCCGTTCAATCATGGTCTGCGACCAGCTTTATTTCATCTGAACTTGCATTGAGTCGAATGCCTTGAGCGGAGCGCCTTAGCGCGAAGCCGAAAGGCTTATGTCTGCTCTTCACTTCGTTCGCTCATCTTAAGATCTTGAGCTTGTTGAAAGATGGCTTATAGCCAGCTTTGTTGAATTAATATCTGAGCAGAGAATATCATTAATCAGTTACAACTTTTTTGGCATTTTTAAGCAACCATGGCTTCTTTTCTTTTATAAAATTCAATCGTTGGTATGCAATGTAACTAAGTACTACTCCTGTACTAGTACCAAGATTGAGACTCTCGACAATGCCGCTCATTGGAATGTGTACACAGCACTCAGCACATTCCACTGCCTCTTCTGATATGCCTTTCCCCTCGCTTCCAAACCACACAGCTAACCTTTTTTGCGTAAAATCACCCTCATAGAGGTTCATATTCTTTTTTCCTTTCACGTGTGGAGAGGTAACCACGCTTACATAAAGATTTTTTCGCAAATGCTGAATACATTCTGAGGTAGTTGCAAAATGCTTCATGAATATCCACTTACTTGCACCTCCACTGTCTTTTTGTAGTGTCTTGTTCTGGCGTGACTCTTCAAATGTTTTTGGGATGGCAGGGTATCCACCCACAATATAAACTTTCTCAATACCAAATGCTGATATATTTCGAAATGCTGAAGCTAGATTAAAGTTCCGCATCGGATTCTCCAAAACACATATCAGGTAGCGAGATCTGAAGGGCTTAATTTGGCGAATTCGATTACGAATAGTCATGCTTGGATAGTACCATATTTTCTGACAAACAAACGCGATACTAAGCCTTGGATTTATTAATTTGTCTTAAAAAGAATTATTTTTTGGTAAGTAATCGAAAAGAGCGCCGTCATGACAACCGTACGTACACAATCACTTTATTTTTTCTTCCCCCCATTTTTATGACTCCACACAACAATGCAGGCGGCCAGTCTGATTCTGCCAACACGCAGCGTGTTGGCGGCCAGAGCGGTTCTCAGAACACGCAGAACAAAGCAGGCGGATCTGACTCATCGAGCAGCTCCGGCGGCATGTCCAGCGGTTCGGGATCGGGCTCAAGTTCCGGCAGCATGTCGAAAGCAGGCGGCCAGGGCTCCGACAGTTCCCGCTAAATATGCAACTAGTTTAGTAAAAAGCAGAGATACTTCTGGTTTCCGAAGTGCTCTGCTTTTTGCTTTGTGAAGACATTTTTTGATGATAATTCCTACCTGTGTTACCGCCAAGATATGGCTCGCCTTTCGGACGAAAAAACGCTATAATAGTGAGAAACATGCAGATACAAATTTCCATTCAGCGACCGATTCTGACCATGCTGGCCGTGGCGGGCATCGGCATGTGGGCAGTGACGAGCCTTTCAGCCACTGGCAGCCAGGCAGCAGCTGCAACGCAGGCAGAAGACCATGCCATAGGCGGCGAGCACGATGCCGCGGTTATCGCAAAAGCAAGTCTGGATGTCGGACGTGAGCAAACCAAACAGCTGGTACTGGAACACAAGAAAGAAATTTACGAATACCAGCTCCAGCTGCTGGAACAACAGGCCGCAAGCACGCAGTCGGCCCAGGATCGGGAAAAAGTGACGCAAACACGTCAGACACTGCTGTCTATCATCAAGGATCGTGCAGCATCCGAAAAACTCTTGACCGATGCGCTGTATGCGCTGTGGGATGCCCAAGGAACGGAAGTGGATGATGCGGACATTGCAACCGATTTCAGCCTCGATCAGGCACCTGTTTCTCTGACTCAGGGTATTTCGGCCTACTTCCACGATAACGAATATAAAGCGCACTTTGGCTTCGACCATCTGGCAACCGATATTCGTACCGCCCAGGGAACAGAGATTCACGCACCTGCCGACGGCGTTGTCGTTCAGGCAACGGACAATGGCCTTGGTTACAGCTACATCACACTCGCCCATGCGGACGGCCAGTATCAGACCGTCTACGGTCACGTAAGCAGGATTGACGTACGCACTGGCGACGCTGTTCATGCCGGCGATATCATTGGCTTAAGCGGTGGCGCAGTCGGTGCACGCGGCTCCGGCCCGTATACCACAGGCTCTCATTTGCATTTTGCCATGAAGCATCGCGGCTCCGATGGCAAATACAGACTGATTGATCCGCTTCCGTATCTGCTCCATGCAAATGGTCGCATCGTGAATGATCAGATGGAGAGCGGAGTTTAGGGATTGAGGGTTAGGACTTTGGACATTGGGGTTTTCGTTGATTCGTTTTTAGTTATTCGTTCCTTGCTTCGGATTTGATTCTTGATTCTTACAATTTTTTGTATTTTGTTTCTTGCTATCTTGATATTTACGTCTGTTATCGAAACATTCTCGCAAACAATCCGCGCTTCTTTGGTGCAGTCTTCGTTGCAGACTCGCTATTCTTTTCAGATTTGCGCGCAGACGCGCGAACGACCTCCTTAGCACCTTCTCGTCCATCCGTCAGAGCCGCACGCTGCTGAAGCGATCCTATGAGGATATTTCCTTCGCGAAGACGTTCACCAAGTCCACCGATCAACTCCATTTGCTTGCTTATCATTTCGGACTGTTGTGCAATCTGCATATTTTTGATGGTGAGCTCCTGCTGCAACATGGCAAGCAGGTCGATACGATCCTGGGATTTCTCGACTGTCACCGGTTCGGATTGCGGGCGAGAGACAGATTCGACCGGAGTAATTCTTCCGACAAATTCCTCGCTGATGCGCCAGGGGAAATTTTCGCCCTTCAGCCGCAGCTGACGCGCTTCGTCGGCACTCGGCTGGATATGAATTCGGTCGACATGATTATCATCTTCGATGACGGGATAAATGATGCGCCGAATGGAGCTGGCAGATTTTCCAGTGACCTTGGCAGCCTCTTTAACGGTGAGAAATGTCGACATAAAATGAAAGGGAAGGAGTACCGAAAGCCTACCACGTTGGAATGGTTCCGCAAAGGGGATACCGATACCTTTTCAGAAGACGTTTCGAAAGGTTCCAAGAGCGCAAAAAATACCGTTTCATCCGCTTCCAAATTGGTATCATAAATTTTTTGTGGTAACCAGTGGGTAGGGTACCGATACGGTACCTCTCTCACTTTTTCCCTCGTTTATCTTGGTACCATTTCATAATGGCTTACCAACAAAAAAATTGAGAGAGTATCGAGGCAGTATCGACATCTTTTTTTTGGCTTTCTTTCTGGCTTTCAATGCGTATCAGGAAATGCATCCGAAGAGGTTTCGAAAGGGCGCCACGAGAAAAAATGGAGGAATGTGGAACCTTTCCATTGAATAAGGGCGAATTACGAATTACGACGTACGAAGTACGAAATTTCGTAATTCGAGATTCGTAATTCGTACTTCGCTTTCAAATAATCAAACTCTACAACTCCGCCCGAGCATCCATCGCAAACACATCCGTCATGCCGGCAATGTAGTCTTTCACCGCTTCCTCTAGGGCTCCGCCTGTTTTTTTCTGCAGTGCCAATACTTTTGGCGGTGGCGACTGCATGTACGCGGCAAACAGTGCGGCGATTGTTTCTCTGCCATGCTGCGCCTGCCTTGTTACCTGTTCACTTAAATAAAAATTCTTCCAGAGAAATGCACGCAATTCTCTGAGGCCTTCCTGCATGACAGCAGAGAAATCGATAAGAGGGGATTTGGCATGATAGACATCGGCGAGTGACGTGATTTTTTTCTCTTCCAGTAGGGCTACAGACGTTTTATAGAGATCTGTGACAAGTACTGTCACAAGGCTGCCGCGAATATCGGTACCACGGCGTCTGGCGCGCTCCAATGCAACTGCAGGTAATTGCAGCTTCGAAAGATCTGCAAGCGTAAAAACACCCGCGCGTAGACCATCATCGGTATCGTGTGCCGTATACGCAATTTCATCGGCGAGGTTCACCACCTGTGCCTCCAGCGTTGGCGCACGAGGAATAGCCGAGCCATCGGCGTAGTCGTGGGGCGTTCTATGCTTCATCATTCCCTCGTGCACTTCCCGCATCAGATTAAGCCCAGGGAATTGACTCGAGCGATCCTCCAGTACCGTCACGATTCGTAGAGACTGTTCATTGTGTTCAAAGCTCTTCCCGTAGGGCTGCATGCAACTTCGCATGGCCTCTTCTCCGGCGTGCCCAAAGGGTGTGTGACCGAGATCGTGAGCGAGGGCAACTGATTCAGCAAGATCTTCGTTGAGACTGAGCGTCCGCGCAATATCGCGGCTGATTTGCGCCACTTCCAGCGTATGCGTCATGCGCGTGCGGTAGTGATCGCCGGTGCCGGCGGCAAAAACCTGTGTCTTGTGCTGCAAGCGACGGAAGGCCTGGGTGTGAATAATGCGATCGCGATCACGCTGAAACGGAAAGCGTGTTTCATCCTGCTCCTCGGCATGCACTCGTCCAAGCCCTTCGCCATGCATAACAGCATACGGTGCGAGAAGGGAATTGGCCTGCTGGAAGCGGTTGGAAAGAGATATGAACATAGAACACGGTATGAAATACGATCATAGTATACAATATCGTTCCTTTATTATTTGATCTTTGTTCATGAAACTCGTAGAAGATTGCTACATGTGGCAGGATGATGAGCTCAGTAAGACGAAGTACTCCGATGTAATTCTGCTACAAGAATTACTAGAAGACGACTTTCATTTAAAACTGGTGATGTCTGGTGGATTAGGTGGAATGACTATTATTGAAGTATCACGAAACAAATATATGCTTATGCTCTTAGATTATTCACATACAGAAAATTAAAAAGTGCGAAGCGATGGGTCTCGCGGGCCCCATCGCTGGAGCACCACCATTTTGGGGAGAGCTCCCGAGAGGGGCGCAGCCCCTTTCGTGATAACGCATATCATCAAGACGACCGTCGCATGGCTACAGCTATATTCCCTGGAATCCAGGGGGGTGACCTCAGCTCCGCATCCGCAGATGGAAGCGATTTGGTCTCCCATATAGCTAATCAGGAAAAAAGCATATGGCCAGCTAACGAATCGTCGAGACGAGTTGCAAGGCTAACATTCGATCAAGAATATGTCGAGCGATCGGAGATGAAAGTAAGACACAACTATGGCTTGGAAATTTTCAGAAAGAGTCAAGAAAAGACCAGGAATTTATTCATCGCCGCGGCAAGCATGCCGCTCCCTAATTTCTCAATATTCATAAAAGGGGAGCAGGATACTTCCTGCGGTTCTTATTTAATTCTTCAGCATCGCCGCCAACACATTGGCATACCCCCCTTTCACCGCTTCCCTATGGCCTCCGCGGTATGTCCAGTATATGTCGGGTGAGCATCTGGTACACACGTCCATTCGCTCAAATTTACCTGGATCGACTCCCGCTTTCCAGAGCTGATCTTCGGCTGCTGCGCGCAGATCCACATACTTGCTGTCTTTAAACTTGGCATCGACGGATGGCAATTCTTGTACAGGATCAGAAAAATCGGCGCACTGCATGCACAGAGACGGACCAGCGCAGACGATGCAGTCGTCTGCCTGTATTCCTTTCGCTTTCAGATCTGCAAAAAATGCACCGATGATATTGCTCTCCACTCCGCGCCAGCCGGCGTGAATGAGCGCAACGGTGTGGTGCGTGGGACTATAGACCAAGAAATTCTGACAATCGGCCCAACGGATGGTCAGGATGAGACCCGCTTTGTCGGTGATGAGTGCATCGCCGGTATGGGTTTTGCGAATGTCCCTATCGGTCGAGATCACCTTATTTCCATGCTCCTGCTTGAGTGCCGCCACTTCTGTTGCATTGAATGAACGTAAAATAGCATCGTATTCACCGGATATAATTTCATCTGCCTTCTGGAAAATAATCGCATGTAATCGATCGCGATAGGGCGCCAGCAATCCAAAGGGTGAATCGATCATGAAAGCGCTTGTGGAAGCGAATGGAGGAGAGCTGGAATGCAGTTGATAACATCATAGGCTGTGTACGCATAGCCGTGTGTTGCCGATAATTGCGAGCCAACGCGTTTGATGATGGTCGCTGCCATAGCGCAGGCATTTGCAGGCTCCACTTTTTGCGCGATAAGACCGGCGATCAGTCCAGCTAGGGAATCACCTGTTCCGCCATGCGTGAGGCCGGCGTTGCCGCCACTGACTTCGATAATCTCGCCAGATGTATCTGCAATGCGATCGGTGGCAGCCTTGAGATGAATAACGATATGATGATCCTGTGCACTGTCTCCAATCGATTCTGGCACAATTCCCATGCGCTCCAGCTCGCCCAAATGAGGTGTGACAACCGCACGCCTCCCGCTGACTGTGCGCATAGTCCAGGATTGTAATGCGGATGCGTCGCAGACAAGCGGACAGGGCGCCTGCGCAATGAGTTGCTTGATCATTTTTTGATTCGACTGCGTGCGCGAGAGTCCTGGACCAATGACGGCGCAATCCATCGTGGCCAGAAATTCCGTGATCATCGATACATCGTCAGCGGTGAATTCATCGGACTTCTCATTCCCAAACTCGTAGACCTGAAAATTCAACGAAGCGACTTTGGCTACCTCCGTATGACAATGGGGGACAAAGACGTACAGCAGATCCACGCCACTCTTTTCAGCTGCCAGAGCGGACAGAATAGGCGCACCATGCTGGTGCAGCGAGCCGCCGATGATCGCCACTTTGCCGTTGTCGCCTTTGTGAGAGAGGGGATCGCGGAACATGGGATTGAGACTGAGAATGTTTTTCGTTTATTCGTTAGTCGTTATTCGATCTTGTTTCTTGATTATATTCTTCACAGATTCTTCTACTATCTCCTTCATCTTGATCTGAAACTTTTGTTCCGAGAATTGTCTCGCGTGATTTCGAATTACTTCATGATCCCATGCTTTCCGCTCAAATGTCTCAATCGCTTTCGCAAAATCGTCAACCGTTTGATTGGCGGCAAAAATGCCGGTGACGCCATTCACGACGGTGTCCATTACCCCGCCTTTGGCGTAGGCGATGACCGGCGTTCCACAGGCTTGGGCTTCCAGCGGCACAATGCCGGCATCTTCGTACTGGGGAAACAGGAGTGCTTTTGATGATGCGTAGAGTGATGGCAGCTGATCATCGGACACAAAGCCGAGAAACTGTACCGTAGGACCGGCGAGTGATTTCAGTCGTGCTTCATCCTGTCCTGTTCCGGCAATCGTGAGCGGTATCTGCAATTGATTGGCGAGTTCGATCAGTAAATCAAAACGCTTGTAAGGAACCAGTCGGCCAAGCGCCAGGAATGATCCGTCAGAATTTTTTTGAAGCGGAGAGGCAAAAAATCGATCGTCGACAGGCGGCGAGACAATCGTGCTGTCGCGGCCGTAAATGCGCGCAATACGCTCCTGTGTTTCCGAGGAATTGGCGATGAAGACATCGACGCGCTTGGCGGTCGAGAGATCCCACCGGCGCAGATGCTTGAGTTGCTTTTTGACTGACTTGCGCAGAAATCCGCGCAGATGAAAGTCGTCGAGATACTGATCTTCCATTTCCCACGCGTAGCGCATGGGCGTGTGGCAGTAACAGATGTGCACAGCAGATGATGGCACAATGACACCTTTGCCGACTGCATGCGACGAACTGAGAACGACATCGAAGCCGGTGAGATCGATTGCCTCTATGGCACGCGGCATCCACGGCAGTAATATCTGATGATTGCCGATTATTCGATACGCTGTCTGGAGCTTGCTCGTCCGCACATTGGCAATACCGACAGCAGCGACAGCATCAGCTTTTGCGACAGTGGTGAAAAGCGGTGAATCCGGCCATATTTTTCCGAGCGAGGCAACCACATGCTCCGCCCCACCAAAGGTTGGAAGCCAGTCGGCGACGAGAGCGAGACGCATGGGTCTATGATAGAGAAATGTCGCGGAAAGTACCAAGAGACAAGATGCAACTCACAAACAATGCCAACTACCAAGCACCAAACTCCCATCGCTTCATTCAGGAAAAGAAACTAGAAACGAGAAACGAACAAACGAAAAACGTTTCCAACCCTAACTCCAAGCCTTCCCTCTGCTATACTTCCAGACATTGCCCGGACAGTCCGGCTGCCTCCTCATGCCTCTCCGTTCCCCCCGACGCTTGCCGCGCGCTTTAAACCGACCTGTCAGTCCGGCGGTCCGCGCAGTCGCACAGAAGCAATATCGGCGATCGGGCAGACGCCAGAGACTGCGCAAAGAATGGTTCTCGCGCTTTTCGAGACGCTGGAACAAAAACAGCGCTGTTGTATGGAAAGAGCTGAAACTCTGGCTGATCGGCCTGAGTATTGCCGGACTCATCGGACTCATAGGCATCCTGATTCTCTCACCGATTTTCAACGTGAAACACATCCAGATCCGCAGGCAGGATGCACGGATTGACATAGACGACGCCCAAGCCGCGTTGCGACCGCTGTTTGACCAGCGTCTGCCGTTTGTCACGCGCGGAGAAGTGGCAGACCTGCTGCGCACCATCTATCCTGACATCACCCAGGTAGCTATCAAAAAAACCTATCCTGACGCTATCCAGATATCCATCTACGTTGATCCTCTTGCGGCACAACTGAAAATCGATGCTCAGCGCAACCACGGTGCGGCGGGTACCGGAACGCTTGTGACGCAGACAGGCTCCTACGCCTACATAACCGCCAGAGGGTACACGGTTATCAGCCCGGTTCGTCTAGCCAAAGATCCTTTGCCCACGCTCATCATTACCGACTGGGGCGCCCAGCCGATGAACCGGAGCCTGCTCCTGGATACCGCTTTTTTGCGCGCTGTCTTTGAGGCCCGGGATACGTTGCGCGAAAACTTCGGCTTGCAAGCAACAGATATCATTGTCTACCTGCGTGCACGCGAATTCCATGTGACGACAAAAAAAATCTCTCTCTGGTTTGATCTGTCGTCGCCTCTCCAGCTACAATTCGGACGCTTCCGAGAATTTCTCAAGGCTCTCTCGCTCGAACAAGTGAAAGAGTATATCGATCTGCGTATTTCCGACCGCGTGATTTACAGATAACACGCGTCCCTTTCTTCCTTTTGTCGTCTGTCATGCTCAACATTCTTGCCTCTCTCCTGCTGCTTGGCACCGTACCGCACGCTGACACTGCTGTGCGCCCGCTGCCGGGTGCGGAGCTGCTGTCCGTCCACTCACCGGCAACAGTGCGACAGATACGGCCTCTGTCGCTGACAGCATCGGGTGCCATGCTCGTGGATGTGGCCAGCGGGGAAGTGCTCTATGCCAAAAATCCCGATATTCCCCGTCCGATGGCAAGCCTCACGAAAATCATGACTGCACTCCTGCTCATCGAACACCATCAGCCGGATGAAACCGTCACCATCCCGCCCGTTGCCGAAACCATACAGGGGAGCAGCATCCGCCTGAAGGCGGGCATGCGCTTTGCGCTCTCGGACCTGCTGACAGCCATGATGCTGCCTTCGGCCAATGATGTCGCCTACAGTCTGGCCATTCATCATGGCAAAACGATCAAGGATTTTGTGGGAATGATGAACGACAGAGCGCGTACACTGGGCCTTACCAATACGCATTTCAACAATCCTGCCGGCCTGGACGACATGAACCAGTATGCCAGTCCGCGCGATCTGGCGTGGTTGACCCTTGCGGCGCTGCGCAAACCGGCATTTCAGAAGCTCGTTTCCACCAAAGAGGCGACGGTGGAGAACACCGATGGCGGGTCTTTCGTCCTGCGCAATACCAATGAAATGCTCCAGTCGCAGCCGAATGTCTTCGGCGTGAAGACCGGTACGACCGACAATGCACGCGAATGTCTGATTGTCCTCTTCACAGAAAGCCGGCGATCCTACGCCCTGGTACTCCTCGGCTCGAAAGACCGCTATACTGATGCCCTCCAGGTAATGAAGGAGGTTTCCAGGAATCTCTCCTCTTAAAACACGCCGTATGCGTTCTCAGCGTACCAAGCTCCATTTCTGGCTGACTACCCGCATCCGGCTGCTGTGCGTGGGTATTTTTGTCGCATCGTTGTTCATTCCGCCGTTTGTTCCCGAAAGCACCACGGCGCTGCCGGACATCGAGCTCGACAGTCAGCAGTTCATGCTGGCCGAAGACGGATTCCTGCTCAAGACATCAGCCCTGACAGAGCAGGGGACCCGCCGCGCGTTCGCCGAAGGCATCATTCATACAGTGGAGCCCAAAGAGAGTATCGAGAGTATTGCCAGGCTCTATGAGCTGAAAGCGGATACCATCCTGTATGCAAACAATCTGGACGCCAAATCGACCCTCAAACCCGGCCAGAAACTCCTCATACTGCCTGTTGACGGCATTCTGCATACGGTCAAACGCGGACAGAATCTCAGCACCATCGCCGATCTGTATTCGGTGCCGTCCGAACGCATTGTGCAGCAGAACAAGATAAAAAGCGGATACCTGCTTGCAGGCCAGGAGCTGATCATTCCGGGCGGCAAGCCGCTTGTGGAACCCCCCAAGCCGGGCACGAAACCCGCCACGCCGGCCGGGAAGCCGGTTATTGTCGCAGGCAAGCCGACCGCACCGACAAAGCAGTACACCATCGAACCGACCTATGGCGTTCTCCAGCGCCCGTGTGAATGCTTCATGACCCAAGGCTACAGCGCAGCGCACTATGGCGTGGACCTGCAACAACGAGGTGGCGGACCGAACTTTGCGGCGGAAGACGGCATCGTCATCCGGGCTGACTACGGCTGGAACGGCGGCTACGGCAATGTGATCGAGATCGATCATGGCAACGGCCTTGTCACGCTCTACGGCCACAATAAACAGCTGCACGTAAAAGAAGGTGACCGCGTAAAGCGCGGCCAGTACATTGCCGATATGGGTAACACCGGTCTCGTCCACGGACCGACGGGTATTCATCTGCATTTCGAAGTACATGTAAATGGCGTGAAGCGAAATCCGCTCCTGTATTTGAATGATTAGGGGGAGGGGAGGATGAGAAGAGAAGAAGAGAAGAGGATTTGAGGATTTTTACTATCCGCAGGAGGGGCATAGTGCCCCGATAACACATGAACAGCAGTCTTCAATCCAGTATCGATATTTTCGTTTATGATCGGTAATTTTCCAATGGCTGGTGAAGAATTGTTGACTTTGGAAATGAAGAGGCATTGAATGATCGTTATGGGACTTGACAATACTGATTTCGAACACCAGCCACGCAGCGGATTGGAAAAACCCACCGGCTCCGGATTGAAAGCGGAGCCCGAAGGCGACACAGGCGAATGGCCGGTTATTCATCCAGGGACTAATCCGGTGCATGCACTCTCTACGCAAGAAATTACACGCAAGCTTATCGATGCGTGCTTGCAACTTAACATTTCGCTCGTTACGTTTGATTCATCCAAGCTCGGAAAAAACGGAGAAATATCGCCTCGTTACATGGAGAGCCTGCTAGAAGCTGCTTTTAAGCTCAAATGCCCTCACATTATTATCGACTTTTCTCGCGCAAGGAGCTTTGAAGAGACAAGTGAGAATGACGCAGCCGGATTTCTACTGAAAGCTTTGCGCCATGCATTTCAATCAAAAATAAAAATAATTATTTGTGATGTTAGCCCAACTATTGATGCACGCTTGCGTGCTCTTCATATTGAGCCGCTCTTTAGCCGCGCTGAATCAGTCGAGGGAGCAATCGCCTCGATTAAACTTACTTCCCCACCACCCACACCGTCCGGTCATCCATAAGTGCGCGAGCGGGATAGGTATGCGGACCCTCTTTGGCAGCAGCCACTTTCTGCATCAGCTGGTATTTGGCATCGCCATTGAGCAGAAAAATGCGGCTGGAAGCGAGTTGTAACAATGGAAGAGTGAGTGAAATACGATCATGTACCGCAAAGCGTTCGGTCGTTGTGTGGATAACCGGACCGCCGCTGAAAGCGTCTTCCGAAAGCGGTGGAAACAATGAGGCAATATGCGCATCGTCGCCCATGCCAAGCACCAGGACATCCGGGTGCACGTCGCGCAGGCGCTGAGCGTAATCGGCAATGCACTCCCCGAGTGGCAACGTGGTATCTGGGAAAATAATCTGATCTTCGTTCAATTCGTGACTGGCAAGCAACGTACGACGGACCATGCACTGATTGCTGTCTTTGTGATCCGGACGGACATAGCGCTCATCCACCAGAAAAACCGTCATCTTGCTCCATGGCAGCTTGTTTTCTTCGCGGAGGAGCCTGTACACGGAAACCGGAGTCGAGCCACCGGAAAGGCCAAGGCAGCAATGCCCATTTGTATGGACGGCATGATTCACGGCATCAGTAATTTCCTCGGCTGCTTTGGCGGTAAATTCTTCTGCCGAGCAGAGGATGGTAGTGGGTTGGTGCATGAGGGAAGTATATCTCAAGATTGAAAAATAAGCCGTCCATTATCAAACGGACAGCTTAATAAAAAAACAACCTTTGCCTTACTCTTAACCGGCAATCCTATCAACATTCTCAGCTACTGTAGATCGGCCTTGCTGTAAGGTTTCAAGAACATTACTTTCGCCTTTTTCTGGCTCTTCTAACTTTTTCTTTTGATTACCAGCATCTGGAGCTTCTATTACTGCATTTGGAGATTCGCCTCTTGGCATAAAAAATTAAGTAGAAAATAAATTTAGGCAACTATAAACATAAATCAGTTTATGTCAAATAATTCACTATCCACGCAAACGACTCGCGGGGGTTTTATGATCATTATTCAATCGATCATTGTATCTTCACAATTTAATGATCTTCCGAAAAATCCGCATCATTTGCCTCATGAAAAGCTTCTTCTAGAGGATCGCCACCTTTTCGTAAAGGCGCTGCATGAGTTACGCATTTAGCAATATCACTTCGGCGATTGGCATGAAGATCTGCGATAACCTTTTTAAGCGTCTCCAGGACATGATCTTCTTTTGCATTGTTATCAGGATTTTTGAAATCAATTTTATCGAGAGCCATAGCGCTAATTATAAGAGTATAAAAAAGTGTGCTAATGCTAATGATTCTTGCAAAGTAGTCAACTATGGCGAGTAGTCAGAAACTACATCGCATACCAAATTTTGGCTCTGGTATTGAATTATTTACGATCTCCGACGCCTCTTCCCCTACTCATTCAGAACCACGTAAAGCCACTCGCACCGATAAAGTCATCGGCTTGTTTGGGGCCTTTGGAACCTGCCGGGTACAATGCGAGAGGTGTTTTTGGATCATCCAGATACTTTTGGAGCGGATCGACCAGCTGCCAGCTCGCCTGCACTTCGTCGGGGTGGAGGAACCACTGCTGATTGCCGTTGATAGCCTCCAGAATCAGCAAGCTGTGCTCGACCAAGCAATCCCCCACACACATGAGCGGGTCTTCCATAAGGAGTGGACGGAACTTGGGTTCCGATCCTCCCATTTTTGTCTGCAGATGAAACCTCATGCCGGCTTCGCCCTGCAGAATGATATCGAGACGGTTTTTGGACATGCCTTTGCCGATCGTGATGGATTCCTGAAATTCAATGGTGATGCGTGTTTCCTTGGCTGCCAGCCGCTTACCCGAACGCAGATAAAACGGCACGCCCTCAAAGCGCGGCGAGCGTGTAAGCAGTTTCATAGCTGCGAAGGTCGGTGTGCGCGAATCGCCGGCAACCCCTTCTTCACTCGTGTATGCCGCGGCAGGCAGACCATGCACCGTACCGGCGGTGTACTGCGCCTGCATGACCACCTGACCCAAATCGGTTGTAGGCGGAAGGTAAAAACTGCGCAGCGCCTCCAGGCGCGCCGCTTTCATCTGCGAATCGTCGCCAACCAGCCGCATGGTGAGAAGCGAGGCGATCTGCAGTAGATGGCTCTGGAACATGTCGCGGAAGGTGCCGACGGTATCGAAATACCCGGCGCGGCCTTCGAGTCCCTGGTCTTCGGATGCCGTAATTTCCAAATGACTGAGCAACGTGTTTTTAAACAGACGCTCGATAACCGGATTGGCGTAGCGCAGATAATAGACATTGCGCACCGCCTCCTTGCCAAGATAGTGGTCGAGTATGAACACCTCCTCCGGCCTGAAACAGGTATACATCTGCTCGCGGATCTGCGCATACGTCTGTGTACTGGTGCCAACCGGTTTTTCGACAATACAGCGGAACGGGCGCGCAGCGCTGTGCACACTGCTGCCGCACAGATTCCGGAGCACCGCGCCAAACGCTGTCGGCGGAACCGACAGATAGGCCATGCGCACGGTATCGCTTCCCCATGTTTCAAGTGTGCTCAATTTCTCCCCCAGTGCATTGAAATCCTGAAGACTGTCGTACTGACCGCTGAAGTAATGCATGTGCGACACAAGGTCGGCAATGACCGCCTCGTTTACTTCCAGCACATGCCGGCGAATGGCGTCGGCTGCCAGAACACGAAATGCCATGTCTTCCATGGGCGTGCGCGCAAAGCCGACGATGGCGTAATCGGCAGGCAGACGCTTCTTGAGCGCCAGAAAGTACAGGGCTGGAAAGAGCTTGATCTTGGCCAGATGACCGGACGCTCCGAAGATAACAAGCGAGAAAGGATGATCGGCTTTGAGCATAGGAGAACTATACGCAAGCAGGGGAATGGAGTCTATCGAACTGAAATGTATTACGTATCGTGTATTATGAATTATGAATAGCTTGGTTATACACAATTCGTAATTCATACTACATACTTCGCGTATGGACGATCTCTTGCAACTGCTCAATTCACTCGGTATTCAGTATACAAAATTCGATCATCCGGCCGTGTTCAGCTGCGAAGAGTCGGAAGAAAAATGTCCGCCGATGCCCGGCGCTCACACCAAGCAACTGCTGCTGCGCGACAAGAAGAAACAGCGCGTGGTGCTGGCAATTGTCATGCACGACAAGCGGGTAGATACGCGCGCACTGGCCAAGGAATTCGGAGTCCAGAGTTTTAGCTTTGCATCGCCGGAACTCATGCTGGAACTACTCGGCGTGACGCCGGGATCTGTGACACCGCTTGGATTGATCTTCGATAAAGAGCACAGGATAGAAGTGATTGTGGATGAAGATGCGTGGAACACCAGTCAATTTTTATTTCATCCGCTCGTGAATACGGCGACTCTCTCGATCGATCGAGCAGGTTTTGAAACATTTATGAAACATACGGGACACACATTTGCCGTTCGCTCGATCCCAATTCGAGCAGAGAACGAGCAGGCATAAAAGTATTCTGTATTCAGAATACAGAATTCCGCATTCTTTCGCTGATCCAGTATTACTTATTCTCAAAGTTTCTCGCATCACCTATCATCCCCCTATGAACCGTTTTCTGTCTCAAGCAATTCCACTCCTCCTTACCGTCGTTGTTTTTGTTGCGATGATCGTCCTGCTGCACGGCGAAGTGTGGATTCTCAACTTGTTTACAACCGATGCGATCCTCACCAAAGTCCTGTGGCCGGATGTGCTGATTGGCATGACGATATACCTGAAGACATCGATCGACTTCGCCATTTTTATCGGCCACCTGATGCGCACGCATCCTGGCATGAAAAACCGCATCGCCATCGAGTGCGGCACGGCACTGGGCAACGCACTGGGCACGATTGTCATTCTAGCCATCTGGACGTTCTTCCGCCAGGTAGACTGGCTGCTTGCCATTATGATCATCCTCGCGTCACTCGTGCTTTTGAGCATGGCCGAAGAAGGTCTGGAGCACGCGGAAGATCTGAAGTCGTCATCCAGAAAACTGGTCGCCCTGTCCGTGCGCGGCGTTGAGACATCGCTCATGCGGATCAATAAAATTTTCGCCCCTCTGCTCAGTCGCATCCTGCCGGAAATGCGCATGAATACCGACAAGCGCTTTGGCTGGCTTGGCCTCGTCTTTTTCTCCGCCACGATTCCGTTCATTCTCGGATTGGACGATTTCGCCGGTTACGTACCACTGTTTTCGCTTGTGCACGTGTACGGCTTTGCCATCGGCGTCTTTGCCGGTCATATGATTTTGAACATCGCGCTGTTTCTGTCTCCAAAAACAACCATCAAGCTTGTCACACAGCCGGTGATCGCGTTCGTGGGAGCGATTGCGTTCGTGGGACTTGCTCTCTGGGGCTTCTATGAAGCCGTTCATATTCTGGTGCACGCCTACACGTAATTCAATAATTATGTTTTAATATCATTTTGCACAGTCCTGCAAAAAACCGTAGCAATTGTCAGCAAGTTTTACTATGCTATCCATCGATCGTTTTTAGATCTTTTCCCCCTTTTTTCCATGTCCAAGAAGACAATCGCCCTTTTGGCCGTCGCCGTGTCGACACTTGCAGCGTGTAACTCCGCCACTCCAGCTCCAACAGAAACAAGCAGCTCCAGCGAGGCCATGGTCTCCAGCGAGGCTATGATGAGCAGCAGCGACGCTGCCATGATGAGTTCGTCCGCTATGATGGATGCTTCCGCTGCTATGAGCGCTTCTGCCATGATGAGCAGCGCTGCAATGAGCACATCGGCTATGATGAACTCCAGCAAATAATTCCTAGAATCAACAATCTAAAAACCGCAGACGACCTCTGCGGTTTTTTTAGTAGCCATCTTGCATCTGGAAAAAAACACCGTTACAGTGATGCCACATCATCGTTCTATCCAGAGCAGTGCGCAGGGAACTGGCCCGTTATACGCACTCCCCAACCCCGACGACTTTTCTCTCGGCAATCCCCTAAAAAAGCTTGCCCTGAGAGAGCGAAGCGATCGAAGGGTGGGACCTCCAGCCCCGATACGGGGAAAGATAGCACTTGCGTTACTCTTTCTCTCGCGGAAGGAGATTTTGTTCTTTGCCCAAATTCATTGAAATTATTCCACGCCGCGGCCAGAAAGGCCGCTCTCAAGATGTCGTGAATATGTTGATCTGATAGCCAAAATCTGCATCCTATAAAATTCTCAATTCTCAATTCTCAATTCTCAATTCTCAATTCTCAATTCTCTTATGTCCCGCCTCTTCACCTCCGAATCCGTTACCGAAGGTCATCCCGATAAAATCTGCGACCAGATTTCCGATGCCGTGCTCGACTACGCATTGCTGAAAGACCCGAAAGCGCATGTTGCCTGCGAATGTCTGGCCACGACCGGGCTTGTGCTCGTTGCCGGCGAAATTAAAACAACAACGTACATCCCGCTCGCCGAAATCGCACGCAACAAGATAAAAGAAATCGGTTACGACGACGGCATTTACGGCTTCGACTGCAACGCCTGCGCCGTCCTTACGTGTGTCGGCGAACAGAGCGCGGACATTAACCAGGGAGTCGAAGCAGCACTCACCGAAACCAAGGAGCAGGGAGCAGGGGACCAGGGGCTCATGTTCGGCTACGCCTGCGACGAAACACCGGAGCTGATGCCGCTTCCCATTTGTCTGGCGCACAAACTGACACGCAAATTGTCGGAAGTACGCAAGGCGAAAGGCGTTGATTATCTGCGTCCCGATGGCAAGAGTCAGGTGACGATTGAGTACAGTGATGACGGCAAGCCGCTACGCGTACACACCGTTGTTATCTCCACCCAGCACGCCGAACACGCAACCTACGAACAAATCTGCGCCGATATCAGGAAGCTGATCATCGAACCGGTCTGCGGACAGTGGCTCGACGAACCGACGGTGTATCACATCAACCCGACCGGCCGCTTCGTGATTGGCGGCCCTCCAGGCGACTGTGGCTTAACCGGCCGCAAGATTATTGTGGACACCTACGGCGGTTACAGCCGTCACGGTGGTGGTGCGTTTTCGGGCAAAGATCCCAGCAAAGTCGATCGCTCTGCTGCCTATGCCATGCGCTGGGTTGCCAAGCACGTGGTGAAAGCCGGCCTCGCCAAAAAATGCGAGGTGCAGGTTGCTTACGCGATTGGTGTTGCCGCCCCTGTCTCGATACGTGTCGATACGTTTGGAACAAGCACGGTGCCAGAAGCCAGGCTGGAAGAGGCGATCAACAAAACATTTGATCTGCGCCCAGCTGCCATCATCCGCGATCTGGACTTACTCAAGCCGCAGTATCAGAAAGTCGCCACCTACGGCCACATGGGTCGCGAAGACCTGGATGTCGCCTGGGAAAAGTGCACGCGCCTGGAAGAGCTGAAAAAAGCTGTTCTCTGATTTGTCCGACTTATAAGTCGCAAGCCAGAGCTCCTCTGTTTCACAGCCGATCTAAAAAGACGTTAAGATTTCTTTCCCCATCCAAATGTTGCGGTTGCAATTTCAAAGGATAGGGAAGGGCGAAAACGCCATATATGCGCGCACGTAATTTTTGGACCAGCTCCTTCACCTCTCGCCAATCTGCCAACGTCTGAATGTACGGTGCCTGAGTGAGAAAATTATTACTGTAAAGCACTACGACTACTTCATCGTCGCGCGTACCAGCATTGAACCAATCAAAAGAAGTATCATCATGCTCCAATCGACGAGCTTTAAGCTCAGCCAATATTGCAAGACTCGGTAAAGGAAAGAATTCGAGTGGCATAACTTATTATATTAATATTAATTGGCATATTGTCAATAATTACTTTCTCTCTTTATTTTTGCAAGCGTACAATTCCCCCATGCCCTTCCCCGACGCTCTTCCACCCGATTTTCTCGCCAAGGCTGCGGCGCTCAATATCCAGTCGCAGGATATTGCCGAGCAGTTCATCCGTGGCAGCGGTGCCGGTGGCCAGAAGATCAATAAAACAGCGAGCTGCGTGTATCTCAGGCATGAGCCAACCGGCATTGATGTGCGCTGTCAGAAACACCGTGAACAAAGTAAAAACCGCATCAGCGCCTACAAATTGCTCATCCTGAAAATCGAGGAAAAAGTGAAAGGCAGGCAGTCCGATTTGTCTCAGAAAGTATTTACATTACGCAAGCAGAAGAACCGCAGATCCGCCAAAGCCAAACGCAAGATGCTCGAGGCAAAGGCGCATCGGGCGGAGAGAAAAGAAATGAGAAAACAAATTTTCTAGCTATTTCTTTTTCTTCGGCTGCAGCGCTTCCTTCAAAAGCGCACCGAATAACCCAGGCCTCTGCTTTGCCTCCTCTCTTTTTTTCTTCAACCTCTTTTCCAGCTCTTCATCGTCATCCATGGATTTTCTCACCAAATGTAAGATCTTTTTTTCTTTCTGACCGTATCTCTTTTACTTCTTTCTTCCACTGCCGACTCTGCCAACTGCCTTCCGTTTCTCGTCTTTTTCCTGATTTTTTCTCTCTTTGGCCTGTAATATCATCGTAAAAATCTGCTCCTTCCAAGATCACCGTAACAGCTTCTTTTATATCTCCTACTATCGTCTGTGCATTTTTGTCGAACTCCTCTACTCCAATACCAATTTCCTGAACCGTACCTGACTGAGTAAAAATAAGAGTGATAACATTCTTGTGTACCTCACCTATTTCGTGCTTCAGTTTTACCGAAAGCCTTCCGCCAGTTATAGGTTTAATAATTCCTGGCAGGACTGTTTTCATCCATGCATAACTCGCAAGCTCTCGCCGGACTTCATCGGCTGTTTCAATTATAAATAAATGCAATAATCCTATTTCTGCGCCAGATACACGTCGAGCGATGTTCCGGGGTAATAGTAGGACAAAATCTGATCGTACGTTTTCCCTTCTTTTGCCTGCCCCAGCGCACCACAGCCCGACATGCCTACTCCGTGACCCGCAAGTTTCATGCCGTTGCACCACGGATCGGGCTTGCTGACATAAATTTCGGGATATTTGATTTTGATTGTGGACTCTTCGATAGAGCGGGTGCGGCCGTCATCGGAAGAAAAGTACGGCGTTTTGATGATCTCACCGTTTTTCTTGAGCACCTTTCCGGCTGTCTGATTGACAGCCAGAATCCAGCGAGGGTTTTTCTGCTCGAATCCGTAGCCTAAGTAGCTTTGAAATGATGCCGGACTGTCGTCACCGTCGTAGGGCTTGCCGGCATACTTCCGGTTATTCGGGCTCAGATAAAACGCGGCGTAACTGCGTGCGGCAACGGCAAAGGCTTTCTGTTTTTCCAGCGGCTGGCTGTCCCCCTCTTCGGCAAGACCTTTCATATAGTCTTCCAGCGGCAATTCGTTGATCAGCGCCACCTGACCGTCGATGATGCGGCATTCGATGATACCGCGGTACGTCTGCATCTTGCCGCGTACACTGTCAACGGTAGTATAGCCGTCTTTGGACGGCTTCATGCGTACGACATCGCCTTCGGTAAAATTGCTGCTGCCGACCGCCTGACACTCGTTGCCGCTTTGACGCATGGCGATGCTGTCACCCTGCAAAAATTCCCGATCATTGCCAAAGCCCGTTTTGGTAAACGTCACAATGGGAAACGACGTGAGTGACAGGCGAATGCGGATGAGCGGGGAGGCCGAAGATGCAACCGACGATGCGACAGACGAACTGCTGACAGACGCACGCGTATTCTGTGGCAACGCATTGATGACGGGCCTCTGGACCGGTGCGACAAACGCCTTGGATGAGGATTTGGAAGATGAGGAGCCGGATTTCACCGCAACCGGTACGGCCTTATTTTTGACGGTCGGACGGACGGAGAGCGGCACATCGTTTGTCGGCGAGGTAAAAATGCTCAGCGATTGAGGAATGACAGCCAGACGTGAACGGCGGCCCGATGTTTTGAAGGTGTAGCGAATGCCACCGATTTCAAACCAGAAATTGCCTTCCTCCAACGGTGCATTGAGAAGGAGCTGGAACCGGTACTGCTCTCCTGTTACAAGTGATTGCGGCAACGTGAGTGCGCCGCGCACATCGCTGCGACCGTCTTCCGTCTCCTCCAGAATACCGATAGCCGACGATGAACGCACAACCTGCGCAATGCGGCTCCCGCCGCGCGCACCCCCCAGCGGTGCCGTATACACCAAATCGAAACGCTGCTGACCGCCCGGATTCAGGCGCATGTCAGTGCCGCCGGAAGCCTTCAGCTCCTTGACCTCCTGCGTCACCCGCACAGGCACCATTTCCCCTTCGCCACGCTTGGGCTCGGAGGACTGCTGCGATGAAGAGGAGGACGGGACTGTCATATCAATCACCGGCGGCAGATCGGGGAATGTCACCGTCCCGCCGATATTGCCGGATACAACGTTTGTAACCACCTGCGGAAAAGCGGCTGCAAGATAATAGCCGGGGCAGGCAGTGGAAAGAACGTCGCGATGACGGATCATGCGTGACGAAAAATTTTTGCCATGGAAAGAGACGGGTGCCGCCATATTGATACCGTATTCCTGCGCCAGCTCCTGCGTTAGCCACTGGAGCGCCTGCACCTGCTTCTGCGTCGGCTGTTCGAGCTCAAAATTCCCCATCAGCGCAACACCGAGCGTGTTGATGTTATTGCAGTAAGCGTGTCCGCCGACGACAAATCGTCCGCCGTACTTGCCTTCGTAGATCTGACCGGCTTCATCGATGATGAAGTTATAGCCGACATCGCCCCAGCCCAGACTGTTTGAGTGGTATGCATAAAGTGCACGGACGCGATCGACAGCGGAGCGTCCGGTCTTCTGCACTTCGAGCGCGGTATGATGCGCCACAATCAGTTCGACCTTTTTTGAATACTGCAGCGGCCAGCGGAAAATGCGACCTTTGGCATCCTGTGTCACTGTTCTCTGAACAGCGAATTGATCGGGGTATTTCTGCTGGGCTGTCTGGCAATCCGTCACGCGCTGTGTCGGTGTTGCCGGTACCGCTTCGCTGCTGGATGATGATCCGGTGGACGGCGGACTGGAGGAGGCAGGGGCGCTAAACAAAAATGAGTCATCGGCACCCCATTCGCTGCGGGAGAGAATATGCGGACCGGCCTGTGCGGTCAGCGACGCCACTTTGTACGAAGCCGGCAGGGAAGAAACGATAATCGGATGCAGCCGAGCATCGAGAGCGGAGCCGCGCAGACGGATTTTGGTCGTTGGCACATCAAAGAACACGAGGGCGGATTCGTGCTCATCCACATCACCATCTATTTCCAAAGGCTGCCACTGCGTCCATTCTTTGCCGTTCCAGGCGCTGACGTCCAATGTGTCGGTTTGCGGACTATCGAAATGCGCACTGAGAGCATCGACTGGCACAACGAAATACCGCGTCGTAATCGTGTCGGCAGCAGAGAGAGGGAGCGGCTGAGCGATGGCCTCAGCAAGCCCGGATGAAGACATCATCAGAGCTGCCACAGCAAACGCACACGCGAGGGAAGAAGAGCGGAGGTGCATGAGGGTTCGATGATAACAGAATCAGAAATTTGTGACAGGAAAAAGGCATCGAAAACGAATGATGAATGGATTCGTCGATACGGCCCGGACTGAATCAAATTATTAGATCCATCATAGATTGTTCAATAGTATTAGTGTTGCCGGGCCGTATCGACGGAGGATAATCCACTTCTATAGTTAATTTGAAAACAACAAAGTATACGAATATCTATCAATTGTTTTATCAATAACCGTAGAAATTCCAAAACTCTTTTGGTGCCTGGGATAATTTGTTTGCCGTCCACCATCATACACCCGATATGAAGCATTGATAGGATCGCTACTTTGGTTATACCAACCTTTCGCTGACAATATCTGAGCGTAAAATTTTCGCACATCCTCAATAGAATCATCTGTATTATAATATCCAGCAATACCCACTACATGTGTATATCCTCCGTCAGTTTGTCTTAGTACTTGTTCTGATAACAATTCGCTTCTGGGATACTGAGGCAGATGATGGAATTCATATTTTAAATACCATAAAGAAATGATCGGATATACAGAGAAAAAACCAAGACCTAAAAGAAATAAGCCCAACGGCAAAAGCAATGACTTAAGCGAGAAATGAAATTGACTGCCTAATACACCTCCAAGAATGATTGCAACAAAGAAGGCTGCAATAACAAATGGTAGAAAGTAAATCAGAATTCCTAATAATGGGAAAATTACAATCAAAGCAATGCTGCCACCAAGTATTGCCCCAATTAGCGCGCTATTATACTTTCTTATTTCTGAGCCAGATGCCCTTTTTACAACTTCAGTACAGTCGTCTAGAAGTCCGCCACTCATCATCT
>CALMES010000019.1 GCA_937863435.1 uncultured Candidatus Peregrinibacteria bacterium
GCAATAACCAACTACCAAAGACCAGCTACCAATTCATTACAAAGGTTTGGGAGTTGGTCTTTTTTGAATGTTCTTGCATTTGAAGCGGGCTGAATTATACGTCTCTTCTCGAAAGAAAGATCCTGTGTATAATCGGGTACAGCTCTCTCTATTTTGTACTGCTTCCTGCTATGTCATCTTCTTCCGGTGGAATGGGAAAATTACTCCTCGTTGTCTTTATTGTCGGACTCGGTATTTTTGGGGTAGTCAATTATCAGCAGCGCATGCAGTATGCGCAGCAGCTGCAGAAAGCCACGGTGAATTCCGGCAAGCTGGATGACGGCAACAGCCCGCAGAACATCGCGGTTGCCAAAAGTATTGTTGAGAAAGTCCGCAAGCTCTACGTTATTCCGGCTGATGTCGAGCCGACTGTCGCGCAAATTGTGGATGTGAACAAGCTGAAAGAGAAAAACAGCTTCTACAACAATGCAAAAAACGGTGACTACCTTATTGTCACGTCCACTCGTGCACTGCTCTACGATCCGTCCAGAAATATTATTCTGGATGTCGTTCCTGTCCAGCTGCAGGCGCCGGAGGCCCCTGTGTCGTCCCAGGCATCCGTGAAATCAGCCGCAAAAGCCCCCTCATCTGCCGTCACACCAGCTTCCTCGTCTGTGGCAACAGCATCTGTGTCTTCGAGGTAATGCCGCCGGCACGATTCTGACATAAAAGAATGCCGGGAGGTTTTTGAGGGCATCCGGAGGGTTGTCCAGTCGGTTGTGCAAGAACAGGCAGCAGATTTCGTCCTAGAGACACACTTCTTTTTTCTGCTGTATACTGAAAGAAATATTTCCCGAAAGCCGGTACAATCCTTTCCGCCGATACATTTTTTTTCTTCATTGCCCTTTCCTCCTTATGCCGCCGAATTTCATCCCGCCACGCAAGCGCTCCAATCAGTTGATGACGTTTCTGCTGATTGCGGCACTCGTCGTCGTATCGCTTGGCTATATGTTTGCGCCTGCAAATCCGCAGGATGACAAGAAAACGAATGCGCGCACGGTCCCGCTCAGCGAGATAACGCAGGGGTACGACAAGGGGATGTTCAAGAGTATTACGGTACAGGGGAATACGGTGTACGCCAAAACACAGTCAGGCACGTATGTGCAGTCGTACAAGGAAAACAGCGAGACGCTGTCGGCATTGGGCTGGAACGATCCGAAAAATCCGACGATTGTCGAAGTCGATAACATCGAGCTCAAAAATTTCTTCAAATCGCACGTGGGTGATTTGTTCTTTCTCATTTTTATCATTGTTCTTGGCATGTGGGTGCTGCGTTCCATTTCACGCAGCCAGAATAATGCGTTGTCGTTTGGCAAATCGCGCGCGCGTGTGGCTGACATGAAAGACGTAAAAACCACTTTCAAGGATGTTGCAGGCTGCGACGAGGCAAAAAATGATCTGGAGGAGATCGTGGACTTCCTGAAAAATCCCAAAAAATATACCGTGATCGGCGCCAAGATTCCCCGCGGCGCCCTGCTTGTCGGTGCACCCGGCACAGGCAAGACGCTGCTCGCCCGCGCTGTTGCCGGGGAGGCAGGGGTGCCGTTCTTCTCCATCTCCGGTTCCGAATTTGTGGAAATGTTCGTGGGAGTCGGTGCCAGCAGAGTGCGCGATATGTTCCTGAAAGCCAAGCGCAATGCGCCGTGTATCATCTTCATCGATGAAATTGATGCCGTCGGTCGCCAGCGTGGCGGCGCCGGTTTCGGCGGCGGACACGACGAACGCGAGCAGACGCTCAACCAGATCCTCACAGAAATGGATGGGTTCGAGAAAGACACGAACGTGATTGTGATGGCGGCAACCAACCGTCCCGATGTGCTCGATAGCGCGTTGCTGCGCCCGGGCCGCTTCGATCGCCGCGTGTTCATCGATAAGCCGGATCTCATCGCACGTGAAGCGATTTTGGAAGTCCACTGCCGCAACAAGAAAATGGGCAAAGATATCGATCTTAAAACAATCGCCAAGCAGACAGTCGGCCTTGCCGGTGCAGACCTGGAAAACGTGATGAACGAAGCCGCAATCTATGCTGCCAAGCGCGGCCAGAAAACCATTGCACAGCAGGATATTGTCGATGCTGTGGAGAAAGTGACAATCGGCGCCGAGAAAAAGAGCCGCAAGCTCTCCGAGCGCGACAAGCTGGTCACGGCCTACCACGAAGTCGGTCACGCTATTGTCGGTCACCTGTGCAAAGAGTCGGACCCGCTCCACAAAATCTCCATTGTTTCGCGCGGTATGGCGCTCGGTGTCACATGGTTCCTGCCGAAAGAGGATCAGTACACCACCTCCAAGACCAAGTTCTTAGATGAAATCTGCGGACTGCTTGGCGGCCGTGCAGCTGAGAAAATCATCTTTGATGAAATCACGACCGGCGCCAGCAATGACATCGAACGTGCATCCGCCATCGCGCGCAGTATGGCAATGAAATACGGCATGGCCGATGATCTGGGTATCGTCGCCTACGGTGAGGAGCATGGCTCCCAGACAATCGGTATCGATATGGGAACGAGTCGTAACTACTCGGAGGAAGTGCAGAAGCGCATCGACGCCTTCGTGCAGAAGACGATCGCTGATCAGTACGAGCGTGCCGCCGGCATCATCGTCAAGCACCGCGAGAAAATGGAGGAGATCACGCAAATGCTGCTCAAGATCGAGACTATGAGCGTCGACGAATTCATCGAAATTTTCGACGGCCCCAAAGCCAAAGAAGGCAAGAAGCGTGAAGCAGCGAAGAGGGCTGCGGCGTAATGGTGTTTGATGGTTGTTCGTTGGTTCGTTTTTCGATTCGTTTGATTGTATTTTTTTAGGCTAGAGATGCCCCGGATATATGTTAGGCATTCTACAATCTATGATTAATGTTATTTAAAGATGTAGCCGGGGCATCTCTAGCCGATTCGTAACAATATCCTTTGCTTATAGTATTTACACGCTCACCCCATAGCGCGTGCTTATACCTGAGCGTAAGGCTGTGAGCTTTGTAAGCGAACGTGTTGTTTTGTTGAAATTCACGGCTCCCAGAACCGCGCTATCGTGACCCGCAACGCGGTAAGACGAATTGGTCGGGGCAAAGCCGGCACGAAGCCACAATCTGGCCACTTCGATCATGGAGACACCCACAGCGCCGATCGTCTTGTCCGTGTAGGTTGTTCCGGCAACAACGGATTCGCGGATCCAGTACTGGGATGCCAGTTCCCAGTTGGTAGACCATGCCTGCGGGGAGCCCAGTGTGCCATTGCCTGGTTTTGCAGTCGCTCCTGTTCCAGAGGTGGATGTGTGAGCTGTAATGCAGCGGTAATTCACGGTCTGTCCAAAGAAAACGCCGCTGGTTGTAGCGGATACAATATCGCCGACGACGTAACTGACACTGCTGCTCGACCATGCGGTGCCGACAGGCTTGCCCAGATACTGCTGATCGAATACGGCAAGCGAGCGCGTCGAATCGACGAACGAAGGACTCTCCGATACATCGTGATCACCAGGTGTGGTTGCGGCTGCAAAAGCGTAGTTACTGCCACCGGATGATCCGGTGTGATAGCCGCGCGCAAGCGCGGTCGCATCGGAGCTCGCAGTAGTGGTGGTAGTGGCGTAATTATACTTTCCGTTGTAATCGACATTGGTGACAGAACCGGCGACTGCATCAAATGTTGTACCCAGCGCGTCCCACATCACATAGCCGGTAGAAAGTTTTGCCGGATTCCATGCGATGTTACTGCGAAAAGATTGCCACATACCCGCGTAGCCGGTGTACCCGCCCGCCTCTCCGTACGAAACACCCTGTGTGCCCATAATGTATGTATTGTGGTTGAAGATGATGCCCAGTTTGGAGTTGCCGTACGCCGTAAGCGGAGTCCCGATGTTGTCGCCCAGTACATTGGGCAAAAACAGACAGTTTTTGACGGTGAGGGTGTAGTTGCTTGCCGGAGTGGTTGTAGTCGGCAGCAGAAGATCGCCTGTGTTGTCGTATACAATCGCATCAAAGACGCAGCCGCTCCACACGCGGTTCTCATTCACGCTGGACGGATCGAATGGATGCGGATTCGCGATCAAAGAGCTGTTTACGAAAATAATGCAGTCCGTAAAGTCGTACGTTGCCGGCTGTACAGACCCCGCACTGGTTGTTCTGGCTACGAAATTGCGCTTGAAGCTCAGCCAGGTACGGCCGGTTGCCGCCCCGCTGGAGGTGAGGCCGTCATTCAGATAATTGTCTTCCACCGTGAAACGGGCCGATCCGTTCAGGAAAATGAGGGTATTGTCCACAATGTTATTCGTGAAGGTCCGTGTGCCTGACACCCAGCCTGTGGATGCATCCAGTGATATGGTGTTGCTGTTAAGCGAGCCTGTCCACCGGCAATTGGTGATAGACGTATTCTGATTAGTTTGACCATTGCTGACAGCGGTTTGGCCACATGCGGTGAACGTGCAATGGTCGAGTGTGAATGCGTCGCCACCGGTGTAGCATTTGAAGTTGATGGCATTGATGGATGCCGTTCCCAGACTGGAAAAGTCGGTGTACGTTGCACGGACGTTGCCGGAGCCATTGGGGCTTATAGGCGCGAAGCCGGTCAGAGCGGCAGAGCCGGAACCGGTTTTGGTGACAGTGCAGTGACTGCCGGTCGTGCCGTTGATGATAAGAGGGGAGACAACGCCGTTTGTGACGCTGCCAGCCCAGTAGAATGTTTGGCTGCTTGGGACAGAAAATGTCAGTGTCGAGCCGGCACTCATGGTGGTGCCGGATGTGTTCGTATTGATCAGATCTCCTTTCGCCGTCAGACTTGCGCCCGCTGCCAGATTGTAGGTTCCCACTCCCCAGATGCCCGATGCCGGTGCAATGAGCGTAGCCGACGAAAATGCGACCGTTCCATCCTCCCAGCTTGCCGAGGTCGGATCAAATGATGTGGTCTTATTGGTGGCGTAGCGCCGGTGCGTTACTCCCCCCGTCGATGTATTCGTGTTGGTGATGTAGATGTTCCAGGCCGTCGCGCCTGTCGGCAGAGAAGGCAGGGTGATCCTTGGCGTCGAAGAGCCGTTGACGATGGAGCTGAGGGCAACATCGATAGAAGCGGAGCCTTCAACACCGCCGGCAGACACAGGAACGATGCGGACGGCATAGTTGCCGCTTGGCAGGCTGGTAGTCGTTGATCCCGCGCTTGCCGAACAGGTCGGTGCGCTTGCAGAAGCATTCGGGCCGTTGGTACCGATTGTCTGCGTACCATCAATGGTAAGTATATGTCCGCTTGCCACCACAATCGTATCGCCATCACCGGGAACGCCGCCTGTGCCAGCACCGGTGAGCGACGACCACGGAGTGGTTCCGCCGGGCGGTATCGGACCAGCTGCCGGAACGTTGTGTCGTGAAGCGAGCCATAGCCTGCAAAAAAGTCAAAACGATACGCTGAATACCGTCGCCATCGTATCCTGCCATCAGTCCATAGGGCAAAATCAACGTCTGGATTTTCCGGGATAGTATGTGTTGCATATCCTTATGCAGGCGCAGCAGACGAATGATTAATGTTGCGGCAGACGGATGCTGGATGGGGTGCCCGCAATGAGCGACACGTTTACGCCCACAGGATAGGTGATCATCGGACGCGTATGGCCGAAGTCCGCCTGTGCGAGAATCGGCAGAGTGTTAAGCTCGCGCTTACCTGCAATGATGCGTTCCAGTAAATCGGTTGTCATGCCGCTGCCAGATTCAAATCTGCCGATTACCAGCCCTCGCACGTCACGGAATCCGGGCTGATGGATGAGCGATGTGAGATCGCGGTCAAACGTTGTGGGTACGGATTCATGATCGTCTTCCAGAAAGAGAATGGAGCCGCGGATGTCCGGAAAATACGGGCTGCCCTGGAGTAAATTGAACGTACACAGATTGCCGCCCAAAAGCGTGCCCTGCGCCGTTCCTTCATGAATGACATGCCAGCCGGCATTCTGATGACTGATGGGAATATCGATTGCGTCGGTTTTCGGATACTCGCCCCACTCTTTACTCGGCTTGATGATGATCGGTTCGTCTTGTATCAGGCACTGCTCAAAGTAGCGTGTGGTGTAATCCATACCGAAATCACGACCGAAGTGCGAGTAGTTCGGTCCGCTGTAGGTAACCAGACCGGTTTTGGCATAGATGGCGCTCGTGAGTGCCGTAATGTCCGAAAAGCCGCACAGAATTTTGGGGTGACTCGCGATAAGATCGTAATTCAAATACGGGAGGAGCTGATTGCTGTTAAACCCGCCGCGCGCACACAGAATCAGCTTTACCGCAGGATCAGCAAACGCATCGTGCAGATCTTCCAGTCGGTGCTCAATCGTCGTCGATCCAAATTCATCCATCTCATCAATATATTTGCCGAAGGTCAAAGTGTAGCCTTTATCTTCAAAATATTTGCGAGATTTATGGCGCACCTCGTCGGTAATCCACGCAGCGCCGTAGCTGGAAGAAGGCGCAATCACGCGGATAGTGTCGCCTGGTTGGAGTTTGGGTGGAATGATCATGAGCCGCACTCTAGCACTTTCGTCTGCATAAAAAAGCTCCGCTCGCCGGCGGGCGAGCGGAGCGTGCGCAGGACAGCCGGCTCATTTTTTACGCAACCTTCGCCGTTGCAGATGGCGACTATGGTCGACTGCGAGAATCAGCAGCCGGTACGGACTGTATGTGGCGCGTGCTTGCAGCACTGCCGGCGAGTCTTGCAGTGCCTTGTAAAGGTCCTCCGGCAATACCGTCCTATCGCTCCTACTCGTGAGCTGATGATAGGCGCGGAGCGTGCTCGCGGTATCGGATTGGATCAGCCGGGCAATTTTTGCAATCCACTTGCGGTATTGCCTTCGCCGGTATCCATCGACGATCTTTGCGATGCAGCCGCACATGGCGCATGTCAGAACAATACAGGCAATCAACTGGAGCACGGTGGATCTCCTGGTTCTGGGAAAGAGCAGCAGCCTGCCTACGCAGCAAGTCGCAGGTCTTTCCGTGCGTCCCATGGGGACTTGCTTCACGCCTATGGTCAGCGCTTTTTGCACCACTGTCAATCAATCTCGAGAGGCCTCCTGCTTCTGGTGTGCAGGCGCGAAAAAACCGGGCCTCGCACGTGGCGAGACCCGGTTGCGATGTCCGGTCGGACATCATTTTTTTGCTGAGGCGGCAACGGCCTTTTGAGACTTGGCCTTGTCACCCTTCGGAGCGGGAGGGACGGACTTCTCTTTTTCCTTCTTAGGCGGCTTGGCCGCGGCCTTGTTGGCTTTCGCCAATTCTTTTGCGGCCTTGGCTTCGTTGCGTTCCTGGCGCTTCTTCTTGGCCTTCTCGTCGGCTTCCTTTCGGCGAGCCAGGACAGCAGGCGAAGGCGGTCCTTCGCTCTGGACCAAAAGAACCGGAACGGTCGTAATCGCCGCGATGACGAGGATCACAATCGCAATCGGAGTTTGTTGCCAGGTAGCCCAGGCGGATCCGCCTGCCGCCACCCAAAGAACGAGAAGTAAAACGAGTCGAATGACCATCGGAGCGTCTCCAGCGAATTGAAAGACCAGGGTCCTTATGTGCAGGCCCCAATCTTTCTGTGCGTCCCCGAAGCGGGGACAAAACGGGACATTGCCACACGTATATCATTCAACTATAAAGTGAAAATGTCAAAATATATGATTGTCTCGTATCAACATATCGCGGAGGAATGCTGAAAAATCAGCATACAAAAAAGGCCGGACCCTCGGCGGGTACCGAGGGTCCGAAGTCTCGCTATGCATGACACTCTCTTCGCTTGTAACGCCACGGCGGACGCGTTCGCTTCCCGGGATTATTGTCCGATTGCGGATGGTCGAATCCTTCGCTGGGCGGACATCCGAGTTTCTCAAGGAGGCAAAGGGACGACGGGCTGTAAATTGCCTGAAGGAGCAGCAGCGCGAGATTCATGATGATATCCTGCATCTCGAGGACGGATGAATATCGGGACGTTCCCGATATCTCTGTGCACCATAATCAGCACATTCGGTCTACGCAATAAAAATATTCTCTCCTCCTGTTCTTTGGCCTTTCCTCTGCTACAATTTCATCATCATTCATCTTTTGCCCTATGCAAGCTCTCTCGCCACTCGACGGTCGGTACGCATCCAAAGTCGATGCGCTCCGCCCGTTTTTCTCCGAAGAAGCGCTGATGCGCGCGCGCATTTACGTCGAGATCAGCTACTTCGGCGCATTATGTGAGGAAAAGAATATCAAGGAGCTCAAGCCGCTCAACGCCCGTCAGAAAAAGGCGCTGCAGGAAATCATTGATAATTTTGATGACAAAGCGGCCGCCGCCGTCCGCGAGATTGAGAAAGTCACGAATCACGATGTGAAGGCGATTGAATACTACGTGCGCAAAGAAATCGAGAAAGGCGCGGGCCTCAAAATCCGCACCGAGTTCATCCACTTCGGCCTCACGTCCGAAGACGTGAACAACCTGGCATACGGACACCTGATTCACGATGCGATCAAGCGTGTGCTCAAGCCAGAACTGCAGGCAGTGATCGCCACACTGCGCACGATGGCCAATGCCCAGAAGAACACTACCCTGCTCTCGCTCACTCACGGTCAGCCGGCAACACCAAGCACGCTCGGCAAGGAAATCATGGTGTTCGTCGAACGCCTCGAACGCATGCGCGACGATTTGGCGACATTCAAAATGCAGGGCAAATTCGGCGGCGCTGTTGGCACCTACATGGCGCACAAGGCGGCGTATCCGGACGTAAACTGGGAAGTCTTCGGTCGCAAGTTCATCAAGTCTCTCGGCCTCATTCCGCTTACCAGTACTACACAGATCAATCCGCACGATGACATCGCAGAATTGAGTCACCTGTACATGCGCATCGACACCGTCTTCATCGACCTCTGTCGCGATATCTGGATGTACATTTCGCGCGGCGTGTTTAAGCAGCGCGTGGTCAAAACCGAAACAGGTTCCTCCACCATGCCGCACAAAGTAAACCCGATCGACTTCGAAAACGCCGAAGGAAACTTTGGTCTCGCCAATGCGCTTTTTGGCCACTTCGCCGACAAGCTCCCTATCTCCCGTCTCCAGCGCGATCTCTCGGACTCCACCGTCCAGCGCAATATCGGTGTCGCGTTTGGCTATCATATTCTGTCGCTTAAATCTCTGCAAAAGGGCCTCAAGAAACTCTCGGTCGATAGTGCGCGTATCAAAGAAGAATTGGATACTCACCCCGAAATCTACACCGAGGCGATCCAGACCGTTATGCGCCGAAACGGCTTTCAAGATGCCTACGAACAGATGAAGGCGCTCAGTCGTGGCCAGAAGGTAACGATCGAAAAGCTACGCGAGTTTGTCGAAAAACTCCAGATCTCGGGACGGGATAAAAATGCGCTTTTAAAAATACTCTCGTAAAATTAGTAAGAGGAAATAAAGGTGTCACTCTGAGCGTGACCGTGCCATGGTTCGGCTGCGCTCACTATGACACTTCATTCACCATGAAGCCTGAAGATGAAAAAGGGAACATGGATTGATGGGAAAAGAGATTGTATATTCCCTCCATGCACGCTTCGCTACGGTCATGGCTTCTATGGTCGCTGCCGATCATTCTGGCAGCCCTCGCCGTCTATCTGTGGCCGGCTTTGCATGCCGATTTTGTGAGCGTGGATGATGGGCTGCTCATTACCAACAATATGGCCGTGCACGAGCTTACGCTCGCATCGCTCACCTACAACTTTACGCATTACGACCCGGAACTCTACATTCCGCTCACCTTTCTCAGCTATCAGCTGGAATATCTCTTTTTTGGTTTGCAGCCGTGGATCTATCATCTGACAAATCTCCTGCTGCATATCGGCAGCGCAGTACTTGTTCTGGTGATCGCACGGCGGCTGACGGGAAACAGGCTGGCAGCGTTGTGCGCCGGCTTATTCTTTGTTCTGCATCCGCTCAATACCGAAGCAGTGATGTGGGCGAGCGGACGCAAAGATCTTCTGTCCACTTTTTTCTTCCTGCTCTCGCTCGTTGCTTTTCTGCAGTCAAAACACTCGCATCACACCAAAAGATGGATGTGGATCAGTCTCGCCTGCTTCGTTCTCGCGCTGCTCTCAAAAGTATCGATCATTGTCTTGCCGGCAATATTTCTCCTCATCGATTTGACCGACGGCACGCTCTCGAAAAAACGAACGATTTCCTACTGGCCGTTTGCCATTGCAGCCCTTGTCTTTGCGGTGATCGCCGTCTTTGGCAAAACGAATACGTTCTCGCATTCGTCCCCCGGCATGATCACGCTGCTCAGCGCCAAGAGCATTGTCTATTACCTGCATCGCATCGTCGTGCCGCTACACCTGACCATGTTCTATCCTCAAACAACACCTGTTACACTCGCATCAGCCGAATTTTTGGTGCCCGTCATCCTCGTCATCGCCCTTCTGATTGGCCTGGTCTTTCTGGCTCGCTTCTCGAAAAGGCTCGCGCTCGGGTGGCTCTTTTTCCTCATCGCGCTGTCGCCGGATCTCCTGCACTACTCCAAAAACGAATTCGTGTTCTATGCGTCCGATCGCTACGCGTACGTCGGCACAATCGGTATAGCACTGGGCTTTGCCGCGCTCCTCGTCTCTCTATCCAAAAAACGACCTCAACGTGAAAAACCAATCATGCTCCTCTGCATCTGTCTGTTTGCGTGGTACGGCTGGACGGCACATGTGTACGCCACGGTCTGGCAAACGAATCCAGCGCTCTACGGTCATGCCATCCAAGAAGAGCCAACTGCCTGGATGCCCTACAACAACTACGGAACCTTCCTGATGCAGGAAGGAAAACCGCAGGAAGCACTGGCGCAGTTTCAGAAAGCGCAGCAGAACAACGCGCCAAAAACACCGCTCATTCTGACCAACATCGGCGTGGCATACAACACTTTGGGCGATACTGAAAAAGCGAAGGACACGTTCAGGCAGGCCATTGCCGTTATTGGCACAGGGTCAGTGACAGATCCTCAAAAACTGGCAGCGTACTACATGCTGGGGGAGCTGCACGAAAAAGAAGGAAATGACACGCAGGCGCTGCAGTCGTTCAAAGATGCCACAGTGCGTGCGCCGGGTATTGCCGAAGCGCATTACAACCTGGGAATTCAGTACGAAAAGCGCGGTCGCTTAGCCGACGCGGAAGGGGAATATGCCAAAGTCGTCGCACTCGATGCGCATTTTCCGGACGCTCAGCTTCACTTGGCCGATGTGCTGGCGCAGCAAGGCTCGCTCATGAAATCCTTCTCGCAGCTCGTCAAACTCAAAGCGCAGTATCCAAACTATCCCGGATTACAGGAGCTGTACGATCGCGTGCGTGAGGCGATGCATCAGTAATGCTCTTAAGTGAATAGATTATGAGTATGATGGTGCCCAGGAGAGGACTCGAACCTCCACAGGATTGCTCCCGCTACCACCTCAAGGTAGTGCGTCTGCCATTTCGCCACCTGGGCATTGGATCAAATGAACGGGCTTTTGGCGCTTTTTAGGCACCCAAAGCCGAGAGATTGTACCAGAGTTGTCTTACAGAGCAATATGACTGCTGCTCTTACTGAAGCGGTGCTTGGCTGGTAATCGAGAAGTCTCTTTCATATCGTCTCCGGGACAATTCGGTATACTTGCTGAAGCCGGAAAACGCAGGCTCTCTTTTTACGCAACGCTGAAGCACGGTAAAAGAGAGATGGCTGCCGGTTTCGGGTGTGTTAGAATGGAGCTTTCCCCCCTCTCCATGTCACGTTTTGTCATAGTGCTGCTGACACTCACGACACTTGCCGCCTGCGCACCGGACGATAACCTGGGCAAAGGCTTGCAAGATGTCGGTCCTGGCGCAGACGATTCATCATCGTCGGTAATGCAGGTGGAGCCTTAGAGGGTAAGGCGAGTAAAGTGAGTATTGTGGGCAAGGCGAGCGCAGCAAATGATTCTGATTTCAGAAAAATGTGAAATACCCGCCATACGCACCTTACCCGCACTACTCGCCTTACTTTTCTGGCTCGTAGAAAAATAGAGGTCAGTAAAAGTGCTACAGTAACTTATGCCCTCCACCGAAACCTGAGCGGAAACGTCCACTGAGTGCTCCTGGAAAACAGGATGTGGTAGAGTTCCAGCTTGCCGTAGCGGAATGATGCTTCACAGGCTTGTAAGTAATAATCCCACATGCGCAGGAAACGTGTGTCGAATTCGCTGCCAAGCGCCCGAATCTGCCTCCGGTTGCGATCCACATTTTGCTTCCAGTAGCGCAGAGTCTCTGCGTAATGCAGCTTAAAATTCTCGATGTGCCCAATGGTCATGCCGGCATCCTGCAGCGGCTTGATGACGGTCGCGACGTCCGGCAAATGTCCGCCGGGGAAAATGTATTTGCGGATCCACGGATCTTCGCCGCCGCTTGCATCTTTCATGCCGATAAAATGGACGAGGCCGATGCCGCCGGGTTTGAGTAGCTGCGCACATTTTTCGGCAAACGGTTTGTAGTGCGACCTTCCGACATGCTCCAGCATGCCGATACTCACCAGCTTGTCGAATGACCCCGTCATGTCCCGATAATCGGTAAGCTGCGCCGATACATTGGTGAGTTGTTCCCTGGCAAAACGCTCGCGCGCAAATGCCAGCTGGTTTTTACTGAGCGTGATTCCCGTGCCGCTTACGCCATGATGTGTCGCGGCGTGCGCGAGCATGCCGCCCCAGCCGCAGCCGATATCGATCAGTGATTGTCCCGGCATGAGCGAGAGCTTTTCGCTGATCAATCCGTACTTACGCCGCTGCATGGCGGCAAGCGAATTTTCTTCGCTCGCAAGCGCTTCCCGTTCATCCAAAATGCCGCAAGAGTACGTCATGGAACCATCGAGCATCAGTGAGAAAAATTCATTACTCAGATCATAATGATGGGCGACATTCTGCTGGCTGCGTATCGCATTGATGGGGTTTTGCAGCAGATCATCCAGCAGCACACGCAGGCCAAGAAGGCGGCTCATGGGTGTGCGCAGTTTGTCGGCAACCAGCATGCCAAGCAGGCTTGTTAGATCCTCGTTGCGTTCGTGCCACAGGCCGTCCATGTAACTCTCACCAAACCCGAGCGAGCCACCGCGAACGGTACGGCCGAAGAAAGCTGGATCCGTCACAATCATCTCGGCTTTAAGCGTGCTTTTTTCATCGCCAAAATGCTCTACTCGTCCTTCATGGTCAATGACTGTCAGAAAGCCGCTTCGAATGGAACCGAGTGTTTCGTAGACCAGTTTCTGCGCGGCATTCAGCGATGTGCCGGAGGAGGTAGTGCCCTGCCTGCTGCGGGAAAGTGCGTAGGCCATATTCCGTGAAAGAGACGAAAGAATAGGGATTATTCTTACAACTATTGCGATCCCAGCCAATCAAAATCTTCAGAAAATACCTAGCGCACGATCGTCTTCAGATAGACCTCGGCAATCAGCTTTAAACAGGGCGTAATGCCCATCGCCGGCAATTGATCAGTCAAAAATGTCTGATCAACCGTAAACCACTTTCCCTCAGCGATCTCACTTTGATCAAGCGTCAGTGTTGCGTTCGCATCAATATCGTAGCGATAGAACCGCATCATTTCGCTTTCGTAGCTGTAACGGAAAATCGATTGATGGATGAGCACAGGGTCATGCTGTGCCTCTACTCCAATCTCTTCGGTCAGTTCGCGCTTGGCTGCCTGCAGCCAGTCTTCGCCGCTGTCCACATGACCTGTCACCGAACAGGTCCATAGCCCCGGCAACGTATCTTTGGTAGTACTTCTTTTTTGGAGAAATACCTCATTCCCGCGAAATACGAGAATGCCGATGGAACGATGCAGTAACGCCGGATTATGATGAGCTTGAAAACGCGTCGTCTGGCCGATGACGTGATCCTGTTCATCAATGACGTCGAAGAGTTCGTGCTGCGGATCGGTTGTGGGCATGCATTCATGGTATCACGCATGCCAACGGCGTGATACGATGCGGCGCTATGGACGAGATCCGTCTTCCGCAGGCGCAGCAGTTTGTACGCACCGGTACGCCATCGAACCGGTCTTTGGCGCAGTATGTGCAGATACTCCGGTTAGACGAAAACGATCTGGCTCGTCCCTCTATTCTCGATCTCGGCTCGGGGCCGCTGTGTCAGTTTGCATCCCAACTTCATGCAATTTTTCCAGCAACAGAAATAACATCTTTCGATGCCTGTTTCCACAATTTGCCGGATTTTCTGTACCCGAGCGTGATGTCGGCCCAGGCGGTGAGCGGCTACTTTGGCGCGCTGCCATTCCCCGATGATTCCTTCGATCTCGTCGTCTCGCTCTTCGCGTTCCCGCTCTATGTAGAAGGCGAGGCGGAAGTAGAGCGCTCGCTTCTCGAAATCTGTCGTGTCCTGGCACCTGGTGGCAAAGCCAAGCTGGCGCCGCTTGCTTTTCACCGCAGATTGGACTGCGGACCAGTCGAGGCAGGTCGGCGGAAAGAATTGCAAGAGATGGCGACAATTTACGGACCGGAATTTGCCCGTATGGCTCCGACTGTTGTGGAAACTAAGCAAGGTCTGCGCGAGACAGTGCTGGAGGATGTGTCGTATGGTGCATCACCAGATGCATTTGATCGTATTCTCACAAATCTTCCGCCCTGCTACCGCTCCATCATCAGCAAGACAACGGTTCCCGATGTCGGGCCGGCGTACCAGTTCATGCTGGAAATTGAGCGATCCCTCACCCCCGGCCCCTCTCCCCGCTAAAGCGGGATAGAGGGGAGTTCAGGGAACATAAAATGTTATGCATGTCCTCCAAGCTATCGCTTGAAGAAAATAGTCGTAGGTCGAATAAAGGATTTCTAAAAATCCAGACAGAATGACGCACTGATTGCGTCAATATCTGTATATGTCATCGACATTAGAGACATGTATCGGCACATGCGGCTTTTCGTATCCGTATTGGCGAGGGGCATTTTATCCCGAAGAACTGCGTAGCGCGCAGTGGCTGCAGTATTACGCCCAGCATTTTTCGAGTGTGGAAATCAATATGACGTTCTACAGGCCGCCGAGTGTCATGATGCTCAATCAATGGCTGACCCAAGTGCCTGAGGATTTTGCGTTTACGCTCAAAGCCAGTCGCGTCATTACTCATGAAAAGCGCTTACAGGATTGTGGCCAGGAACTTGTGGCGATGTGGCAGAATTTTTCGCCGCTGGGCAAGCAATTGCACGCCGTGCTGTTTCAGATTCCGCCATCACTGTACCTGGACTTTGATCGCCTCAAAACGTTTGTCGAACTGCTGTATCACAGCAATCCGTTGCCGGTTCATATTGCGTTCGAATTCCGTCATCATTCCTGGTATACGCCGGAAGTGTTCAAGCTCCTCAGCAGTCGCGGCTACGCGATTGTGCTGCACGACATGCCGCGTCGCGGCGGCTTTTCCGTCCTCACGCGGGAAGGTCTGGAAGATACGCTCATCGGGCTTGGAACGCAGAAAATGAAAGTACAACAGTGGATCGAATACGCGCGAGCATCATTCTTCTATTTGCGTTTACATGGCACCGTGCAGGGCTACGCTTTTTCCGAATACGGCGAACGCTACCTGCGCCCGTGGGCCAAGATCGGCCGCGAGGTGCTGGCAACCGGCGTGCCGCTCTATGCGTATTTCAACAACGATCCCGATGCCCGTGCCACACGCGATGCCAAGCGCTTCAACGCGCTTATCGGTTTGCCAGCGCTCAAAACAAGTGTTCCTCTGCGTACTGCTCCGCGTCTTTTCTGATATTTTTTTATGTCACCAGCAACTGACTCCATGAGTACATCGGCTGCGTATCAGCAGAACAAAGCACAGGCTGCGCAAAAGCGTCAGCAGAGCGAGGCGGTGCTACAAGATGTCGAAACATCTATTGGTGACTCAGAGGAGGCGAGGCGAATGGGAGGGGGGTGATGACGAATCACGAATTGCGAAGTATGAATGACGAATGGTTCAATTTAATTTCCCGCAGACCCAAAGGGTCCCCTTCGGGGCCGGGACGTCGCGTCCCGGGTGAAATTTTGATGATCAGCGACTCTGGATTGCTTGTATAAATCTTTCCGTTCCTTCAACATATTCTCATGAAATTTCATCACATGATGTCATTTATCAAAGATGGCACTGGCGGTAACCCGGCTGGAGTAGTGCGGCATGCCGATAATATGACAGAGGCGGAAATGCAGGAAGTTGCGGCGCAAGCCGGCTATCCGGAGACCGCTTTCATCTGCTCTTCAACAATAGCGACACTGCGTGTTCTGTTTTTTACGCCTACTCAACCAGTCGATCTCTGTGGTCATGCAACTATTGCTTTATTGTCTCTTCTGCAAGAAGAGGGACGCCTACCGATCGGTCATCATTCTATAGAAACTCTTGCCGGAACTCTGCCTATTGAAGTCCGAAACGATGGAACGGTTTTTTACTCACAGATGTTGCCGACATTTCTCGATGAAATAGTGGAGAAGCGTGATATTGCTCAGGTTCTTGGCGTCTCGCTCGAAGTGATTGATGCAAAGCCGCAAATTGTTCGTACGGTTTCCACTGATATGCGCGATATGATTGTGCCAATTGCCTCGGTCAAAGCATTGGGATCGATAAAGCCTGATATGGAAAAAATTGCGACATCCAGCAAGCTCCACGATGTTGCCGGCATGCATCTTTACGCGTTAGACGATTCAGATGATAAGCCTGTTATTGTCTGTCGTAACTTCTCGCCAGCAGTTGGCATTCCAGAAGAAGCAGCAACCGGAACACTCTGCGGAGTGACTGCCTGCGCTCTGAAACGTGAGAAAAAAGTCGCTCAGGACACAATGATATTTCATCAAGGCGAGGCAGTCGGCAGCCCATCAGAAATATTGGTTACTGTGAAGATGCATGACTCACGGGTTTGTGAGGTTTGGGTGGGGGGAAGGGCAAGGCAGAGAGGGTAAGCGCTATGGATTCAAATAATTTCTGATCGGCCCTCCCCGCCCTTCGGGCACTTTCTCGCTTCCGAAGCAGAGAGATATTCAAGTTATTCATTGATGATAATTCTTCGGCAAACGCAGAGGTTACGGAACCTCTGCTGCGAAAAATAATGGTCATCGACATAATTATTTCTTCCGCACCAGATTCACATACTCTCATCTTGAGCTCCCCTCTCCCTCGCGAAGCGAGGAGAGGGGCCGGGGGTGAGGGTTTCACATCTTCCTCGGCAGCAGAATCGGTGGCTTCAGATCCGCTAGTTCTTCGATAGTCTCCAAGTCTTCCATCGACACACGCCCAACATACAGTCGCTTCAAGTCGTTGCCGTCGGCGGCAAACGCTTCGATCATCTGGAGTCCGCGGAAGTAGACTACATCTTTGGTAAAACAGCCAGGACGTCTGGTATCGCCGCATCCGCGCTTGAGGGACAGCGCTTTGGTGAGCGCCTTTTTCTTGCTGTAGCCGATCTCCTCCAGAGCCGAGCGCAGATCGCGGAAGCCGAATGTCAGGGCTTTCTCAATGGCCAGCACGCCCTGCATGGACCAATACAATTTGTCATGGAATTCCGGCAGCACTTTATTCTGACGGAAGATAGCCAGTCCTTCCTGAGTGGTCAGGTAATTCGCGGTGCCAGACTGCAGAATTTCGTATTCCTGATTCAGTCCGTTTTCGGCACACAAGGCATGCGCCTCTATTTCGTGTGCGACAAGCGCCTCGATATGGCTCGGTTCGAAGGTTGCTCCGGCTCGGATGTACACATGGCCTTTGCCAACCGCACAATCCGACAGCAGGTTGTCGCGAATCGATACCGTCCAATCGCTCAAGCCATACTGTTCGAGTACGGCTTCGAAAAGCACTTTGATTTCCTCATCTGTCTGCAGCAGATCTTGGGCCAGTGGCAGCAAGCAGGCGCGGCGCGCATCGATACGCGCTTGGGCTTGGGCTACCAACTCGGGAGTCGCTGTTCCGTAGAGAGCGATACTGGCATCGGTAAATTTGGCGTTGTCGCCGCGGCAGTCGAGCAGGTTCACGCGGTGCAGCAGTTCATCGCGCTTTTTGCCGAGCAGAATGCCGAGAGGAGAATCGTCGGTACGCAGCGACGCTATGCGTGTGCGCATGTCGCTTACATCGAATGTCAGCGGAGCGTACGTAAAGTGCGGTTCGTAGTGCGCATCGCGCTGCGCACGCTCCCGGTGCTCAAGAAAATTCTCCGGCTTGATCCACTTGAGAATCGGCATCTCGCGCTCCAGCTGGGCCAGCTGACGGTCGACCAGTTTCATATCCATGCGTAGCGCGATGCGTTCTTTGGGGGCCGATTCTTTGCGCGAAGGATCCAGCAGGAAGCCCGTTAAGTCGCGCCGGCCGATAGATGCTCGTACTTGCGGATCCGTAATCGCCCGCTCACCGATAATTGTCTGAATCTTGCGACCGCCGATAATAATGCGCGCGCGATACGTTTTCTTCTCCTTGTCTTCGACTTCGATCACGTTGCGGCGCAGTAGTTCCTGAACCAATGCTGGTGTAAAGGCTGTGCGTTCGTACTGCGGACTCATTTGGGCTGTCAGCTCCAAATCGCCGTCTTCCAGCGGAATGTGAATCGTTTCATAGAGTCCCAGTACTCCTTTCTGCACGATAGTCTTGGGCGCAGCTTTTTTCTGGCCAAAGAGTTCTTGGGCCAGCAGCACGCCTTTTTCTGGGCTGGATACATTCACGCCTTTCACGCGCTCCAATCTGGCACGCAGCGGTGCCAGGTTGGCAATCTGCACCATGAGTCCGGCTCTGGCGTTTACTTCCAGCAGCTCCGGTCCGGTCTTGTCATCAATCGTTAAATCCACCGCCAGGTAGCCGATGTCTGTCACCTGCTGAATGCGCGAGGCGATGAGCATCATTTCCTGCCAGTAGGGGACTTGGATGCCGCGCGGATCGATACCGTTTGGCAACTTGTCGACAATGCGGTTGTACTGCACGGCCGAGGTTGTTTTGCCGGTGGCTAAATCGATACCGACTCCCACTCCGCCCAAGTGCACATTCGCTTTGCCGCCGCTTTGTGCTGTTGGAATGCGCAGCATCGCCATCACTGGCACCAGGTTAAAGACAACAAAGCGGATGTCAGGAAGGCCGGCCGGTCGAAACGGTGCAAATCCTTCGTGAGCGACAAGTAACTGCTCAAAGAACGCAGTATCTTCTTTGCCGTTCACCGAGAATTCTCCTTCCAGTATTTTCTCGATGTGTTCGCGTAGTTCGACTTCGCTCACTACTTTTTTTCCTTCGATAAAATTACCATCTTTGCGGCCCTTAAGCACCTTGATGCCTTCGCCACCGAAACCGAAGTTTGGCTTGAGCACGCACTGATCAGGTAACTGGGAAAAATCGAAACTCAGCAGCTGTTCGTGTGTGCGAATGTGGGCGAACACGCGTGCAGTTGGAATGCCGCGGGCAGACAGAAATGCCTTGGCTTTGATTTTGTCATCGGCGAGTGCAATGGCGCTGCGCGGATTGTACGGCTTGATATACAAGAGATTTCTTGCATTCATACCGAGGATGCCGTGAGTGAAGAGTTTGAGGGCGATGGGATGAGAGGGTGAGGGGAATCGTTTTTTCGTTCTTCGTTGGTTCGTTTATCGTTTCTGTTTCGAATTTGATTCTTAGAATTTCGAATTTTTGGTAGTTGGTCGTTGGTAATTGGTAGTTCTTACTCTTCCTGCAAATACGAAAACAATTGTCGGAACCGGAAATATTCGGTCAGGCGCAGGCCGCTGTAGCGACCGAGCATAATGTTGAGCGGGAAGGTGAGGAGCAGGATTTCCGGATACGCCAGCACGTACGATTGCACGATATTCCAGCGGACGATGAACACGCACAGAAGGGCGGCGACAATTGTTTCGACAATGCCGCTGATAGCCGTCTTCCAGCCTTCTTCAATAGACGTTGCCAGCAAGCTTTCCGAGAGTGTCGACATCACCAGCAGCACGAACACGGTGTCGGCCGACAAGACCACGCGGGCCCACGCGGCGAGCGAGACTGTGAGGAGCAATACAATACTCACGGCTCCCAGCACAATCGCCATTTTGGGTACGTGCAACATGCGCCACTTGCGCATGAGTCTGCGGATGCCGTAGCTGCAGCCGACAATGAGAATCAAAAATGCGAGCCCCGGCACCCAGCCGAGAGACAGAAAGCTGAGCGCGATAATCGACGGCGTATACAGACCGTACGTCGTCATGCCAATCACCTGCTTGAAGAACGCCAGAATGAGGGCGATGATCGGCAGGAGCAGGAGGAGAATAACAGTCTGGCTGGGAATGCCGCGCGTCAGCAGATACGTCACCATCACCGAAAGGGCGTTCCACGGACGAATCGCCTCCTGGACATTGCTCTGCACAATCACTTCCGTATTGTTTTTGAGAATCTGTGCCTCAAACCGCTGCATGTCCGGCGCTTCAATCACCATCGAAATGGCATCAGGACGTGTTACAAACAGTCGCTCAGGATTCAGAAGCGAGTATGGCCCGCGGATGGTGCGCGAAATAGTCGGCAGATTGCCATCGGAAATAACCACAACCGATTGACCGGCGATCACATCCAAACGGGCAGGATCATTGTTGCCGGCTTTTACGAGTGCCTGCATGCCAAGCAGCGGCGGCTGCGTTGCGATAATTATTGCGTCGCTGTCAACAAATTGCGGGAACTGTTCCGAGACGGCTTGCGCAAATGCAGTCTGTCCGGCAAGTGCGGTAGTGGAGACATTTGGCCGGACGACTGTCAGAAAAACGCTGCCGCTTTCGGCCTGCTTCTGCCAGCGCAGAATATCGTTATCCGTTTGCGATGTATCGGCGATCAGGGCGACTTTACGTTTGTAGACGCGCACGCTGAATGATGCGGTTGCCTCACGAATGTCGCCTGCATTATCGGATTTGATGGTCAGGCGGATGGTGTACATGCCCGGTTCGGTCGGAATGAAAAAGGCTTCGGACGCCGTACTGATCGGTTTCTTGTTGTCATCCTGGTACCACGTATAGGTAACCGTACCGCTGCGCAGATTGCTGGAACTGGCATCAAAAATAGCCGTATGGCCAGCGACCATCTGGGCCGGTCCGTGAATGACGGCATCCAGCGGATGCGATTCCGTATCAGCTGCCAAAGCGCTCAAAGGCAGTATGCAACAGGCAATTGTGAGCATCGCCTGCACAAGAGATTTCATAGAAAAAGAGGAAAGGACAAGAGGAACGCAGAATATTCTCTTCCAAGACGTGTAATAGGAGCAAAACTTACGCTGTCAGTATAGCTGCACAGGCACGCAGAAGCGACAAATGCAGCAGGGTATTATGGCTTATTTCTCGGTATTTCGTCAAGTTCAGGGCCGGTAAGATCACGTCCGGGTCCCCGTCTTCAAGAGCACGATCATTCGCTTTTTGTAACCTCTTTTTCTTCCATGACTCAGCCTGCTGCTATCGCCTACGTCGATATCGAAACATCAACGGCCAGCGTCATCGAAGCAGTGTCTGCGGACAATCCGCTCTCAAGTGAGCTGATTCTGCGGACAATCGAGCGGCAATCTTAAATCTGCTATTTATTCATTTACACAGAAGGGGAATTTTGGACTGATAGGCATAATGCAGAGCTACCTTCAAAGCGGGTGGCTCTTCATTTATGAGGAGAGGTTGGAGAGGAGAAGAAGAGGAGAGGATATGAGGATGAGAAGATAAGAAGATGCGAGAATGCAATAAATTTATAAATCATGAGAGCGGCCTTTCTGGTCGCGGTTTGTAATAAGAATATCCGCAGACCCAAAGGGTCCCCTTCAGGGCTGGACGTCGCGCCCCGGGCCGGATGGAAATTTTTTGAGCCGATGCACATTTCTGTCTTCGCCGTCGGCTAATACGTACTGGCGCAGATACTCGCCGAGTGCCGGATCATTCTGCATATGGAGTTCTCGCAACGATTCCGTGCTGTAGCCTGCTTTGGCAAAAACACCTGCCGCTCCGCGTTCTTTTGTGATTGCGAAAATCCTACTTAAAGGGACATTCGATTGAAGTAAGTGATCGGTGGCATGTTGCAATGTGTACTGGCTCAGGCCGTTACGTGTGACGCCGGCCCAGACTTTGCCGATTTCCACCATCTCCGTTCCATCGGCATTTGGATGGCGAAAGAACGTGCAGGCCGAAATAGGCGAACCCTTGATGCGCAGCATGAAGGTATCACCGGTATCTTCTCGCGGCTTAAAGACACCATTTTTTTCATAGTACTCATTCATATAGTCATTGATCGGTCCTTCGATTTCTGAGTTCATCGGATTGAATGTCAGTTGGGATTCATCAAAAAACAAGGTGCCGGCACCGAGACAGTTTTCAATTTCTTTTTCCGGATCATCCGTCACGACAATTTTGCCTACCAGCGGCAGCAATTCGTCTATCAGCGGCAGGATTTTTTCCACGTCGGCAGGAACGACCATATCAGCCGGTCGCTCAGTGCCAAGAAGTTGCTTGAGTTTTGCGCGACAGAGGCAGGAAACAATCTCCGCCTCGCCGTTTCGCGTTTGCAAAATGCCGCTGCCGTAACCCAGGAAAATAATCTGATTCGCATCCTTATCTAATTTACGCACAAGTCGAGAAGTGTTTCCTTCTTGCGACAGGAGAAAATCGATGTTGTGTCGCATCAGATGCGAAATAGCCTGCAGCAAGCGCAAGCTGTGTTCATCGCCCGCCTCCGGATTGATCTGCATGTGCAGAACCCGACCTTCATAGATCTTGTGGTAAGCCGTTGGAACAGGTAATTCTTTCAGCATGGTTTTTCAAAAATCCCAGAGCAGCTGCTCCAGGGAAGTGACGGGAAGATCGGACGGGTCTGTCAGATCGTCACCTCGCTGGAGGGACGACGACGAGCCATTGGACCGATGAGAGTAATCTGCATTGGAGGCAGAGTGTAAGACTATTTGTCCGAAATGCAACAAAATTATTTTATTTAACAATTTTTAGGCGGAGTGTTAAGAAAAAGAAACAGATGAACCAGACGATGCAGAGGAACCAGAAGAAATGTAGGTTTGAATAGTTTTGAATTTTATAGCTGCAAAATCCGCGAACATCTTACACGGCAAATCCTCTGCATCGTCTGGTTCCTTTGGTTCTTCTGTTTCCTCTCTTACCCAATCATCCTCAAAAACTCCGCTTCGTCAATCACGTTCACACCAAGCGCCTTGGCATCATCCAGCTTGCTGCCTGCTTCGTCGCCGGCGATCACGTACGTCGTTTTCTTGCTGACAGAGCCGCTTACCTTGCCCCCACGATCTTTGATCATTTCCTTCGCTTGCTCGCGGCCGAGTGTTGGCAGTGTGCCGGTGAGGACGAAAATTTTTCCCTCAAAAATCTGATCAATCTGCGATGTTGCCAGTCGCGTGCAGCGCACACCGCCATTGGTCAGCTTATGCAGCAGCGCTCGGTTCGCATCGTCTTTGATCCACTCCAGTAGCGACTGGGCCATCACATCGCCGACACCATCAATCGTAAACAAAAAATCGAGGCTCAGTGTATCGAGTGTGGCGGCAATATCGTTCGGTGTTAACACAGTCCCTCCTTCCCATGGCAGTCTGCGAGCCAGAATATCGGCTGTCTCGCGACCGACATGGCGAATGCCAAGCGCAAACAGGAAGCGGTCGAGTGGAACGTTACGCGCTTTCTCAATCGACTGCAGGGCGTTACTCGCTTTCTTTTCCTTAAACAGCGGCAGACTCAAAAAGTCGGCTTCTGTCACAAAGAAAATATCGCCGGCGTCACTCACAAGGCCGGCGGCAATCAGCTCTTCAATGGTCTCTTTGCCAACGCCTTCAATATTCATCGCGTAGCGCGACGTAAAATGCTCGAGCCGTTCCTGGCGTACGCCGCTGCAATTCACATTCGGACAGCGATGCACTACTTCGCCTTCCGGCCGGATCAACTCTGTATCGCAACTGGGACAGTGGGTCGGATAGCGAAACGGCACCGCGTCTTTGGGGCGCAGATTTTCCAGTACTTCCATTACTTCGGGAATAATATCGCCGGCTTTCTGCACTACAACTGTATCGCCGATATGAATTCCCAGGCGCAGAATTTCGTCTTCGTTGTGCAATGTCGCACGCGTGACCGTTGTGCCAGCCAGCTGCACCGGCGATAGGTGCGCAACCGGCGTAATGGCGCCCGTCCGGCCGACTTGCAGTTTGATGTCCAGAATCTGGGCGCTGCCTTGCTGCGCGGCAAATTTGTAGGCTCTGGCCCAGCGCGGTGCCTTGGCCGTTGAGCCGAGATTTTTTTGGATCGATCGATCATTCACTTTGATGACAAGTCCGTCGATATCGTAAGGCAGACTGTCGCGCTGCTTGCCGATTGCATCGTAGATTGCATCAACAGCATCAAGCGAGTCGACGACTTTCCGGTTCTTCTCGACGGGCAGGTCCATCTGCTCCAGGCAGGCCATCAGTTCGTCCTGGCTTGTGATGCCAAGCAGCACAGCGGACTCCTCGTCGAGTGCGTAGCAGTACATTTTCAGATTGCGCGTGGCGGCTATCGCCGGATCCAGTTGGCGAACAGAGCCGGCAGCGGCATTGCGCGGATTGGCAAATTTGTCGCCTTCCTCCAGCCTGGCATTGATCCGATCCAGATCAGCTTTGTCGATGTACACTTCGCCGCCGATTTCCAGAAATTTCGGTACCGCTGCATGCGCGTGGCGTGGTGGAAGTGTCATGACGAGCGGAATGCTCTCGATGGTGCGCACCGTGTGCGTCACATCTTCTCCTTCTATACCGTTACCACGGGTGACAGCGCGCAGAAGCTTGTAATCGTGACCTTTGGTATGTTCGTAGACGAGCGAAATATTCAGTCCGTCGATCTTGCGCTCCACCTCGAAGGCAAATTGCTGATTCTCATCGCCCAGTGATCGTTTCATCTGATCCACCCAATCATCCAGTTCTTGCCTGGAAAACGCATCCTGCAGCGATTGCTTCGGGACAATGTGCTTATGCTTGGGCAGGCGGCTGTCGAGCGGCGCACCGACACGCCGGGTGGGGGAATCGGGCGTGATGAATTCCGGATACTGCGTTTCCAGTGCAATCAGTTCTTTCTTGAGGCTGTCGCGCACATCTTCCGACACTTCGTTCCTGCCTTCGGTAAAATAGATGCGGTTGAGCCGGAGAATTTCGCTGCGCAGATGTTTGATGCGCTCGCTTGCGTGATGTTTGTCCATGGATCGTAGTGTATCAAGAATTATGAATTATGAATCACGAATGATTCTACATAATTTTTCACCAGAGCGGGCGTTCGCGCCCGCGGTCTTGCAATCAAGGTCATCCGGCTGCTCTTTTGCCTCCTTCGCTATACTTTTGCTCACCACCGACTATTGACGGCAAAAATGCAAGGATCGGCCACAATCGGTTCCGATATTCTGACCAGTATCTTTGGGCTAGCGTGAGCGCGTAAAACTATTATTATGTTTAAATAAAATAAATGTGAATATCTGTCAATTGCAAAGTCCCTCAAAATGGAGAGTATATCGCAGCAAATGGCCTCTCTTATAGATCTCCGCCGGCAGGTTGACCAGCTCGACAGACAGATTGTGGAACTTCTCGCACGTCGCCAGGGTTTGGTGCGCCAGATCGTGACGCAGCGCAAGGACGATGAACCGGATACGGACCGCGAGCAGCAGGTGCTCAGCAATTGGCTGGAAGAAGCCTTCGATTACGAGCTCGATGAAGCAGCCATGGAAAAAATCTCCAAGGCGGTCATCGATATGGGACGCAAGGCGAGAGAAGCGTAGAAAGGGCTGGGGGTTGGGGCTTTGGACATTGGGCACTATATTCTGATTGGCTAGTTACGAGTGGCTGGATCCTTTCGCATACATAGATCGAAGACAGCTAGACAGATATTCATAATTCGTAATTCTTGATTCGTAATTCATCTCCGATGCACTAAATTCCTCTCCCATTTCCGGCTTTTTTCTGCTATAATACTTAGATTTATGAAGCAAAAATCTTCCCTGCCCAGCCTGTGGCAAACGGCGATCGATATGGGTGCGTCGGATATCCATGTCTTAACCGGCCAGGTGCCGCGTCTGCGCGTGAGCGGCAATCTGCTCACCATGCCGGAGGCAAAGCCGCTGTCGCAGGAGGAGGTAAGACAGCTCATTTTGGAATTCGTCAATGAAGCCCAGTACAAGAAGTTCATGGAAGTTGGTGACATCGACTGTAGCTTTGCCTACGCCGATGGCACGCGTTTTCGTATCAACTGTCACATGGTTGCAAGCGAGCCGGCTTTCTCCGCTCGTTTGGTGCCTCAAACTATCCCGACACCCGAAGACGTGCTGCTGCCGGGTGTCGTATTGAGCCTGGCTCAAAGCTTAGACGGCCTCATTCTGTTTACCGGTCCTACCGGCGCCGGTAAATCCACCTCGCTCGCCGCCATTTTGCACAAGATCAATGAGCTGCATCCGGTAAACATCATCACGCTCGAAGATCCGGTGGAATTCATTTTCAAGTCCCAAAAGGCGCTCATCAGCCAGCGCGAACTGGGGACGGATTTCCAGACCTTTCCCGACGGTCTGCGCCATGTGCTGCGCCAGGATCCGGATATCGTGATGGTCGGAGAAATGCGCGACCTAGAGAGTATTTCACTCGCCCTTACGCTCGCCGAAACCGGCCACCTGGTGCTGGCCACACTGCACACGCCCAATGCCATGCAAAGCTTGGACCGTATCATCGACGTGTTTCCGTCTCATCAGCAGACGCAGATCCGCATGCAGCTGGCTCTCTCGCTGCGCGCGATTGTCGCTCAGCGCCTGGTGCCGCGCAAAGGCGGCGGCCGCATTGCCAACCGCGAAATCCTCATTCGTACGCCCGCTGTGTCCAACATCATCCGCGAAGACCGTTTCGTGGAACTGGAGAGCGTGATGCAGACGAATCAGGAACTGGGAATGTTAACGTTCGAAAAAGACCTAAACCGCATGATTGCCGAAGGCTTGGTCGATCCGCAGGATGTCGAATATTTGCTCAAAAAGCCGAATATGGAAGACAAGGTGAAAAAGAAGATGGGGTGGTAATTATTTCGTCCACTTAAACGAATCAAAAATTTGATTAGCAATATTTGGATTATCACTCACTTGCGAAATGCAGATCAAAACAGTTTTTCCGTCTTTCTCGGAACAAAAGGCATAGGCAGCGCCATTTTCACTATTTCCTTCGTGGCAGAGTGGGTGCGGTCCATCGTAGTCTATATACCCCTGCGCTCCTCCATAGATTTTCCAAAAATCCACTTTCCCCCACAAAGTTTTTGTATCGGCAGCAGAAACATCTTTTGGCTTCGAGACGCCGAGGGTTGTGGGGGAGCAATTAGAATCTAAATGGTACAAATCAACATACGAATCTTTTCCATCATCAATATGACCATTCCACAAACTATGAGCTGTCTGACCACCGCTGGTTCTACGCGATGACCAATCGCCAATAAATACTTTTTTATCAGCCATAATACTATAGCCAAGTGCATTATCTGAATATGTGACTAATTGAGCTTCTTCAGGATTTTTATTAATCACTGGCTCTACTGAAGGTGAGCAGCTTATGAATACTACAGCCAACGATAGGAAATAATTTCTTAAATTCATACTTTTTTCTTGGTAATAAATTTTCTGATTTTTGGATCCCATTCTTGAGTATCATCACTTAGCATCACCCATCTTTCTTGAGGTAGTGATTCTCCCTCATATTGAACAGCTTTCCACACCACCTTCTTCAACGTCGCCACATCCGTTATCGGCTTGTTATTATCATCCATCTCCCATGCCAACCAATACACAGGCGTCTCGCTACTACTAGAGTTCATCTGTCCACTTCTATCGTAGACAAGATTTGGATTTCCATCGCCTAATGCTGGATCAGTCGTCCAGGATTCTAATGCTGTATCCCATGCAACATTGAATTGTTTTTGACCATCATTGATTTTTCGTACTACGCCATCTTCTCCTCCAACAGTAGCACTTCTTATTTCGTCCACCGGAATGAATCGAAAATATCATTCGCGAGCTTTGGATCATCTGTTTTCTGTGCAATCACAATCACAACTGACTTCCCTGCATGCTCAGAACAAAAAAGATACCGAGTATCCTGATAAGACCACCATTCTTTCAAATTTTCCTCACTCATTTCAACTTCTGGGCCGGTAGGGCGCTGTACTCCTCTAATAGTTAAAATATCATTAGAAGGATTAGCTGTTTCTTTTAGTTCTAATATGGGGCGCGTATGTGAATCTAGCTCCTGAAGAGTGGAGGTGGAGCAGGTCTCAATTTGAGGCGTTATTTCAATTCTATATTCTTGGGGATGGTCTAAGTCATTTCTGTCATTATCATTATCAATAATCCTATGATCATCTGCACTGGGTCGCTCTGTTAATTCTGCTGGATATTTAAGTTCAATATTTGCAACACGTATAACTTTCCAGGAGTTATCGTCAGGGTGAATTTTGGTTGAATTGCAACCAATCAATGTAAACAGAAAGCCAATGATTAATATTT
>CALMES010000020.1 GCA_937863435.1 uncultured Candidatus Peregrinibacteria bacterium
TGTCAGTGATTAGGTTGACACTCGTAAACCTGAGACGTGCGATATAATGACTAAAGCAGGCCAAAGCGGTGTACGAACGTGTTTTTCGTTTGACAGCCAATGTCGTCGCTGTTTCCCTGTCACGGTACGGTGATTATAAAGAACAACTCTAAAATTTACTAGCTACTAAGGGATAGTTACCTAATATTAAGCATCTGATCTTTCACGCTATTATATCGTATTTGAGTACTAGTTACAATGTGATATCACAGTTTGATTTTTAATCCTGACTTGCAAAAACAACTGAATGATTTGCGCTAATGCCTTCCTTCATTTTTTTAATCTTTTCTTAAAATCCGCTTCGTATACTACGACTTGACCGGCATTTCTCTCTGCTTATACTTTCCGATTTATATGACAAACTCTTCCAAACATTTTCTGTCCACAGCGCTGCTTGCCGCTGTCACATCCGTTATATTCTCGGGTCTTTTTGTGTGGTTTGCTTGGACTCGATACGTGCGATTTGCCGAAAATCCGCTTCCTCCAGCTGCCCAGACCCCCTCTTCTCCGGTATCCGTCCTTGACCGGGATGAACTTGTGACAAAAACGGTCGAGGCAGCCAATCCGGCTGTTGCGTCTGTCATTGTCTCCAAAAATCTGCCGGTTATCGAGCGGTATTACACCAATCCTCTGCGCGGAGATGATCCGTTTGCCGATTTTTTCGGCGGTACTCCGTTTTTCAACATGCAGTTGCCGCAGTACCGGCAAAACGGCACGCAGAAACAGGAAGTAGGCGGCGGTACTGCATTTTTTGTGAGCAAAGACGGCTTACTGATGACAAACAAGCACGTGGTCGATGATCCGCAGGCCGAATATACGGTGCTCTTGAATGATGGCAAAAAAATACCTGCCAAAGTGGTAGCGCAGGATCCGGGAAACGACATTGCCCTGCTGAAAGTGGATGGATCGAGCTACTCTCCCCTGTCTTTTGCGCAGACAGATGCGAAGCTCGGACAAACTGTCATAGCAATCGGCAACGCGCTTGGCGAATTCCGTAATACGGTAAGCCTTGGCGTTGTATCCGGCCTTAGCCGCAGTATTACGGCCGGAAACATGATGGACGCGCAGACCGAGCGCATCGAGCAGATCATTCAGACGGATGCGGCAATCAATCACGGAAATTCCGGCGGGCCGCTACTTAACCTGCAGGGAGAAGTGATCGGCATGAATACGGCTATCGCCGAAAGCGCGCAGAATATCGGCTTTGCACTGCCGGCTAAAGCGTTGCAACGTGCACTGCAGACTTACCAGAAGAACGGCAAGATCACGCAGGTTTTCCTTGGCGTGCGCTACATGCCCATCACGCCCGACGTGCAGAAGAAGAATAATCTGAAATACGACTACGGCGTTCTTGTGATACCTGGCCAAGATCCAACGGAATTGGCAGTAGTTCCCGGCTCCCCTGCCGATAAAGCAGGCATTGTGCAAAACGATATCATTCTGATGGCGGACGGCAAGAAGCTTGATGAATCAACGTCGCTCAGCTCCGTCATCCACGGCAAGAACGCAGGTGACAGCATCACGCTGCACATTGCTCATCGCGGAGCAGAGAAAGATATCAAAGTGACGCTGGAGGAGCAGAAGTAAAGTGTGAGAATTTTGCCTTATTTAAATATTTATGTTTTAATATGAATAGATCTTTTCAGCAGCTTGCAGCCGATTATGTGAAATAATCGCTGCGGACCGGAGTATCTCTTTGCTGAGCGTTTCAGCAGACTGATGCTTCGGTTTCGATTCCAAGGAGTCGCTCATGTTCACGTTTGCCCCTCTTCAGATCATGACCGGAATCTTGCTGGGCATCCTGGCCGGTCATTATGTTGGGCTCGTCAGCCTTGCAGCAACAATCATGGCTTCTCCTATCGTGGTGACTATTGCACGATCATTCGAAAAATATAGGACTCAGTCAATTCAAGAACTCAGCATCACATACGCAATGAAATGCATGCCACTCATACAGAGAGTGGCGGAAGCAGTCCATATGCTCTTGCATGAGCATATGGAAAACGGGGGCGAAGATTTCCAGAGGCAACTCTTGCCCTACAGAACCCAGCATGATCATGAAGTTGAACTAAATCCTCTCAACCTTCTTCATGCCACCAAAGAGGTGATAAGAAAGTTGAGAGAAAAATCAAGGAATATCCGTGCCCTCCAAGGGCACATCTCCCTAGAGGAAGCCAAACATACGCTCGATCAAAATCTCAAAAAAGCCGAGAGCATCATGGAGCTGCTGGACAATATTCTCGCGTTCAGAACCCTAATACAGATGAAAGATACGCGTCTGACCGGCAGGGCCATGCATGAAGCCCATAGACTCTTTGAGAGAATGGAATCGTTGCTCAGACAAGTTCACAACTGATTCCGTTATAGGCAATCAGACCGCGCGGCAGGACATTCTCGTCCTGCCGCATTTTCAGATACATCAAAACGCCACCCTTGCGGATGGCGTCTTATATAGAAAGAAGAAGCAATGTTGTTTACTTGCCGCCGGCACGCGCTGCGATCACTTCGTCGGCAACGTTCTTCGGCACTTTGGCGTAGTGGCTTGGTTCCATGGAATAGCTGGCGCGGCCCTGGGTCATGGAGCGCAGCTCAGTTGCATAACCGAACATGGATGCAAGCGGCACTTCGGCGAGGATTGTCTTGGCAAGACCGCGGTTTCCGGTGTCTTTAATGAGTCCACGGCGCGAGCTTAAGTCGCCCATTACGTCTCCAAAGTATTCTTCTGGGCAGGTGACTTCGACTTTCATCACCGGCTCCAGAAGCGTTGGATCTGCCTTGCGAGCGGCTGCCTGCAGACCGATCGAGGCACAGATCTTGTAGGCCATTTCGGAGGAGTCCACATCGTGGTATGAACCATCGAGCAGCTCGACTTTGATGTCGACGAGCGGGAATCCGGCGAGGATACCGCGACTCATACCTTCCTGGAATCCTTTGTCACACGGGGCAATGAATTCACGTGGGATGCGGCCACCGACGACGCTGTTTTCAAACTCATAACCTTTGCCTGGCTCCTGAGGGTAAAGCTTGAAGATGACATGTCCGTACTGACCGCGACCTCCTGTCTGCTTGATGTACTTCTCTTCGTGCTCTACTTCCTTCTGGATCGATTCGCGGTAGGCAACCTGTGGCTTGCCCGACGTGCTCTCCACTTTGAATTCGCGGCGCATACGATCCATGATGATATCCAGGTGCAGTTCTCCCATTCCGGCGATGATGGTCTGGCCGGTCTCTTCGTCGGTGTGGACACGGAATGTTGGATCCTCTTCCGACAGTTTCTGCAGTGCCAGGCCCATTTTCTCCTGATCCGCCTTGGTCTTCGGTTCGATAGCGATGGAGATCACCGGCTCGGCGAACGTGATGGACTCAAGCTGGACAGGCTTCGTTTCGTCACACAGAGTGTCTCCCGTGCGTGTCTCTTTGAGACCGATAGCAGCACCGATGTCGCCGGCTTCGATCTGATCGATTTCGATACGATTGTTTGCATGCAGACGAACGAGACGTCCAATGCGCTCCTTCTTGCCGTTACGGGAGTTATAGGCATAGGAACCGGTCTTCAGCACACCCGAGTACACACGGATGAAGGTGAGCTTTCCGACGAACGGGTCGGTTGCAATTTTGAATGCCAAAGCAGAGAAAGCCTCGCCATTCTCCGGCTTACGCAATTCCTCTGCACCTGTATCCGGGTTTGTCCCCTTTGTGACCGGCACATCGAGCGGAGTAGGCAGGTAGTTGACAACAGCATCGAGCACGAGCTGGACTCCCATGTTCTGCAGAGATGATCCGCACAGCACCGGGAAAATGCGGCTGTGAATCGTTCCTTCGCGCAGTGCCTTCTTGATTTCGTCTTTCGTAAGAGTACCGGCCTCGAGATACTTGTTCATGAGCTCTTCACCGGCGCCTTCGGCAGCCTTCTCGATCATGATGGCACGGAACTTGGCAACCTGCTCCTTCATATCCTCTGGAATCGGATGATGAACGTGCTTCTCGCCATGCTTGCCTTCGAAGGTGATCATCTCCTCTTCTACCAAATCGATAATGGCCTTGAAGTCGCTTTCGGCTCCGACTGGAATCTGGATCGCAACTGCGCTCTTGCTGAGGCGCTGGTGGATGCTGTCGAGCGACATGAAGAAGTCGCCACCGATCTTGTCCATTTTGTTGACGAACGCGATACGTGGAACGTTGTACTTGTCGGCCTGGCGCCACACTGTCTCGGACTGTGGTTCGACACCCTGTGATCCGTCGAAGACGGCCACTCCTCCGTCGAGAACGCGTAGTGAGCGCTCTACCTCAGCCGTAAAGTCCACGTGACCGGGAGTATCGATAAGGTTGATGGTTGTTGTGGCGTCCTCGTTGTTGAACTTGCTCTTCCAGACACACTGTGTGGCTGCAGACGTGATGGTGATACCACGCTCCTTTTCCTGTTCCATCCAGTCCATGGTTGCCTCACCTTCGTGCACTTCACCGATCTTGTAGTTCTTACCGGTATAAAACAAAATGCGCTCGGAGGTCGTTGTCTTGCCGGCATCGATGTGGGCAATGATTCCGATGTTACGTACGTTCTTTAAGTCCATGGGTAGAAGGATGAAAAATAGAAAGAAAGTGCAGAGTTGAAGAAGTTCACACAAACATGTCTTTCCTCAAATGTAGCCGCGAAAGTATACGGAAAAATGAGTGGGAGGGAAATAGGAAAATTACTGATCGGACCTCATCCGGCCTGCGGGCCACCTTCCCTGTAAGGAGAAGGGGATTTTTCCTAATATTCCTCTCTCCCCGCGGGAGAGAGGTGGCGCATCGGCGCCGGAGTGAGGCCCGTCTAAAATTAAAATAATCAAAAATCAGCCCTTCCGGACTGATTTGAGTTAATTACCTGAGTTGGAGATGAATCGACAATTGTACATTGTCAATTTTCAATTGTTCATTCTTATTTAGCCAAGTGAGCAAAGGCCTTGTTAGCCTGAGCCATTTTGAACACATCTTCTTTCTTCTTGATAGCTGCTCCCTGCTCGGCAGAGGCATCCAACAGTTCCATCGCCAGCTTCTCTGCCATCTGCACACCCTTACGAGCGCGAGCGGCCATGAGGATCCAGCGGATGGAAAGTGATGTCTGACGCTTTGGGTTTACTTCGGTTGGAACCTGGTAGACCGCACCGGCAATACGCTTTGGGCGGACTTCGATGAGTGGAGTAACGTTGAGAAGAGCCTTGCTGAAGACCTCCATTGGTTCGTCCTTTGTGCGTGTCTTGATGACATCCAGCGCGTCAGCAAAAATGCGACGGGCTGTTGCCTTCTTTCCACGGTTCATGAGACAGCAGATGAATTTCTCGGTGAGGAGATCGGAACCCTGGGGGATGTAGGCTTTAGGTCGTGTGGCCATAAGAGAGGAGATGATAGAATCGGTCTAATGTACAATCTTAGAAATTGACAATTTACAATGTACAATTGACAATGATGTAGATACTAACTAAAACGAAATTTAGTGAAGGAAAGAAAGAGTCTTTGAGTTGAAATCCTAGGATAATTGTACATTGTACATTTTCAATTGTACATTCTTATTTAGCGGCTGCAGCTTTTGGTTTCTTGGCACCGTAGCGGGAGCGTCCCTTGCGGCGATCGCGCACACCTTCTGTGTCGAGCACGCCGCGAACGATGTGGTAACGGACACCTGGCAAGTCTTTCACTCTTCCACCGCGGACGAGAACAACGGAGTGTTCCTGCAAGTTGTGACCTTCTCCCATGATGTATGCTGTAATTTCTTCACCGTTTGTGAGGCGTACACGAGCGATTTTACGCAAGGCAGAGTTTGGCTTCTTCGGTGTCATGGTCGTGACTTTCAGACACACACCGCGCTTTACAGGCGCGCCGTGAGGCAGTTTGACACGCTTCATGGTGAGCGAGTTCCAGGTGTACTGGAGGTTTGGAGCCTTGGTGCGGCGCTTGTTAGAGACGCGACCTTTGCGGATGAGCTGATTAATTGTTGGCATTTATACTGAGAGAATGATAATGAGTCGAAGGATTATGGGGCTGTATACTAGTGAAAGACTTGTAGAGAGTAAAGACTAGATCGCTTTGTGAGGCAAAAGCGAGGAAGATTAGCGCTTGCGGCTTACTTCTTCTTCAGGCTGCATATCCGGGTCTACGAGGGCGTCGAGAGGCTTTTCGTCATGGAAACGCTCGCGGTAGATTTCTCCAGCTGGGATGAGGCGACCGATGATCACGTTTTCCTTAAGCCCCTTCAGGTAGTCGACTGCACCTGTGGTAGCAGCCTCAACGAGCACGCGGATTGTTTCCTGGAACGATGCACCGGCAAGCCAGCTTTCCGTTGCGAGCGAGACACGGGTCAAGCCGAGCAGCAGCTGTTCGTAGGTTGCGAGAGTGTAGTCCTTCTTCTTGCCCTTGGATTTGATGAGCGCATTGTTGGCACGGCGTACATCCGAGATGTCCACCACTTCTCCGGCCAGCAGTGTGGTATCGCCACCATCCAGAATGCGGATCTTGCTGAACATTTTGCGAGCGATAATTTCCAGGTGCTTGTCGTTGATGGTCTGACCTTGAGATGCATAGATGTGCTGTACTTCCTGCACGATATAGTTCTGCACTGCGTACGAACCCTGCTTTTCCAGCAGCTCCTGCAGGTTATAGTGGCCGGCATTGAGCGCCTGGCCTGCTTTGACGATATCGCCGTTTTTGACGAGAAGAGATTCGCGGGCGTTGAATTCATACGTACGCTCCTGAATGGCTGAGTGACTGACAATAATGCGGTCTTTGGTGATTTCTGTGACCTTTCCGGCAATGAGCGCTTTTACCGTGCTCTTGTCGGCAACCGCCTTGATGAGCACCATGCGCTCCTTGACTTCGTCGCCCTTCTTGACCACCACCTGGTAACCGGCCGGAATGAGGTAGACATCCTGACCCAGCTCCTCGCCTGTCACCTGCACAAAGGACTGTCCGCCTTTATGCCATGCCTTGATACGACCGGTAATGTCGGAGAGAGTGGCTGGCGTACGTGGAGAACGTGCTTCGAAGATTTCTTCGACGCGGGTAAGACCCTGTGTAATGTCGGATCCTTCGGCGACTCCTCCCATGTGGAACGTTCTCATGGTCAGCTGTGTTCCTGGCTCACCAATGGACTGAGCGGCAATGATACCAACCGGTGTTCCAGTTTTAACTGTCTTGTTGTCCGAAAGGTCGCGACCGTAACACTTGATACAGATTCCGGCATCCGTCATACAGGTCATAACCGAGCGCAGAGAGACTTCCTGCACTTTGTGCTTGATAAGCTCGGCGATGACATCGGCATCGATTTCGGTGTTGCGCTTGGCGATCACCGTCTTTCCAACAACGACGTCGTCATTGAGAGTGCGACCGAAGATACGGTTTTCGAATTTCTCTCCAATGCGCTCGGAATCGGCGCGAGTGACCATGTGGCTGGCGGTCGCGTTACAATCATCTTCCTTGATAATGATGTCCTGCACGGCATCGACCAGACGACGAGTAAGATAACCGGCTTCAGCAGTCTTGAGAGCCGTGTCGGACTTACCCTTTCGTCCTCCGTGAGTGGCGATGAAGTATTCCAGAATGGTGAATCCTTCCTTCAGGTTACTCTGGATCGGCAATTCGATGGTGCGGCCCGACGGGTTGGCAACCAGACCCTTCATACCGGCAAGCTGGGTGATCTGACCCCAGTTACCACGAGCGCCGGAATCGATCATGTAGGTAATGCCGTTCATGTCGTCGTCCGTGAAGCTCGTGATCATGTGACCGGCGATTTCGCTCTTCACCTTGCTCCAGATGCGGATAGCGTGCTGGTAGCGCTCATCAGCCGTAATCCAGCCTTTCCAGTGCTGGTTGTTGATCTTACGCACTTTCTCGTTAGCCTCCTCGAGCAGCTTTGTCTTTTCCTTCGGTACATTGATGTCCGAGGATGCGATCGAAATACCGGACACGGTTGCGTACTTGAAACCGATGTTCTTGATGTCGTTCGCCAGTTTCGCCGTGCGTTCCGTCCCCACCACTTCGAGAGCGCGTGCAATGAGCACGGACAAGTTTCCTTTCTTGAGCGTCTGATTCATGCGACCAAGCTCGGGTGGCAGAATTTCCTGGAACAACAGGCGACCAACCGATGTCTCGATGATCTCGTTTTCAGGCTGCTCACCTTCTTTTACGGTCTGATTTTCCTTTGGCACACGAACTTTGATGACAGCCTGCAGATCGACAATGCCGTACTCGCACGCCATCTGAGCTTCAGTCGGACTTCCGAATACCATTCCTTCTCCCTTACGACCCGTGTGGGTTTTGGTAAGGAAATAACAACCAAGCACCATGTCCTGAACCGGCGTGATGATCGGCTCACCGGCGGACGGCTTGAGAACGTTCTTGGCGGCACTCATAAAGATACGGGCCTCGCGCTGCGCCTGATCGGAAAGCGGCACGTGCACGGCCATCTGGTCTCCGTCGAAGTCGGCGTTGAAAGCGGTACAGACAAGCGGGTGCAGCTGGATGGCCAAGCCTTCCACGAGACGCGGCTTGAATGCCTGAATACCAAGACGGTGCAGAGTCGGAGCGCGGTTTAAGAGCACGTACTTGTTTTGAATGACTTCTTCCAAAATGTCCCACACGCGCTTGCTGCCTTCTATAACCATGCGCTCAGCACTCTTGACGTTGTGCGCAAGCTCATCGCGGATCAGGCGACCGATGACGAATGGCTTAAAGAGCTTCATGGCCATTTCCTTTGGCAGACCACATTCGTCGATGTTGAGGTGCGGACCAACCACGATAACCGAACGACCGGAGTAGTCGACACGCTTACCGAGCAGGTTCTGGCGGAAACGACCCTGCTTTCCCTTTAACATGTCGGAAAGCGAGCGGAGTTTACGGCGATCTCCTGCGGTAAACAGAGCCTTGCCGGCGCGAGCGGAGTTGTTGAGGAGGGTATCGACCGATTCCTGTAACATGCGCTTTTCGTTACGGTTGATAACTTCCGGCGCTCCAATGCTCATCAATTTCTTGAGACGGTTATTGCGGTTGATGACGCGGCGGTACAAATCGTTCAAGTCCGATGCGGCAAAGCGGCCTCCATCGAGCTGCACCATTGGGCGCAAATCCGGCGGGATAACCGGAATACGGGTGAGGATCATCCACTCCGGTTTGATGTTGGCCTGGCGAAGCGACTGAATGAGCTTGAGGCGCTTCATGACTTTCTTGAGCCTCTGGCCGCTGCTCTGCTGACGCTCCTTGCCGAGGTCCTCGACCAAACGATCGTAGTCGATCGACATGACGATTTCGCGGATGGATTCAGCTCCTGTGCCGGCACGGAACAGATGACCGAACTTCATATTCATTTCGCGGAACTTAAGCTCGGAAAGAACCGATCCAACGTGAAGATTCTTCAGATCGTCGATGGCATCTTTATGGTTGATCTTCAATGTTTCAAATTTCTCGGCAGTGGACTTATCCAACGCATCGAGCTGATCGCGCGTCGCCTTGCCGGCCTTGAGCGTTGCCATAGCGTCATCGTGCTCACGCTTGACCTGATTCTTGCGTGCCTCGATTTCCTGCATCAGCTCTTTTTCGGCTCCTGCCTTGCCCTCCTCATCGACTGTGACGACGATGTAGGCCGAGAAGTACACAATCTGCTCAAGAGTTTTGATGGAGAGATCCAAAAGCAAACCGATACGAGACGGCGACGAACGGAGGAACCAGATGTGCGTGACAGGAACAGCCAGGTTGATGTGACCCATGCGTTCGCGACGAACGATAGAGCGAGTCACTTCGACACCACATTTTTCACAAATCACACCGCTGTAACGGATACCTTTGTACTTGCCACAGAAACACTGGAAGTTTTTGGTAGGACCGAAAATGCGCTCACAGAAGAGCCCATCTGGTTCTGCACGCTGGGTGCGGTAGTTCACGGTTTCCGGCTTCGTGACTTCGCCACGAGACCAGCCTACAACATCTTCCGGGCTGGCAACGGACAGGGCGACTGCATCGAAGGAGTCGGAGGTGCGGGGAGTGAAGGCCATACTGTATGGGGGTGAGGGAGTGGGTGAGGGGTGGAGTTTTGGGTTGAAATGTTTTTCGTTAGTTCGTTTTTAGTTATTCGTTTCTTGTCTTGGATTTAATTCTTTGATCTTCTGATTTTTGATACTTGTTGGTAGTTGGTAATTGGAATTTGGGAGTTATTCATTACTAGTGTTTTTGCTCTAAATTAAGCGGAAAATCGCACGCACAGAATCGTCCGCTCCTCCAGTGCGATCGTCTGAATCGCGAGAGGAACGTCCGATAGTTGGCATAAGGTAGCACGAATTTCGAGTCTTTGACAAGGCTTAAATAGAGTTTATTACAGAGATTCACTTGCCATGTTAATATTTGATGAATAATCATAGTTGCGCGAAGTACGAATCACGAATTATGAATATGTGTCACCCTGCTTGCCCGTCCGTAGTCAGCCGCGGCTGACGAAGGCGGGAGCGCAGCCGAAGAGGGACCAAGGAATGATCGCACGCCGTGGGCGGGGACGCCCACTGCTGAAGATTGTAGGATTATTAATTACCCGCCACACCCACAATACCCGCTATACCCGCCTTACGCGCCTTACCTTCTCGCTCCTTCAATTGCATTCCTCGCCTATCATCTCTACAATTATCCCTTCGTCCCCCATTCTCTACTATGCTGTATGCACTTATTGCGCTTGTGGTACTCCTGTCTCTGCCGGTCGTTGTGGTTCTTCTTCTGACGAAACGTCGTGCATTGTTTCCGGCAGATGAAAAACAGCCGGTTGTCTTTCCAATACTCCTTCCTTATACGCTCATTGGCGTGGTTCTTGCCTTCAATCTCTTTGGCTTTCCACTCAATATCGGAATCGGACTAGGTATCTTTGGTGCGCTCGTGCAGGCAGGAATTGTGGTCGCTATGAACAAAAGGCAACGTACGCCTGCCATTGTCTTCCTCGCTGTCTGCGGAATGATTGTAAGCGTGATGCTCGGCATTCGCGGAAATGATTTTCTGCTGGAGCTTAACACTGCGAGCGCCATAATTGTCACCCTTCTTCTGCTTCTTGCCCAGAGCGTAGACGCCATACGCTGGCGCGGACTGTGGCTCGTAAAAATGGTCGGCCGTTATCTTTCCGGCGTTCTGGATCACATTCCTCATGTCCTCAGACTTTCGAAAAACATGAAGAACAGTCAGGGCGGTGTTCTGATCAGCGTTTTAAAAACCGTCGTCCTTACCTTCATCGCTCTGTTTTTCTTTAGCGCGCTTCTTTCTCAGGCTGATGCGGTCTTTAAACATGTCATCGACGAGATTTCCAAGGAAGTGGTGCCACGTTTTGGCTACAGTTTGCTCATTACCGTCGTTCTCACAATCGTCTTAACGATGAAGTTTATTGTGCCGGATAGCGAAGAAACTCACGCGTTTCGCTTCCTTAAATTCCACGAATTATTTTTTCCGACTGTATCAATTGTTGTTCTGTTTGCCATCTTCCTTGTTATTCAGGCCAAGTATCTGTTTGGCTCGCACGAGAACATCCAGCTCTACAACATCACGTATTCCGACTACGTACGCAAAGGATTCATTGAGCTTCTGACGGCGTCTTTCTTCGGTGGGTTACTCTCGTACATTGTGAATCTGCGTACGCTCAGCATGGACACGCTCACACGAAAACGTGAGCTGAAAATAGTGAATGTCATTCTGATTGCCGAACTGTGTCTGATGCTGGCATCGGCGCTCAAACGTGATTACCTGTATATGGACACGTACGGCATTACGCGCGTACGCATTATCGGTGAAGTGTTTGTCTGGTGGTTGGCCGGCTTGTTTGTACTGCTCTTTGCATTCGCAGTCTATAAGCGCATGCGTGAAGAGCAGTTTTTTGCCGGCATCGGCATACTGTCAGCACTCGCCGTGCTCAGCCTCAACGGCATGAATATGGATGCCAAAATCGCTGCGGCCACTCCGCCCCACAACCGTCAGAAAGATCTGTACTACATTTCGCTGCTTTCTACCGATGCATCATCGGAGTGGAAAGCGATGATTCTGGATGCGCAAAAACGCTATCAATCGCTACTGGAAAAAAACGTGATTAATGATGCGACGAAAGTCGAGCTCGCTTCCATTCTGGCCTCCATGAAGAACATGCGACAGCGAGTAGCGGATCTTGATGCACTCAACAATCCTCCCATCAAATGGCAGGAGAAAAACAGTTCAAAGTCTCAGGCTCTCGCAATAACCCAAGCCAATCCAAAACTCTATAAAGATCTGCCATCTTGTCTGATAGACGATATACATGTGTATCAAGTGCGTCATCAGATTGATCTGCAGAATGAAATGATCGCCATCAAGTACGATGCATCGTATCCGTTCATTTTTGATGCGCCAAAACTGCCGTATGAAGCAGATGATCTCTACAGTCTTAACAGTAACTATTACTCACTGGTACCAGGCACGCAACCACCAGAAGATGACCGAGGCAGAGTGCTTCCGCCCTCTCTAAAAAACGTGCCGCAAGTCACGGGATGCAAGGATATAGTCGTACGATGAAAGTGACGTATTTTGATTATTGCGAAGAAGTACGAATCACAAATGACGAATTACGAAAAAATCGTACTTCGTCATTTGTACAGCGTAATTCGACCGTATTATCCAAGCATCACCGGACCGGCTGGAGGCACATCTCCCCCTACATCGTTCTGCACTTTCTGGAAGAGTTTTTCAAACGAACCACCGCTTGTTTGCAGAGCGGTACGAAGAGTGTTCATTTCCTGTTCATCCAAATGGAGAGTGGAGGAGATGTTTCGCTTGCCGTCGGATTCGTTGTGAGGAACAGCGGATGATTTGCCGTCGGTTAAGTTGACGTGCAAGACAATAAAGGCATTGCAGCTTTCACATTTAAGCTGCAGCAGAACAAAATCGTCTCCTGCGAGCTTGATGGACGGAAAATCCACTGCCACGCGCGTGCCGCACTGCGGGCAGCGCATTTGTTCGCGGATACGTGTAAGGATCTGGTGAAGTGAATGAGGATTGTAGTCCATAAGAGTCTTAGTATAGCAGAAAGAGGCAGTTGTTTCACTATACAACGATGAAACTTTTCCGTGCAATGATTCTTTGTAGATTATTGTTAAAAGATAGAATGTAGAACCCGGAACGTAGAACGTAGAATATAATTACCTACGTTCTACCGTTCTCAGTTCTACGTTCTTTTTTCTTATAATTCTGCTTACATTTGTCTTGACGCACAACTCCATTACCTTCTTTGCCCTCGACATCAACGGTATTCCAGCTAGCATACGGTGTAATCATGCCACGTAAGCGAACAAAAGGCTTTTTGTCTTTCAAACGTCCATCGGCTGCGTCTCGCAAACGACGGGCGCATGTTCGTATGCATTTGACGATTGCCGTTCTCTCCATCGCTGTTCTCAGCGGACTGGGGCTCGTGGATCGGTTACATTTCTCCACCCAGAAAACCGATGCCAAAACACCCGTTAACCGCATAATCGGCATCGAGCATGACGGCCCCGCGTCTCTGACCATTGTTCTGGCACGCAAGAACACCGCCGGATTAGTTTCGATCGAAAACACATCGAATGCTCCGGTGTATCTGAGCCTGCCCGACAACTGGAACCGGACGGAGGTGAGCAACACCACTATCGAAAAGGTGACAAACACCAAAACGCAGTACAGCTTTCTACGCTGGACGCTTCCGGCCAAAGCCGGCATGAAGATGCTGCTGCCCGAAGTGCCGTCGAGTTTTACGTTCCTCAGCCCGACCGGCACATCCACGGTCGCACTCACCGTCCACAGTGTGGATGTCGTGGATGGAACAAAAGAGACGCAGGTGATTCTGCTGCAGAAGCAGGCGGTCGCAAAATTCTGGACAGCCGAAGCATCTGCCATCAGCGGCTCGATTTCGTCTTCGTATAGTTCGAGCGTGGCATCATCGAGTGCGAGTAGTTATTAGTCAATCAACCTCCGCAGACGCGATTCGCGAATCGCGTTTTATTGCATGTAACAACGATTTGATAATCGCTGCTGCGGGCAATAATGAATTTACATTATGCATGTACAATTATACATTTGCCGTATGCAGTTGCTCCCGATCCACACGTCAATTCTCAAAAACAGCGACAACCTCAGCCAGATATTTTCATCGAACGCTTCGATTCAATCGGGCGATATTCTCGTCGTGTCATCCAAGGTAGTTGCGCTTACGGAAGGAGCAATCATAGATCTGGATTCCATGAGTCCGTCGAAAAAAGCGCAGGAATACAGTCACACTTGTGGCCGGAGCCCGGCCTTTTGCCAGGCGGTGATTCAGGAAATGATCCGCATGAACGGCATAGTCATTAACTCATGTCCTGGCGCACTCCTTACAGAGCTTCGACCGAGCGGTATGAAAGTCGGCACAATTCTCACGGCGAATGCCGGACTCGATGAATCGAACGTAGAAAAAAATACCGCAATCGGCTGGCCGATAGATCCGGCTGCATCAGCAAAAAAATTGCGTACCGAGATTGAACAATCCATCAACGGAAAAATCACCGTGATTATTTCTGATTCCTGTTGTCATCCTCGGCGTTTGGGTGTGACTGCTTTTGCACTCGCCGTTTCCGGCATGGATCCGCTTATCAGTCAAAACGGCAAGAAGGATATTCATGGCAAACCGCTGCACATCACGACCGAAGCGATTGCCGATCAGCTGGCAACTGCCGCCAATATGCTGATGGGCAATGCCGGACAAAGTACACCGGCGTGCATTGTTCGAGATCACGGATTTGATCTGAGTGAATACACGGGTTGGGTGGAGGGAATTGAGAAGGAGCAAGATTTGTTTAAGAATTTATAGACAATAAGAAAAATTCGAAAATCAAAGAACCAAATTCTAGACAATCTCGAGTTTAAAATTTCGAAATTAAAATTTGTTTCGAGTTTAGTATTTTGATCTTCGAATTTCCTATCCGCTGTCACTCTTTCTCCTAAACTGTTCGATGCGCTCCTTTAACCTCCTCTACTTTTATATTGATTGCTTGCGTTATTGCATCGATCAGCATTTCTGCTTCGTCAGCGTTTCTTGGCCTGTCTTTGCCATATTTCCGGAAACAGGTATTAGAGCCCCACTTAGTTGCAGACAACGTCTTACTCCCTGCTCCAACAAAAGTTATTTTTCTTTCCACGTTCTTTTTCTCAACATTCTCTGCTTCAATACTGTGATCGGTAAAATCGAGAAATACGCTCACCATTCTTCGCAAGGTATCTGCTGTATATTCAAAAACCACAAATTTCACTTGCATTGGCAAATCTTTTCCATGAACGAACATGTTCTCAATAATTGGATGAAAATCCACATCGATATTTGGGCTTTTTTGATCAATACTCATACCAAATATAGTACGAGAATATTCATTTCTGTAAATATCTACGTGATTAATGAAAGCTAAAGGATCGTACTTCGTAATTCTTGATTAATAATTCATTCCCGTCGTTGTCACTCCAACTCCCATCCTGTACTCTCAGAGCATGAACTTCATCGTCCTCTGCTCGTCGCGCGGCACAACATTTCAAGCCACCATCGATGCCATGAAAAACGGCAAGCTGACGGCAAAATGTCTGGGGATCATTACTGATAAACAGGATCGTGAATGCCTGCAAAAAGCGACGGCGAACGATATTCCATCCATCGTTGTTGATCGTAAAACAGATGAACCGCCCGAGGAATACGACATGCGGCTGACTGCCGCCATTCGCACGCTGCAAGCGCGATCGCAAGCAAGCGGCACACCTGTCATCGCTCTCATGGGCTGGCTGCACATTCTGTCGCCGGTTTTTCTGATGCAGTTCCGGAGCCATGTCATCAACGTGCATCCGTCACTCCTGCCGAAGTACGGTGGCAAAGGCATGTACGGCAACCATGTTCACAAGGCGGTTTTGCAAGCCAAAGAAACCGAATCCGGCATCAGTCTGCACATGGTGGAACAGGAGGTCGATACCGGCAAGGTGCTGATACAGAAAACCTGCCCTGTCTATCCTGACGATTCTGCCGACACCCTGCGCCTCCGTGTGCAGGGACTGGAGAAAGAGTGGTACCCGAGGCTGCTAGAAATGATGGAACGAGGCGAGGTGCGGCTTTAGAAGAACGGGAAACGAATTACGATGTGCGAATCACGAATTACGAATATTCGTAATTCTTACTTGTTTTTCAATAATTCAAGCGCCAGCTTTGTTCGCATTCGATTGGCAACTACATCGAGGCCTTGGGATAGCTCGCGTGGACTGGGCTGACGAGTGAGGATCATCGTATAGAGATGGATGACATATTCTTGAGCTGAAGAAAATTTCTTGAAGTACTCAGCCGAACCCAGAATCCCCGCCTCTACTTCTGGTGCTGTTTGATGATAGACCGTCAAAAGATCTCGATCGGTTTTCAGCTCGAGGTCCGACGGCAATCGTTGTAAATACGTCTGATACCAGAACATAATCTGTTCGTCGTTCGAGGGCGCACTGTGACAACCAATTTGCAGTGCGCGACGTTGCAATTGCTTTGTGCGCTGTGACGTGTGTGATGATGACAACGCATGATTGATCGCTTTACAATCGGATGATTGTGAATAAGCTATAATTGGGCTTATAAAAGCCAATAAAAAGCCTAGAAACGCTGTAAAAAATCTCTGCAAACGCATGGAGCAATCATACAGCAAATGTCGCTGATCGAGATACGCAATCCAATACTTTCTCGGACTAAACTGGAAGCATCCCGCTCCTTTTCTCTATCAGTATCAAAATCATCTCCCCCAACCCTACACATACCCTTCTACATGCAAGTCGGCCTTGGCGACTTTCCAGTGCTCGAGAGCTAACTTTTTTATATCCGCAACCATGGCGGGCGCACCGCAAATATAGAGAGATGCATCGGAAAATTCTTGCAATTTTTTCTGCGCGACATCCTGCACGTGGCCGCGGTCGCCCGACCAGTTTACATCGGCGCCGGACAGACACGCATGAAAATGAAATTGAGGATGCAGCCGGGCAAGCTCACGGAACTCATCCATCCAGAAGAAATCCTGCGGATGGCGCGCGCCAAAAAAAAGATACACCTGCCGCTGCGACTTCTGATCATTCAGCAGCCATTTGACGTGAGCATGAAACGGCGCAACACCCGCGCCCGTTGCCATGAGCACCAGTTTTTTTTCACTCGCCGGATCCACTGTAAAATTACCAAACGGCCCCTTCATGACCACTCTGTCGCCTGCTTTGAGCTGCCGATCGATCCAGACACTGGCCCGTCCGCCCTCCTTGAGCTTGATACAAAAAAGAAGATCGGTGTCGGCAGGAGCAGACGCAATGGAATACGCACGCGGCTGAATATCTTTCGGATTATCCGGCAGCGGCACATCCCAGAGCAGAAACTGACCGGCTTTGAAGGTCAGATTATCGGGCTTAGAGAAGCGCAATTCGTATACGTTGGGCGCGAGGAGGGATTTGTGGGTGCAGACGGAAGTGTAAATAGGTACAGGCATAAGCGTTATTCGTTATTTGTTGCTTCGTTTTTCGATGGAGATAAATTGATAGTACGCTTTCTTGTTTGATGAATTGATTGCAAATAATGAATAAGTTTTGCAATCATCGCACAAATCTTCTTTGTTTGATCAGCAATTTTCTTGAATTCTTCTTCGCTGATATATTTTTCATCTAGTGCATCATATAAATGAGATCGTACCTCGGCAGCTGAACGTTTGGAAAAGCCGAGAAAACTAATGAATTCTGGCACTGTTAACGAATCATTCCCTTCGGCTATATTTGCACAGACAGATCTTGCAGAACGAGTAATTTGATCTATAAAAGAATAATCTCGTAAGACATTTGGACGTTTACAAATATGTCGCACATTTGCAATCAATTTTCTGCCTTCCTGCCACACTTCAATCTCTTCAAAATTCTGAAAAGTAGTCATACAACGAACGAACAACGACCAAACGATAAACGAATAAACGCCCCTCAACAATATCAATACTACTCCTTACCCATCACCTTCAAAAACTCATCAAACAAATAGTTCGCATCCTCAGGCCCCGGTGTCGCTTCCGGGTGAAACTGGACGGAGAAGAATTTGCCGCTTTCGTGCTTGATACCTTCCACTGTTCCGTCGTTCGCATTCCTGAACCACACACGCCAGCCTTTGGGTAAGGACTTTTCATCCACCACGAATCCATGGTTCTGGCTCGTAATAATGCACCTGCCCAATTTTTTCTTTGTTTTCTTATCCTCTGTTTCCTCTGCATCTTCTGGTTCATCTGCTTCTTCTATACACGGCTGATTGGCGCCGCGGTGTCCGTACTTGAGCTTGTAGGTATCACCTCCGATAGCGAGTGCCAAAAGCTGGTTGCCCAGACAAATGCCGAATGTCGGAATATTTTTGTCTACCGCCCATTTCATGGCTGCAATCGTCGGCTTGCACATTTTTGGATCGCCGGGACCGTTACTCACAAACAAACCATCGAACTGCAACTTGCCCGTTGAAACATCGTAATCCCATGGCACACGGTGTACACGAACACCACGCTTGAGCCAGCTGCGGAGAATATTACGTTTCATACCGCAATCGTAGGCGAGAATAGTCGGAGTCGATGCATCGGCATTGGCAGGTTCGTACGTGATCACTTCTTTGCAACTCACTTCCGCTACAAGATTATTCACATTCGGATCAATAATTGTTGGCACAGAATCCGCGTGGCCAATATCTCCCACCTCTTCTGTTTCCTCTGCATCGTCTGTTTCTTCTGTTTCCTTTCGGCTCTGCCGAATAGCTCCCAGCATCACTCCGTGTTCGCGGAGTTTCTTGGTGAGTGCGCGTGTATCAATACCCGTAATACCCGGAATATTGTGATGCTTCATCCACTCGTGCAGCGAACTGACAGCCGCAAAATGACTAAAGTCGCGACTTTCCTGCGCCACAATGATCGCTCGGACATGAATAGATTCACTCTCGAAATTCTTACTAAAACCCCACTCGTTCTTCTCTTCACTCGGTACACCGTAATTGCCAATCAGCGGATAGGTAAAGACCAGAATCTGACCCTTGAAACTCGGATCCGTCATGGATTCCGGATAGCCGGCCATGTTCGTGGAAAACACCACCTCGCCGTCTGTATCCACCTCTGCACCAAATGATTCTCCGCTAAAGGTGGTTCCGTCCGAGAGAATGAGTTGAGCCATAGGGTGATGAAGGGGGTAGTGCCGGCAGGCTGGCAAATTGACGAGAGTGTACAGAAAGAGAGCCGGATGGAAAAGGGGCATGATACGAAATCGCAAATATACGCGTTTTTGACTGATTATTTGAAGGATTATGCTTGATACGTGTTTTTGGCTTCCTGACGGCTTCAATCTTGCCTTTTTTAATACTTGACATAATTTATATAGTATTGTATATTACGCATTACGATTTGATGTGTGGTTGATCTTTGAAAGCATCGCGTCCTCCATACAATCCTGCACATGTAATGTGTGGGACGCTGTGGAGGACAAAACGATCGATTGTCTTCTGCGCGTACCGTCGCGCCCCCAACGTCGGGGAAGCGATACTTGCGACGGAGAGCATCCGTCGCACAACCTTTTCTTGCCCGCTAAGCGGGCAGAAAGCAGATTCCGATGCGCACGACCTTCGCCTCTCTCCTGATCCTGGGCACCGTCTCCACCGCCTTGGGCCAGAGCAGCTCCCCGCCAGTCTCGCCGGCTGCAAGCAGCCGTCTAGTCGAGCTGAAAAGCTCATTCACGACCAGTCGCGACATCGTCATCCCGAGCGGCTCTTTCATCATCGTCACGCCAAGTGAAGACGTGGAAGTGCCTGCAAGGACCGTCATCGACGAGGAGACCGCCATCTCCGAAACCACCCTCGCGGGTGGGGAGGAGTTCGAAATCACGTTGGTGGCCGAACTCAAACTCCCGAAAGGGAGTAAGCTGGGCAAAAAAAGCAGGGTGCCCAAAGAAATTTGGGACACCATGAATCAAGTTAAATTCGGCAAGTCGATGTATGCGCCATCCGCCTCCGTCAAGGCGGCAGACGTGGACCGCTCCATGCGGTCCGTCAACGAAAAAATCGACGCGATCGCCGGGGCCGTGAACGGCCTCAGTGAAAAAGTCGACTCGCTCGACAAGCGTGTTGGCAAGCTCGAAGCCCATCCGACTGTCGTGCGAATTCCGCCCCCCACCTCGCCCGAAACGGCGAGGCCGCTTCCGCCGCCCCCGGCGGCTGCGGTGACTTCGAACCGCGCACCGTCGCGCTGATCAACCG
>CALMES010000021.1 GCA_937863435.1 uncultured Candidatus Peregrinibacteria bacterium
CGACTGCACAGCCGATTTGCACGAGTCGTTGCAGCAGTACGTTGTGCCAGCACCGCTTACGCCCAACAACATCCGGGCAGGCGACGAGATTCAGACGGTTTACCGCTGTGTCGTCGTGCCAGATGCAATCCGCGACATGTGCCGTGCGCTGGTTGTTCAGCTTGCTGGGCCGACGCATGCAAGCATGTGGTCAACCGGGCTTTCGGCCACTGGTGCCGCACCCGCTACACACTGGATTAACTCTGGCCCTGTCCGTGTTGAGCTTGCAGCAATGCTCGATGATGCCGCTACGCTTGCCGCTGGAGCGGGTATCCCGCTGGCCGAGGCACAGCAGATACTCGCGATGGCGGATGTCTCCAGCGATGCGCCAGAGGCGGCAATGCAGCGGATGGGGCTGAAGATTATTTAATGCGCGGAGTGCTCGAGGGGGATTGGTGCCAGATCACGATGAGAAAATTGCAGTGAGAGTTGCGGTGCTTGAGCGAGACTGTGAGGATTTCAGGCAGGTTATTGTCGAGATACGCAATAGTCTGCAGGCCGTCACGGAAAATTTGCAGGCTATCGTCAGGCTTGAAGAAAAACACAACGAAGTATCAAGAGCGATTAACAGATCATTCATTGCGATTGAAAATATCGAAAAGCGCGTTTCTGTCATCGAGCAGAAAATGCCAGGATTGCTTGAAATGAGGGCACTAATTGTAGGAGCGATTTGCGTTGTTTTAACAGGTGTTGGCGGTGCGATACTGGCCGCAATAGGCATAAAGCAATGACAGTAGATTGGGCCAGTCTAGGAAAAGCACTTGCTGATAGCGCGCCGGTAATAGGGGGTGTTTTGTGCGGCCCTGCCGGTGGAATGGCCGGAGCGCTGATTGCGTCTGCCCTGGGGATGAAAAATGACCCAGAAGCAATACTGGCCCAGATAAATGCAGATCCTGAAACTCTGGTAAAAATAAAACAGCTAGAAATAGACGAGCGCGATCATATTCGCGAATGGCAGCTGGCAACACTGCAGGCCGAGCTGTTAGATATTCAGAATGCAAGATCCGCGCATGCCGGCCACTGGATGCCATCAGCAATTACCGTTTGCCTTGGGATAATGGTCTGCGCTATGGGATATTTTTTGCTGACACAAACAGTACCGGCTGAAAATAAGGATATGGCCGTTTATCTCCTCGGGCAGATTGCAGGCCTGTTTACCGGGGCCGTTTCGTACTGGATTGGCACAAGTCGCAGTAGTTATAACAAAGACCAGGCATTGATGGGGGCGGCAAAATGAAAACGATCAGTGACATTATTGACGACATCATTAAGGCCGAAGGTGGCTACAGCGACAATCGGAATGATCTTGGCGGTAAAACCATGTATGGAATAACCGAATCCGTTGCAAGGGCAAGCGGGTATTCGGGAGACATGCGTGATTTGCCACTGGATACTGCAAAGAAAATCTATTTTCAGCAGTATGTAGCTGCTCCAGGATTTGACAGGGTAATGAAGCTGTCGCCTGTAATCGCGGCGGAGCTGGTTGATACGGGTGTAAACATGGGGCCGTCAACTGCCGGGAAATTCCTGCAAAGATCACTCAATGCATTCAACAACAACGGATCACTCTGGCCGGATGTTGTTGTAGACGGAGGGATTGGTGACAAATCTATCAGTGCGCTGGAATCCTATCTGAAAGCAAAGGCATCGCAGGGCGGAGAGCGTGTATTGTTGTTTACGCTGAACAGCCTACAGTGCGTCCGGTATATCGAGCTGTCAGAGGCTAGAAAGGAAAACGAATCCTTCGCTTACGGCTGGATACATAACAGAGTCGAATCGCAATTGCATTAAGCACGGGGATGGTTATGGCTGAAGAGTTGAAGCCTGAAGTCAAAAAATTACCAGGTCGCAAGGTTGGCAAAAAGGAAATAAACAAGGAAAAAATAGCCAGGGCGGGAGAAATGTACCGCACTGGTGTCTGTGGGCCGAAAGAAATTTGCGATAGGCTGGACATTAAAAGAACTACGCTGACAAGCTGGATAACACGTTACGGATGGGAGCGTGATCTATCAGCGCGTGTTCGCGCCGCCGTCAGGCGAAAAGCTATTAGTGACGAAGCGGTAAATGGTTTAATCGACGAGGACAGGGCTGTAGAGGATGCCGCAAATGAACAATTTGCCATGCTGTGCAGGCAAAAGGGGATACTGCTGCGAAGTCTGAGCATGATTGATACGCTGCAATCAATAATCGCGCAGGAAACAGAAAAAGATATGGAGGTGGCGGCGAAGGCATCACATATAGACTCAGGCGATAAAATGACCGTTCAGCATGCTGTGTTTTGCGCGAAGGCACTGCAAGAACTGATTAGCAAAGCTGTTTCGGACACTAGAAGAGTCTGGCAAATGGACGAGAAGAAAGACGAAAGAAGCGTCGATGACATTCAGCAAGAGGCTATCAAGTTGGCAGAGGGCATCTGATGCACTCAGAAGCTGTACTGGCCATCGCAAAACTGCGCAAGTCGTTTCCGATCTATGCGCCCAGGTGCCTGAAGATTGTTACAAAATCAGGATCTATTGTTCCATTTCAGCTGAACAAGGCCCAGGAATTTATTGAAGAACGAGCGGAGGCGCAGTTAAAAGCGCGTGGCTATGTTCGCATGGTGATACTGAAGGGACGCCAGCAGGGAGCAAGCACCTATATAACAGGCAGGTTGTACTACAAAGCAACGGGCGCAACAGGGAAAAATGTAGGCATACTGACGCACGAACAGAAAGCAACCGACAACTTGTTTACGATGGTGCGGCGATACCATGAGCATTGCCCGGCGCTGTTAAAGCCGTCAACTGCAGCAGACTCTGCGAAAGAGCTTTGGTTCAACAAGCGGGATGTTCGTTACAAAATCAGCACGGCAGGCGCGAAAGGAACCGGGCGCTCTAGCACGATCCAGTATTTTCACGGTTCCGAGGTGGCATTTTGGCCCAATGCTGCATCACACATGGCCGGAATCGGCGAGGCGATCCCTCTGGCTGAGGGAACAGAGGTTTATCTTGAATCTACGGCAAATGGCATAGGCAATACGTTTTACAATTTGTGGCAGGATGCAGTGCGCGGCATATCAGACTATGAGGCCGTCTTTATACCGTGGTATTGGGAGGATGGATATTCAGTAGATCCGCCAAAAGGGTTTGCCCTGGATCCCGATGAAGCAGAGTATGCCGATGCATTTGGCCTGTCCCTTGGCCAGATGGCATGGAGAAGGAAAAAAATCATCGGAAATGGCGGGGATGTTTCATTATTCAACCAGGAATATCCCGCAACGCCTGAAATGGCGTTTATGGCCGCAAGCAAGCGCGCATTGATTCCTCCGACACTGGTTGCCGAGGCAGCGCGACCAAAAACCATTGCGGCAGGCGGCCCGTTGATCATTGGTGTCGATCCTGCTGAGTACGGGGACGACCAGACCGCAATTGTAGTAAGGCACGGACGCAAGGTGATCGAGGTGCAGCGGCATAAACTGGCAACAATGGAGCTGTGCGGACACATAGGATTGATGATCGAAAGGCTGGATCCTGACGCGGTATGCATTGACGTAACAAACTCGCACAGCATGGCCGATAGGCTGATAGAGCAGCATTACCGGAATATCTACAAAATAAGTTTTGGTGCCGGCGCAATCAAAAACGATCAGTACGCAAACAAGCGCGCAGAAATGTACGGTGAAATGAAGGCTTGGCTGGAGGACTATCCATGTGAGATACCCGCCCATCCTGTATTGATGTCTGATCTGTCATCGGTTGATTACAGTTACGACTCCAGCCGCCGGATGATACTGGCATCAAAAGAAAAAATGCGAAGCGCAGGAATCCCGTCTCCAGACATGGCTGATGCGCTGGCCCTGACATTCGCTGTTCCTGTAATGCCCAAGCGCGAGAGATATGAACCCTGGCAGGAAAGACTGCACAGGACACAAAGAAAGACCAGAAAGAATCCGCAGGCGGCATAAAAACAAAAAGCCCTCAAATAGAGGGCTTTCGTGTTCATGGGTGTAACTATACGCGATTTTCCTCCCGCTCATCAGGAGTGGTATGGAAACGGCTTGACTTGATGTATGACACTGAAAGCCTCCGCAAACACAGGTTTGTTTTTCTGCAAGTTTGCAAGACTTCAATGCTGGTCAACTCAGACCAGCAGCGTAGCGCCTGATTTTCTCCGCGTTTTCCTTGGTGGCGTACAACTCAACACGAACCAGTCCTGCGTCAGCACGGCGCTGCTTTAGTGCAGCCTGCCGCTCTGCCGTGGATTTGGGGGATTTCTCCCCCTGTTTTTTTGCTGTCATGCCTCAATCCTGACACGGCCATTGTTCCAGTCGTAGGTGGCGTATGCCCAGCGGTCGCCGTTTGCGCGCTCGCGGCGCAGTCGAGATTTCAGCCCTGACAGTGTGCGGATATTGGTAGCAATCACAGTTGCCCCCTCGCTGTCGCCCTCACCAGATGTGATACGGATGTTGCTGATAGCTGCGATTCGTGCAAAATCGTTTGCGTTCATGTCTCTATCCTCTTTTTCTTCAGCGCCAACCGCTTCAGTGAGTTCATACTATCACGTGTTACCGGTAACGCAATAGGCTGGGACAATTATTTACAAACTATTTTGCTGCTATGCGTATTTTGCTATGTGCAAACAATTACAGCAGGGCTACATTCCAGCAAAATCCAATCTAGGTCGTTGCGGTTGTGACTACTCAGGAAAGCATAACGCCGGGCATAAGCAGTGATGCAGCTGCGGAAAATTGGCGCTGGTACGAATATACCGAGTCGCGAGGTCATCGCGATTATTGCGCGCAAGCGAAAAAAAACGAGCGGTATTACCTGGGCAAAGGCGGACAATGGGATCCAGCTGTTCGCTCTGCGCTAGAGTCTGAAGGAAGGCCGTGCTACGAGGTAAACGAGCTGAAAGCGGCTGTTAATGTCGCGACCGGCTATCAGATCAACAACCGGATGGAAGTAGCGCTTTATCCTAGAGGCGGCCTGGCAGATTCAGAGCAGGCTGAAATTAAGGCGAAAGTGCTGCGGCAAATGCTCGACAACGAGCAGTACAAATGGAAAGAGACGCAGGTCTGGCTGGATGGGGCTATTCAGCAGCGCGGATATTTTGATGTTGATATTCAGTTCGACGACAACCTGGCTGGTTCGCTGTCTATTGATGTTCTTGATCCTTTAGATGTTCGCCCAGATCCTGATGCGTCTGAGTATGATCCTGACAAGTGGGGATTTGTCATCATCACGCGATGGCAGACACTTGACTGGATCCGCGAAACATACGGCCCGGAAGCAGCAGCCAAAGTAGAGGCCCGTTTCGAGTCATCTGACAATTGGGGCGATACGCTACATGACGAGCATCGTAACTCGTTCGGCGACGAGTCTGGCGTCAATGCGTACACAGACAAAGGCGGAATCAGGCGCTGCCGGATCATTGACCGTCAATATTGGGTCTACGAGATGACACAGGTTGTCGTGTCACCAGAGGGCGACATGACGCCAAGGGACAGCGTAAGCGATGACGACTATGCAGAGGCGGTAGCGGCTGGATGGGTCACGATAAAACGCATGATGAAGCGCGTGAAACGGTGTGTTTCTACTCGCGATGTTGTGTTGTTCGATAGCTACTCGCCGATTGACAATTTTACTGTTGTTCCATTTTTCCCGATTTTTCGCAGGGGCCAGACTGCTGGGATGATTGATGACGGCATCAGTCCACAGGACATGCTAAATAAGGCCATCAGCCAGTTCCAGCACGTTATCAATACGTCTGCAAACTCGGGCTGGGTGTACGAGCAGGGGTCTATCGTCAACAAAACAGACGCAGAGATGGAAGATTCTGGCGCGGAAACGGGGTTGATATTAGTTACTCGACCTGGCGCTCCGCCACCGACAAAAATCAGGCCAAATGAGGTTCCGAGCGGAATAGATCGGTTTATCGACTGGTCGCTGCGATCAATACGGGACGTTACAGGTATCACCGAGGCCATGCTGGATCCGGGCAAAAACCAATCAGGCGTAGCGATACAGGCCCGACAGTTTATCGCACAGCAGCAGCTGGCTGTTCCGCTCGATAATATGGCCCGTACTCGTCACATGCTCTACACCAGATCGCTGAAAATCATTCAAAAATTTGTGACCGATGAGCGAGTGATCAGGATTGCAGAAAAAGGCGAAACCGGCGAGACGGAATACCAGCCCATTGTGCTGAACAAGCAGATGGATGATGGCAGTGTTGCAAACGACATGACTGCTGGCACCTATGACATCGTGATAACAGAAAAACCGATGACTGTCACATGGGAAAACAGCGAGTTCGAGCAGGTCATGGAAATGCGGAAGGCTGGGATTGATCTGCCCGGCTGGGTAGCAATCAAGCATTCAAACCTCGCGGATAAAGGCGAGTTGCTTAAACAGCAGAAAGAAGAGGCTCCCCCGCCGGATCCGCTGCGTGAGGCAGAAGTCGCGCTGAAACAGGCGCAGGTTGGATATGCGGATGCGAAGGCAACAGCTAAATCGGTCGAATCACAGTACAGCGCAACAACCGCTGCAAGTCTGATAGCGGGTAATCCTGCGATTGCCCCGCTTGCTGATGCGATGCTCAGGAGCGCAGGGTATGTAGACCAGGATCAAGCGCCGGTTATTCCTGCCCCAGATGCGCCAATCCAGACAAATGCGAGAATGGCAGAAAACACACACCCGATATTTCCGCCGAATCCCGACAGGGGGATGACGGCAACTCCGCAAGCCGGCATCAATGGAGGCCAACAGTGAAAGATAAAAAATTGCCATCTATGGCAGGAGTGGGTATCGCAGTCGATGAAAAATGGCGCGCCGAGGATGATCTTCGGACACTAGCGCGTGCAGAAGAGATCAAATCTGACAAAAAACGCTATGCAGCAGCGAAAGAGATGGCGAGAGCGCAAATGGCTGCATGTGCAAAAGCCTGTTAATCAAACCACAACCACCCTGGAGCGTTGACGATGGGAACACAGCAAGAGCAAGACCAGCAAGAACTGCAAGAAAAGGCTTTTGGCTTTGAAATCGAAGAGCTTGATCCGGCTGAAGAGGCCAGATTGCGCGGCGAGGAACTTCCTGAAGAGGATGATCAGGAGGAAGAAGTCGAGGATGACGACAGTATCAGCGCCGAGATTCTCGAAAAAATTGCCGGCGATGGAAGCCCTATGGTGCCGCACGCCCGATTCCATGAAGTAAACGAGCGGGTCAAGGATCTCGAAAGGCAGCTGGCAGAGCGCGATTCTGCTGCTCAGCAGTCAGTAACAGAGGCCAGTCCGGACATTGCTGAAATGGAATTGAAGCATTATCAGTTGCTGCTGGACGGCGCTGAAGAAGAGGCCGTCGCTCTGCGGCTGGAGATCAACAAGCGCATCATGGATGACGCTAAACAAGCAGCAAAAAACGAGATTCTGGCCGAGAAAAAGGCTGAATCTGCACGGGCAGCGGCGGAAGAGCTTAATTCCGTGATTGCTTCGCTGGAAAAAACCTATCCAGCACTGGACGTTAATTCAAAAAATGCGGATGCGTTTGCAATTGACGCTGTAAATACCCAGATGCAAAAGTTGATGGCCGAAGGGAAATCACCGGCTGATGCACTGAGCGATGCGGTTTCGATGGTTGCAGAGCGATTAAACATTGCTCCCGCTGGTCAGCAGGCTCAGAGAAATAACAATCAGCAAAAAACGATTGTTCGTAATGCAAAAGCGGCAGAAATGCAGCCCCCCAGGATGAATGGCGGCATGGGCGATAGGGCATTGCAGCACGGAATCAAGCCAATAAGCCAGATGTCAGACAAGGAATTCAACAATATGGATCCTGAGCTTGAAAGAAAACTGCGCGGCGAGGCTTGACATTTAATTACAGCAGCAAGAAAAAGCAACACATGGAGCGGGTGCGTTATGAGCGCGCCCAATCCAACCAAAAACATGGTCTTGTATGCCGACAATAAACGCATGCTGATGACTGTAATCAGTCCGTTCTCCTACGTTACAGGTGTCTCCGCTCGTTGACAGCGATATGTCACAGAAACAGTTTTTTTTCTTTCGTTTCTGACCGGAGGCACTACCTATGGCCGCAACAGATTTTGCATCACAAACCAGCGAACAGCGCGCTTATTGGGCGCGCAAGACATGGCAACCAGCGCGCAACGAATCATTTGTCAGCAAATTCATGGGATCTGACGAAAACTCGATGATCCATGTTATCTCTGAGTACACCAAAACAGAAAAAGGCGACAAGGCGATTATCACCCTGTTGGCTGATCTGCTGTCCGACGGCGTAATTGGTGACAACCAGCGCGAAGGCAACGAAGAGGCAATGAGCATCTATGATTTCGAGCTGCCAATTGACCTGATCTCTCACGCTGTTAAAAACAAGGGTAAATTGTCTGACCAGAAAAGCACTGTGTCTGCGCGTGATAAGGCGCGTGGCCAGCTGCAGTATTGGTTGCAGTCGCGCCTTGATGAACTGAGCCTGCTGTCTTTGTCCGGCATTTCGTATGCCTACAAGCCAGACGGATCCGCTCGTTCAAACAGCCCGTTCCCTGGCCTTGCGTTCCAGCCTACTGCTCCGACTTCTACTCGTCGCCGCACATGGACTGGCAGTTCGCTGTCAAGCAGTGCCAACACCACCGGCTCTCTGACCACGTTATCTACTGCAAGTTACAAGATGATTACTCAGTCTGTTGCGTATGCGCGTGATCATTACATCAAGCCCATCGTAAAAGGCGGAAAAGAGTATTTCGTTCTTTTGGTTAAGCCCGGCACTTTGGCTCAGCTGAAAAACGACACCGACTTCAAAAACGCGGTGAACCAGTCTGGCCTTGGCAATAACAACCCGTTTTTCACTGGTGCGATCACCACCATCGACGGCGTTGTTATCCATGAGCATCGTCTTGTGTATTCAACCACCGGCACTGCTACCAAGTGGGGCGCGGGTACTGATGTTGAAGGCACTCGTTCTCTGTTGTGTGGTGCCCAGGCGCTTGCGATGGCCGACATCACTCCTCCTGATTGGGCGGAAGAGATGTTTGACCTTAACAGCAAATATCGGATCGGCGTTGACAAGATGCTGTCTCTGATCAAGCCGAGGTTCTACAGCGCGATTGATGGCGGCATTCAGGATTTCGGCGTTCTGGCAATCGATCACCACCTTAGCTAAGTGATTGGCGGGGGATAACCCCGCCTTTCTTTTCCAGATCAAAAGAAAATCTTTCTCGCAGAGGTTATAGACATGACAAATTCAATTGCAGCATGCGCAAACCGTCAGTACCCAAAGGCGTTTGTGCGCAAATTCACACTGGCAGAGTTTCTTGCCGCATCAACAGCCAACACGCTGAAAATTGCAGTGCCAATTGGCGCAGTGATTACCGGCGGATCCGTCACCACCGTTACCGCATCCAACATCGGCAGCTCTCCAACCGATTTGCTGGACGTTGGTTATAGCGGCGCGCTGGAAGCGTACAAGGCCGACATTAACCTGGAGGCAACTGCTGGTACTCGCGTAGCGCTGGTTCCTACTGGCTATGTGCATACGTCAAGCACGCCTGATCTGATCCTTACCCGTACTCCAAGCACTGCTGATGCAACTGCGCTGGAGATCCTTGTTGAGTTTACCTACGTCCAGCTGGACAGCGGAGACTTTACGCAGGATTAAGGAATGCGCCCGTGCCGAGAAATCGGTGCGGGTTTTTCTTTTTACGCTCAGTAAGGGTAGAGCATGAGCCGTATTGCACCAGAAGAACTGGCGAAAACAATTGCTGACGAAAAATATCTGCATGAAGGGTCAGTGACGTTTTGCATTATTGAGCTGGTTTGCGGTTTTGTTGTAACAGGGCAAACCGTCTGCACAGTATCCGAGTCTTTCGACAAAGATAAGGGCTGCAAGCTGGCGTACAAAGACGCATTATCAAAGTTGTCACTGATGGAAAGATACTATCAGCGGAAGATTCAACACGAGCGAAGAGGTAATGAAAGATGAAATTTACGTCTCCAACCAATGAAGACATCCAGATCAATCTGGACAATGGATATTCAGGGACGGTGTTTGCTGGCAGGTATGAAGAACTGCATCCAATGTTCCATCGCGAAGCATTGATGGCCGGCGCAATTGTCGAGGGTCTTGAAGACAGTCTTACTGCGTCATCGCCGGATGGATCGACCGAGATCGGAAGAGCCGATGCAATCATCAGCGCACTGCGCGAAATGGTTGAAAGCGGTAATCCGGATGACTTCACCCAGAGCGGACAGCCAAAAATCGGAAAGGTTCGCGAACTGGTTGGCCTGGGCATTGATCGAGAGGAAATGATGTCTGCATGGATGATCGTTAGCAGCGAGAATGCAGAATAATGAATGCAACTGAGCTGGTAAGCAGATTCCGCAGCCGCTTCCGCGATACGTCAGAGCCGTTTCTGTGGTCAACAGACGAGGTTTATGAGTATGCGGATGAGGCGCAGAAGATGTTTTGCCGGCTAACTGGCGGAATTCCTGATTCATCCTCAGCAATAACCACACTCGCAATAGATGCCGGCGATGTAACTGTGCCGTATAGCGACAGGATCCTGAAAATCACAAGAGCTTATCGCGTTAGCGACGATCAGAAAGTAAACATCGTCAATAACAATGAGCTTGCAGGTTGCGAATCATCACTGACGGACGCGCCAGGCAAAACACAGAGCCTGGTTGTAGGCATGGATGCCTCTACTCTTAGAATTATTCCAGAGGCGCTGGAAGCCGACACTATAAAGCTGTCAGTGTCTCGTCTTCCATTGACTGACATTGATGAAAACAATGTCGAGTTTGAGATCCAGAGTATTCACCACAACGCTCTTTTGCTGTGGATGGGCTATCTGGCTCACATGAAAATGGATGCGGAGACGTTCAATCAGGCAAAGTCCGATAATTTCTACAGTGGATTCCATGCTTACTGCATTCAGGCATCAGCAGAGCAGCAAAGGCGCG
>CALMES010000022.1 GCA_937863435.1 uncultured Candidatus Peregrinibacteria bacterium
TCCTTGTTTGCTTACATGTCCAGTAACGCTTCATTCGCAGGGATAATCAACTTTAATAGTGTTCGTTTCATTGCGAAGATTTGATGCATCTGATTATATCATGATCAAACATCGGCATAAAATGATGCACACCTAAAAGCCAGCAATTGGATGACAATAAATGATCGAAAATTATCATGGGATTATCAATCAGAGCCTATGCCCGTCATCGCGGGGTTTCGGATCGCGCCGTTCGCAAAGCGATTCAGTCGGGCCGTATTCGCACAATGGCGGATGGAACCATTGATGCAAGCGCTGCCGATTCAGACTGGATTGCCAATACCGATCCGGCAAAGCAGCGTAAAATCAATGGTGATCCTGAAGCGGCACAATCGGTGCGTGATACGTTGCGCGAAAATGGGCGTAGTCCTTCTGGGCTTACAACTTTCGAACAAGCCCGCACTGCACATGAAATCGCAAAAGCACATCTTGCAAGGCTGCAACTGCAAGAAAAGAAAGGGAGCTTGATCAACAAGGACAAGGTCAAAGCACAAGTTTATCGCCTTGGTCGACAGGTGCGTGATGCGTGGATCAACTGGCCATCGCGCGTGGCGGCACAAATGGCATCGGAATTAAAAGTTGATGAACACGACATGCATACCATTCTCGAGCGTTTCGTGCGTGAGCATTTAGATGAACTTAGTGATACAAAACTCCCCGCAGGAGATGATGGATGACGATGACATCTTACAAACATGGCTCTCGTCCTTAAAGCCAGATCCGTTTTTATTGGTTTCAGACTGGGCGGATGAGTTTCGCTTGCTGTCGCCAAAGTCAGCAGCAGAGCCAGGACGCTGGCGCACCGCGCGCACGCCGTACTTAAAAGAGATCATGGATCGTCTGTCGCCGTCATCCCCCGTGCAGCGCATCGTGTTCATGAAAGGGTCACAGATCGGCGGAACCGAGGCGGGGAATAACTGGATTGGGTATGTGATCCATATGGCGCCGGGCCCGATGATGGCGGTCTCGCCCACCGTCGAACTGGCCAAGCGTCATTCGAAGCAGCGTATCGACCCGCTGATTCAGGACGTACCGGAATTGTATGAACGGGTGAAGCCGAACCGCTCGCGTGATTCAGGCAACACGATCTTGAGCAAAGAATTCGCTGGCGGCTTGTTGATTTTGACAGGCGCGAACTCGGCTGTTGGTTTGCGCTCGATGCCTGCGCGGTATTTGTTCATGGACGAGATTGATGCCTACCCCGGCGACGTTGATGAGGAAGGTGATCCGATCTTGTTGGCCGAACGGCGCTCAGCAACATTCCGGCGGCGCAGGAAAGTCTTCATGGTCAGCACACCAACCGTCAAAGGTCTGTCGCGGATCCAGCGTGAGTTTGAAAAAAGTGACCAGCGCTATTTTCATGTGCCTTGCCCTGAATGCGATCACTTTCAGCCCCTGCGTTTCACACAGTTGCGCTGGCCAGAGGGAGAACCGCAAAAATGCGAGTATGTCTGCGAAGAATGCGGCTGCCTGATTGCCGAACATCATAAAACGGCCATGCTGGCAATGGGCGAATGGCGGGCGACAAGCGAGACAACCGATGGCACGGTTGGTTATCACATATCATCACTTTACAGCCCTGTCGGTTGGTTTTCATGGGGCGATGCCGCCGCCATGTTCGAAGAAGCCAAAAAGAACCCTGAGCTGATGAAGGGGTTTGTCAACACGGTCCTCGGGGAGCCTTACGAAGAATCCTCCGAAGCGCCGGACTGGCAGCGCCTCTATGAGCGCCGCGAGACGTACCGTGTCGGCATTGTGCCGCAAGGCGGCCTGTTTCTGACGGCGGGTGTCGATGTGCAAAAAGATCGCCTCGAATGCGAAGTGGTCGCATGGGGGCGTAACAAAGAAAGCTGGTCGGTCGATTACGTTGTTCTCGATGGCGACACGGCCCGCCCTGAAATCTGGCGGCGGCTGGATATGGAGATTTTGCAAAAGGACTGGCTGCATCAAAGCGGTCAGACCATGCCGATCCGCGTGCTGGCCGTCGATAGCGGTTA
>CALMES010000023.1 GCA_937863435.1 uncultured Candidatus Peregrinibacteria bacterium
CTCTTGTTTTCCACACATAAGGATGTGTTAAGCAATACTTTATAAATTCTTGATCCCTGGTTATTTCAAATTTCATTTCTGATATTTAGAAACCGCTGCCTTATATATATAAAACGATGGGTCCATTGCTTTCGGAGCATACACAGGCGCGAAGAACAATGGATTAGGCTCTCCAGTTTGGTTTCCTTGCATTCTATTTATTTCATCCATCAAAGCTTGCGGAGCAACGTCATTCAGATCAATATCAACTCCCAATCCTTTAATGTATCCTTTAACATTAGATAATTCAGGAACGCTCAATTTATAATCATTAGTATCAAGGGCTATTAATCTCAATGCATTTCTTGTGTATAACTGGTAACCATATCCATTGCTATTAGGAACCATTGAGCCGTATGATCCTACCTTTCCGTCCGATCCAGGTATAGGAATAGCGCCTTTGTTTGTTCCGCCACCGCTTATTGCTCCACCTGTGCCGCTGCCAGTTGATGACGATCCGATCGACCCACCAGCACCTGGTGTCGATGATTTCTCAGTTTTCATGATGTCATCAAATCTCAGTGCCGGAACTTTTGAGTCAAATGATTGCAACAATCCGATTGACTGTGTTGTTAGATTAACAAGCTGCTCAATCTCTGCTTGGCGTACATCCACCGGCTTATCTTGCTTGTTAATCTCAACAATCGCATTCATCAATGACTGATTGAGGCTGGCAGCAAGATTCGAATCTTTTGATAACGCGTCAATGTTTGCAATCTTGAGTTTTGTGCCGGAATCAAGATTAGCAATCGCCATGTTTGTTTGCTGATTCATGGTATTGATGCCTATGTCCTTAAGATTGCCAGCATTGGCAACGCCAGCACTCAATGCGTTAGCCGCATTAAACTTATTAATGTCATTCTGATTCTGCACATTAAACATATTGAATTGATTGTTGCTCGCCGCATCTGGCGTGGCAACTTGCAATCCTGCGTCTATCATTGGAGCCATTGCAGAAGATACTCCGATAGAGCTATTAAGCAATCCGCGCTTATTTGACATCGAATTGCCGATAGTTGAAGCTCTCTGCATCAGCGGAGAATTGGGATCAAGAATGTTAGTTAACTGTCCTGCCACCGTTCCTTTTGTTGGGTCTTGCACAGCATTAACATTGCTTATAGGCGTATATTGGATTGGCTGATATTCTGGAAGCGGTGGAGTCGTAGGATTAGTGGCATTAGTAATGCCTTGCGAATTTAAATAACTTGTTATCTTGTCTTGTGAATAATTTGGATTATCACTCATTGCTTGAGCAATCTGCGCAACACTAACGTTATTTGCCAATGCCGCACCGAGAACATCCTTATCAGATCGACCTGGAGAAGTAATATAATCCTTGATCTGTGCTGGAGTTATGTTATTATTACCAGGGCCGTATAATACGGCAGCGCGTGGATCAACATAAACTGAAGATGGTTGCGATGAATTTAGTAATGCCATGCTCAACCCTTTGATAATCTTTGCTTGTTAATTATATCAGCAGCTATGAATAGATCGCTGATCTGTTTGGCACTCATGCCTTTTGATATTCTGAATTGTTCAACCAATTCATCATCTTTGTTTATAAACACAGAATCCGTGTACCACACTTTTTGCGATGGTGTAAGCGTCGATACGAACGTTTCCACATCGGTCATCAACCCAGCTTCAATTAATGCTTGTTTTGCCGCAGGCATTGGTACGCTATCTGGGACTTGCTTTGCATAAATGGCGGCGGCATGTTCTGGAATATAATCTGGTAAAGTTGTCAGTGAATTTCCTGATCTTGCCATTTTGCCAAGCGTGACATCTGGCATTGGACCGTCTTTTGATTCATCCCATACAATCTTTGTTACATCGTAATAATCACCAGTAGCACTTATCTCAATTATTATTTGTTCTCCGCTTGGAGAATTAACAAGCAATCTAGGCATAATTAATTAGTGTAACTGTAAGCAGAACATCGTCAACCCCATCAAAATTAGTACCGCCATTAACATTAAGCAATCTGATAACATCCCCTGAAGCTAAGTAACGATATGCCGATATACAATGCAATGAATTAGCTGCGGTAATCCTGCCAACCGCAAGCGCCGCAAGATTTCCAGCGGTAGATATTCCTGATGTTATATTTCTACCTATACCGAAATATGATGACGTAGGCGCTGCCCCAGTGTAATATTCTCTAGCTTGACAAAAATATAATCCGTTAAAT
>CALMES010000024.1 GCA_937863435.1 uncultured Candidatus Peregrinibacteria bacterium
ATCTTGAAATATCTGCGCATTCAGGAATACCAATAAATTCAGTTACTCCTAGAGTAAATGCCCTTGTAGCGTGCGGTGCGCTAGAAAAGACAGGGCGTAGAACATGCACAAAGTCCTCGGCAGGAAGAACGGCAGAGACTGTTTTTATCAATAAAGCAATGATGATCGCGTAGATGGGTAACTGCATTTCAGGCTGCGCCGTGTGTGATAGACCGTATACAGGTACGGCGTTTGCGTCACTGAGTTCCAGGGTGTGCCTAGAATGCGAGGGAAAAATTATTATCGAATGCAAGGGTTGCAAAAAGTTAAAGCCGATTACAGAGTTTGCTCTATGCCACACAATGAAAACTGGCCGAGAATCCAGGTGCAAAGCCTGTAAGTGTAAAAAAATAAGACCACAAAAAAACTGCTCTGGATGCGGAATAGAAATATCAGGCGCAACAAACACTAGGTACTGCCAAGAATGCTCAAGGAAAAGAAAAGAAATAAAGCCCGTTTACCCAGAAAAAAAGGAACGGGCAATTGATAGGCATGTGCTGATAGTTCACAGGCTCCTGTCAACGGCGTGGAGAGCGTCGCGATGAATAGGCCATACAGAGTTATTTGTGATCATTCAGATGGCCTTCGATCTGCGCTGGTTTCGGTTGGCAAGCACGCATCAGGAGTTCTGTTAAAAAATCTAGCAGTTGAAATTGCTGTCTACGTTTACAAGAGCAAGCGCACCAAGGAGCAGAACGACATGCTTCATGGAATATGCTCAGAAGTGTCAAAACAGATCCAGTGGGCTGGGCAATGGATAGATACTGACGGCTGGAAAAGGCTTTTTGTCGATACATGGTGCAGAGAGTCTGGAGAACGACAAGGGGTTATTGTTCCGTCTCTCGACGGCAAAAGCGTAGTCATACTGAACAAATCAACAGCAAAAATGAATGTTAGCGACCTACAGGATCTTATTGAATTCTGCATTGCATGGGCGTCAGATCGTGGATGCAGCGTTAAATACGTCGATGGAAAAAACAAATGACCAAAATAATTAGTAAGGCTGTGCGTGATAGCGCGAAAGGCGAGGAATGCACATTGCGATTGTCTGGGTGCCTGGATGGTGGCGAAACGACTGTACTGGCGCATCTACCAGGAACAGGAATGAAAGGGTTTGGCATGAAGGTTCCCGATATTTGCGCATGTTATGCATGCCAAAACTGTCACGACATTATTGATGGGAGGACGAGCGGAGAATGGGATTATCGCGATGTTGTAAGGGCAATGTCAGAGACGCTTGTGAAACTGGTTGAAAAACGAATCGTTACTGTGAAGGGAGTAAAGTTATGAGGCATAACAGTCATTGGGCATGGTGCCCTGTATGTCACAAGCAGCTGGGAGTTGTGGGTGAGGTTTGCCCGACATGTTCTAGCGTATTTATTCCGCACGATCCGGTAGAGATGGCCAGAGGCGACCTGCTGCTGCTGGCAGGCGTGATCCTGGTTGCCGTGATAGCGGTAGCAATCACTGCGGCGGTGCTGGCGATATGATGATGTTTGACCTGCCGTATCCTCCGTCAATAAACACATACTGGCGGCACAGAGTATTTGGCCGCAGGCCGATTGTTTATGTCACGGATGCGGGTGTTGCATACCGAGAAGAGATCAAGCTGCTGGCGGGAGTTGTCAGGCCGCTTGACGGCGACCTAGTTGTTGTCGTCAATCTGTACCCGCCAGACCGCAGGCGCAGGGACATAGATAACCCGATAAAGGCGCTTCTTGATGCGATGACGCACGCCGGAATCTGGCGCGATGACAGCCAGATAAAAAAACTGACGGTTGAGATGATGCCGAAGATCCGGGGCCGGGCAATGGTGTCAGTCGGCGTGATAGAAAAACAGGAGCATGGAGCTGGATAATCAATTACAGCAGGCATATAACGCAGCAATAAATCATCACACGATGGGGCATTGCCGTGACACTAAACGTAAAAGTCGAGCCATCAAGCGCGCAGACAAATATCAGCGGAACTATTACCTTGGGTGGAACGGCGCAGACGATTTCTACAGCCAAAGAGGTAAGAAACGGCTTTTGGATACAGAACCTGTCTTCAGTAACCCTGTATTTTCGTGTTGGCGGAACTGCTGTCGCCGGACAACCTTGCATTAAATTGCTGCCTGGGGCGCTGTACGAAAATCCTCTGGGCGTTTGCCCTACGGGTCTGATCAGTATTATCGGATCTCAAACAGGGGCTGAATTCTCGGCCCGGGAGTGGTGATATGCCGATTACCGGGAATCCGCAGGTAACAAAACCAACGACTACGATTTCATCATCATCCGGCGTTGTGACTATCGATCTGGGAATGGTAAACGATAGGTATGAGATAACGCTTACCGAGAATGTTACAAGCTGGGTGTTTAACAATCCGCCTCAGACTGGTGAATATAAAGAAATCACCGTAACAATCATCCAGCACGCCTCAGCAGCAAAAACCGTGGTGAGTCCCGCAACCGCTGGACGAACAGCAGGTGGCATTGCTTGGGTAGCGGATACGACTCTCAGTAGCCGCGAAGCGTTGGTGCTTCAGTGTTTCAGCGACAGCACAAGGACACTGTTCCCTACTGGCCGTCAGGTGTAATGCTATGAGTGCAATGATGTCTCTAGCAAAACTCCGTGCGGCGATGGTCGTCGGTGATTTTGATTTTACTAACAACGGCGCACCACTCACTGCGCTGCCTGCGATCCTGACTGCGCTGAATGCGACTTACACCCGCAACAGCACAAAAAATGTAGTGCAAAACGGTGCGCTGGTATCGCTGTCGGCTAACCAGTTCGGCACTAGCTACGATCCAGTTGCTGCACAGTATGGATATGTGCCTGAGCCTGCTGCTACAAACCTTTGCCTGCGATCCACATTGGAGGGCGGTGGCT
>CALMES010000025.1 GCA_937863435.1 uncultured Candidatus Peregrinibacteria bacterium
CCGTAACTGATGCAGATTCGGCGGCGACGGCCACAGCCAAGCGCGCAGAGTTAAAGATCATCGCCGACCGCGTGGAAAGCATCCGGAAAGATTTGGTAAAGCCAATAGATGACGCCAAAGCGAAAATCCAGGCGGACGCCAAAGCAATCTCAGACCCAATAAAGGCAGCGCGTGCCGATATCGAAAGCAAAATCATTTTGTGGCAAGAAGAGGAAAAAGCCAAAGCTAAGGCGATAGCTGACGCAGAGAAAGCCGCAGCAGAGGCCAGGCTCGCGGCGACGATGGCAGACGATAACGCCACCATCGAGGAAGTCGAGCAGGCATCCGCACAAGTAGAGATCGCGGCAAAGCCTGTGAAGATGTCCGGCGCATACAAGCCGTTAAAAACCAGAGAGAACTGGAAATTCCACGTCACTGACCTCAAGGCGCTTGTTAAGTACGCCCTTGAAAACGACGCTTTATGGATGATCTCGGCCAACGAGGTTGAGATCGGTAAGCGCGTTCGCGCGGCAGAGAAACCACTGCGTGAGTGTCCGGGGCTTGAGATATATTCTGAGGTAGGTGTAGGATGAACGAGGTAGCAACAACCGAAGCGCAACACAGCGAGGCGATGCAGCTTTCATCGGCGCAAGTTACAGAGCAGGTACAATTGATCCAGCAGGTCTTGCGCTCGGTGATGAAGCAAGACGAGCATTACGGAATAATACCAGGAACACAGAAGCCAACGCTGCTAAAGGCCGGAGCTGAAAAACTTTGCCTTACGTTCAGGCTCTCCCCCTCCTATGTCGTCGAGCGAATTGACCACCCAAACGGACACCGGGAGTACATCATCACCGCTCGGTTGACACACATCCCAACGGGTCGTATCTGGGGCGAGGGTGTTGGGTCATGCTCAACGCTCGAAAAGAAGTACCGATACCGAAACGAGTACAAGCCAACAGGGCGCAAGGTGCCACGCGATTACTGGGATGGTAGAAACCCTGACATAATTGGCGGCAAGGGCTTCGTCGCGAAGAAGGACGATGCTGGCGTGTGGATGATTTACGAGGCTGGAGGTCAGTCCGAAAACGCAGACATTGCCGAAGCATACAACACCGTCTTGAAGATGGCAAAAAAGCGCGCGTTAACCGATGCAACACTAAACGCCTGCGCTGCCTCAGACATCTTTACGCAAGACCTCGACGAGCAAATTGAGGATGCACCGAAGCCCGAAAGCGGCACTAAAAATGCTAACCTCGCCTCTGCTCAAGCTGAGTTTGAGAGAGAAAAAGGCATAACCCGAGAAGTAAAGGAAAATCTGCCGTCGAGCCCGCGTCCAGAATTGAAGACGCTGGATGACATACCGGCAGACATTAAGCAGTATTTCAAAGCGCGGCTTTTGCGAGTTGGCGAGATAAAAAAGATTTATCAAGAAAACAACTACAGCGACGACAAGGTCAGGGAGTACATTAAAAACAACCCTCTGCCCGAGTCAAAGCCGGAAAACCTTGCCGAGCACCTGAAAGACGAGCGCGTCCCGGAATCGGTTTAGCCCATGCGCCCCGTAGCCCTAAAGGAATACCAAAACCATGCGACATAATATACAGACCGCCCTGACCTATGCGCCAAGCCTCAAGGCATGGGCAGTTGCCGTACATAAGGCGTCAGGTAGTCACTGCACGATTTCCGGAGCGCACCGGTCAGAACTCCCGCCAACGACGGCGGGCATCCTTGACCCTGCGCACATCTTCCCGCGATCGACGTTTCCTGAATTGCGCCTTGTGGTGGAGAACGGCCTCTCGATCGTCCGATTTCGCCACTGCTGGCCATTCACTCAGCACCCGAAAGGCTGCTTGGATAAGGTCTTTGACAGTGAACACAAACTCGGTCGGGATAGAAACATGCCTGAGCGGTTCGTCTGGTTAGTCGAGAATCTTCACGAGCGTTTCGAAGACCAAGGCTTTGAACAGTTGTACACCCTTGTAACTGAAGGGGCTAAGATATCACAGAAAGTTTTGTCTCGGCGGGATCACCTGCTGCGGATACTGGCAAGGGCGGCGGCGTGAAATCTTTAATAGTGATCAAGGATTTAAAGGGGTAAGATATGAAATTTGCATTTAAACTTAAACTAAGTACATACCGCATAATGGTAAAACGTGGTATCACTTGCGACCGGATGCGAAAAAAGGACTTTTATAAAGCCGACTTTTCCGGCTTGGATATGCGGGGAGATTTCGCGGATGCCTCGTTCGCGGATGCCTCGTTCGCGGGTGCCTCGTTCGCGCGTGCCTCGTTCGCGGATGCCTCGTTCGCGGATGCCTCGTTCGCGGGTGCCTCGTTCGCGCGTG
>CALMES010000026.1 GCA_937863435.1 uncultured Candidatus Peregrinibacteria bacterium
ATAACTGGCTCAAATACAATACCCTTTTTATTAGTTTTGATTGGTATCTTTTTAGTTTATCAATCTCCTTGTCTCTTTCTCTTGATACATTCTCAATCGCCTGATTCAAGCATTTCCTTAACGCTTCACAGTCTTCCGGCTTCTCGACAATTCTTGTCATAGAGAGTAGGAGGTGAGCGGCGCTTTCATTCGTGTAATACTCGATCATTTTTAATTCCTACCTGCTTGTTGTCTGAAAAATTCCGCATAAGACGGGATTGGCATTTGCGCATCTTGCGCTCGCAGTCTTTCCAGTCTACGCTGTTCTCTGGTTTTACTGATTTCGTTTACCCACTGATCGTCAGTTAGATAAGTCGCTGCTTCTTGGTATGCTGGCCGTGTGTTTTTTTCTGGTTTTCTGCTGTATCTTCTAATCTGTTCTTCCGGCGTTTCCACGCTATCCATGTCTTCTGGTTCACATCCTTTGATCCACCACAGCGCGGTTTTGTTTTTCATCCGCTTACGCCGGCGTCGATCCGAAAACAGAATTCCCATCCGCTGCATTTCATTCAGACGCCGAGAAACCGACGATATGTGCTGCCCAAGCATTTCTGCGTAGAATGCCGCTGATCTTCCTGGCATTGCTTCAATCATCGGCCTTACGTCTTTTTGAAATTTCTCAAACTCAACCAATGATCGGATTGTGGCGTTATATCTTCCATCAACCCGGATGTCTTTTATGGCGTCATCGATTAGAGTATATCGAACCTCGCTATGATTTATTTTTCTACTTACAACATTCCCTTGCAATACCAGAACTCTTACCCATCGCCACGCCCAGTTTCTTTCGTGCCCGCAGTGTTCGCTGATTTGCGCGCGGGTACTGTCAGGATGATCGCGTAGAAATTCGATGATTTGTTCTGGTGGGGTCATAGCTGCGCGTCTAAGTTTCCAGTTATCTCAAGCATCAATTGGTAATCACGGTCATGCACTAAATGCCAGTATCCGCTGTTATAAAACGGCTGTTGCTTGTAATTACTCAGCAAGCCATCTTTCTTGAGCTGTCTCAAGACATCATGCTCAGCAAGGCGCATG
>CALMES010000027.1 GCA_937863435.1 uncultured Candidatus Peregrinibacteria bacterium
CTTCTCCCAAGAGAGGCTCATACAGGATTCTCCAAATACTTTATGGCACAACGCAATCGGTCTACAGAATCTCGGAAGAAGCCAAGACCGTGGTTACAATCGTCGCAGAGCAGGCCACGAACACACTTGCCGCAACATCTTTTCCCTGGACAACATGAATGATCGTGGTCTACGCAAATCTTTTGTCCCTCAAGGGGATTCGCACAAATCGCACACGCGAAATCCTGCTGCTCCAAAAGTGATTGGAACTGCTCTTTAGAAACTCCGTACTTGGACAGCCGATCCATGTCAGAACGGCATGACCTGCACTGAAGGCACAGCCCGTCAAGAGCGAGGGACCACCGCTGGTATTCCGATTCCGGCTTCCACTCCAGACAGACGCGACACTCCTTGTGCCCCTGCTCATTTCTGACCAGGGCGGAACCCTTGGCGCGTCGAGGAACACCCACCCTTCGCCCCTCATTCCGCTGCCGACAGTCATCACATCGTACCCGATACGAACCCTTCTTCCGGCGAGAGAATTCCTGAATCGGCTTGGTGATTTTACAAGTGCCACAAAATCTTTCAGAGGGCTTGGCGTTATGACCGGCCACGTACCGCAACGGCTCGCCCTTGATGACACCACGATCCCGCCTATTGCGAGTGGAAATTTCAGTGGGCTGACCACAGCCACACGCGCAGATGCCCCTACGGATTTCGGTAGCGAAAGTTCCATCGACAGGGTGCTTTTCCCAGGTGAGTGCCATAACGCACTCATTCTATCCTATGAGCGCGATCCGCCGTTAATGATCCACCACCATCCGCCAATGATGGTGATGCCCAAGCCAATGCCCAGGCCAATGTAGAAATCTTTCACAGCTTCTTCCATTGCTCAAAGATGGCATAGGCTGCTTCGGAGAGGACCGGGAGGGTGGGCCTGAATGCGGCGGCTCGTTCGTGGAGATACTGAACGAGATCCGGTGGTAGCTCTGGCCTTTCACCAAGGAAGCTCATGAATATCCTCCTGTGTGTCCTTGATGAACAGCGACACCAGGAAATAGACCACCGAAAAAGAGATGATGGCCGCTCCCACGATCAGTGCGCTGACACCCACCAAAACCACTGCGCTATCGGTCATTTGGCTTCCTCCACGTTGAGGAGACGAGATGGAGCTTGTAGAGGGCAGTCGTAGAGATATGGAGAACGATCTCAACAAATAGACAAGTTCCAATGACAACAGCGGTGACTGTACGAGCGGCCATCTCCCAAAAGAAGTCTCTCACCAGCAATCTCCATTGCTCTTTTCTTATTAGAGCGCGAAAGATGAAGACTTGCAGGAGTTTTCGGGTGAGTAACCTCTAAGACTTGCCCTCGACCGTGGCGTTGATCTCGTCGGCTCCAACCGGAGTGACATCCCTGGTCTGAGAGTCGGCCACCAGAGCCATATCTCCGCCGGGATAACGATCTACCAATCTCATTGCAGCTTCGGCAGATTCGGCCTCAACGATGATCGTTCCGGCCATATCCCACGCGACCTCAAAGACCGACATTGTCAATGCTTTCCAGGCAGCCCTTGTGATAGGGGAGCATGGCTCCCTCCTTGAAGCGCGGAGCTTCACCTTCCTGAAATGAAGTCCCACACTTCGCGCACTTGTCGAAGTGATGAGGGCTGACGGCAAGGATCTTGTCATCCTTGCCGCCGAAGCCCACTCCTTTCACCACTACATGCTCTTTTCGGGCTTGAAGCTATACCTCTTGTCCCGCAAGCCTTTTGGATTCCACTTGACGAGAACTGGGTCCAGGCTAGCATGAACGAATTCCACCATGTCGCGCTGAGTGCCGTGAGTCCACTGATCTTCTTCGGTCTGAACACGGTTCTCGACATTGTTGGGATGGGAACGAGCGCATTCGGGATGCATTCTGGCCCAATCTTTTTGACCATAAGGCTCCCACTCAATGAGAGCGATATCATCACCAATATTAAAGAATCCGCCGCAGGGCTGGCAGTGACCAACTGCGGTGGCAGTAGTGAATTTGGCGATCCGATAAATCTTCTGGCCGTCGTAAAAAGCAATCATGTTCTTCTCCTACTCAGGTGATAATTTTCTTGATGGGATCTTCTGTCTTGGTGCCATCCTCGCGGATGTAACCAGCCTGACCATCGGCCA
>CALMES010000028.1 GCA_937863435.1 uncultured Candidatus Peregrinibacteria bacterium
CACGAACATCAGCAGCCAGATCAGTATGAATAAATACCGGGAAGCAATAGCCACCAATCGGCGCGGTATTGTAATTTCCATTGGCAGGAATCGGCATAAACATGCGACGAACTGGTTCGGCATGGTTTGCCATCAAGCTACGAGCAACGCGACGCAGCAAGTTCAACGAGATTGTACCGTTAACAGTAGCTCTGCTATTTCCTGTGCCGCCATAGAACTTATTAGTACAACCTTTTAGCACACCAAATAATTGCATTTCGCAGATTAACCCGGTACGCTCACCGACCATTTCCTCCATTACCTTAGGAATCGGGTCTTCGTACAGATCGGCGGTTTGATCAGTAAAGCCATAAAGCACACTGAATTGCAATTGATTTACCGAGAAATCCTGCGGAGTCAATGTTTCTGCGTTAGGCGTAACACCCTCAGAAGTTTGCTGCGCCTGTGCATACGTTGCCGAACGATCAGCCATTGTTGCATCAGGGAAGAAAATGTTAGGACTAGAAGTCGTAGCACCTTTCGGCAACCAGCGCCGATACTTAACTGTCGCGCCAGTATTTTTCTTGCGTGAGTCCATCATGCCAACAGTACCCAAAACAATCTTAGGTTGCGCATGCCCCAAAATACGGCCAAGCGCAACACCAATACGCTGTGCCGATAAGTCTAACGTTTGAATAGTCATGTTAAATTATCCTTAATATCCGTTCATAATGCGCTTCTGTTCCTCACGCATGGCTTGCTGAATAATTTCTTCATCAGAAAGTAATTCATGTGAGCCAGTCCTGCGCCCGGTAGGAAGCACTGCTTTTTCTAATTTCTTGTTTATTTCTTTTCCTTTGCTTACAATTTCTGCAATCTCTGGATTCTCCGGCTCTTTCTTTGGCGCAATTGATTCCTTAAACTTTGTGATCACATTAGCAATGGCCGATATGTCATCGCTTTTGTATACAACGTCTTGAATATCATCATCTTGATCGTTTAACCATTCAGCAAATTTTGGATTTGCCCACTGGATGGTCTTTCCAACTCCGGGAATATCTTTCTCCCACCATCTAGCAACATCACGCCAATCGCCGTGAACCTTACTCAACTCATTCAACGCGATTTGCTTTAGCTGGTCTGCCATACGATTGGTAGACTCAGACAATTCGTCAACTCGCGGATCATTTTGCGGTTCAGGCTTGCTTGTTTCTTGTTGCTTCGTTTCAACATTTGCACCAAATGCCTCAGTCAAATCATTCGCAAGAGCATCAGCCAATTCAGGATATTGATCGCTTATCCGCTTTAATTGCGCAGCGGTAAGGTTGAATTGACGTTGCTCAGGCTTTCTGCTTTCTACTTCAGCTACTTTGCGCCTTAGATGATTCAATTCATTGCCATACGTGCCATTGGTTTTATCCAGTGCGCGTTCCAATTTTTGAACTCTTTCTAATGCTGCTTGCAGCTTATCTTCGAGAGTAGGCTCAACTTTCTCAGGCTCTTTATTAGCCTCATCATCCTGTGCCGCAGGTTCCTCATCTTCTTTAACCTCTGGCTCAGGTTCTTTTGGAATTGGATCATTAACTAAGGGCGATGAAGTACCGTCCATTAATGATTTCATTTCCTGATTCTTCGCTAACTCGATTACCTGTTCCTCTGTTGGTTCTACTATCTCAGTTTTCATGTTATGGCCTCTCGGTCGTTTAAAATAAAAAAGCCGCTCAAGGCGGCTATACTGTGTTACTTAATCTGTGTGCTATCTATTTCTTCTCTTTCTTCTTGGATTCTCTTGCCTTGCTTAGTGCAATAGCTACTGCTTGCTTTTGTGGCTTGTTACCTTCTTTCATTTCAGTAGCAATATTCTTGCTTATCGTGTCTTTTGAGTATCCTTGTAACAATGGCATTGTTGTCTCCTATAACTTCAACAAATTCTTGTACACAGCGATCTCAGTTCTTATCTTCAATGTTTTCATTTCATCAGCATCAATAGAATCGTTGGCCTTGCGCAATTCTTCGATCCTATCATTAAAGTATCCGGTCAATTTAACCCACAACGGATCAAATCTTTCCTGATTGGATAACTCAAATCGTTCTGGTGGGTTCATCGCTGAAACGCCATCCCATTAGGAGCTCGTCCTTGCGGCTCAGTTGGTGGAGTCAAAACCTGCTTAGGAGATTCTGTCATCGATGCAAGTTCTTTCTGCACGTTCAGCTTCATAGCATCGCTCGCCAATTTTGCTTTTGTTTCGTCAAGTGAAATTTGCTGCTTGGTTG
>CALMES010000029.1 GCA_937863435.1 uncultured Candidatus Peregrinibacteria bacterium
AGTTGCAGAGTAGAAAGAAGATTGTACCGCTAGTGGCGTAGTTCGGCAAGTGCCTGTATTTCGGATAGATTTTCGTATTTTTGCAGGTAATTCTGTCGTATATTTCTTTACTTAGTCCTTCGAATGTATGCCTCATAAGCTAATTGAGCGTTACAAAATTATTTAGAATAGCGGAGAGCTAAAATAAGGGACTTACGAGAAGCCGTTACAAAATTATTTGATGTTTTAGGGGTGAGGAGGCGTTTTTTGGGGAGCAAATAGCTCCCCTTTTTTTATTGTGGTTATTTATTTATTGACACTATGTTATTGCTTTGTATGGGTTTGGAATAAAGCAACTTTAATTTTGTAACGAGGAGGTTTAGCAACTAAAGCAACTAAAGCAACCCTGTTTTTTGGGGTTTTGCAACCTAAAGATACCTGTCAATCCGGGTCACCACACCTATTATTTTTGTCTCGGCAGTGAACGGGATGGGGTTAAAATCCGGGTTCTCCGGCGTTAATAGAACCTCTTGGCCGTTCTTTTTGAGGCGTTTTACAGACACTTGGTTGCCTATCTGCACTACTACTATGCTTTGGTTCTTGGGCTCTTTTGACCGGTCCACGAGGAGCATGTCACCTTCATTTATGCCTGCGCCTATCATACTCTCGCCCATAACTCTCACGTAAAACGTGTGCTCGTTGTGGAACTTTGACACGTCAATATAGGCGTCTATATCCTCATAGGCGACCGATGGATCGCCTGCGTGCACCGGTGAAAGCATGAGCTTTATACGCGTGCCCGCGGGTGGATCTATAGTGCCTACGCCCGATAACCGCACCTCATCTCTATTCATCGCGTTCTCTACCGCTCGCACGAAAGCACCGACGCCCTCTTTCCCTGTCATCAGCCATTCGACATCGCAGCCGACCTTGCGGAACTTTTCCTGAAGCTCATGGCCGGGCTTTGACCTGCCATTTATATAGTTAGACAGCGAGCTCCCGCCAATGCCCATTGCCTCCTCAAGATTTCTTACAGTTTTATACTTTTCTTTAGCGAACCGCTTGATTCTGTCACCTATAGTTTCCATGGTTCTTACAGTTTGTTGAATTTATTGAATAATTTATTTTTATAAATGTAAGATTTTTCTTGCATAATTCTTACAGTTGTACTATTTTTGTACTGAGAAAATCGAAATGATTTTAATAACGGAAACGAAATGCAATCTTTAAGCCAACTTTATTAGGGCAATATATGGAAAATTCGATTCAGTTCAATAAAAAGCCGTTCCACGGCATATTTTCCGAAGCCGCCAAAGAGCTCGGAGTGACAGGCAAAAACGCGCGCATCATAACTCGCCGCGCATACTTCGACGGAAGCCGTAAAGCGGTGGAGGTCGTGACAAAATTAATTAACCGCCGACTCAAGGAAGTGGAAGCCCATAAGGCCACACTTCAAAGAGCGGCAAGTGTTCAAAATCAATCCGCAGGGGTGTGATTATGCCGGAATTTTCTAAAATACTTATAGGTGAGAACACCGCTATCTTCGGCGTAGAAGAAGTCTTTTTCCGGGCGATAGAGATTGTGAGCAACGATCCAGGTTGCAGATGGCCTGTATATGGGCGAGACAACGTAAAGCTTTATTTCGCACACATCAGCATCGACTCTTATATCGACTCGCTGTGTATTACAGGCAAAGAGAAGGAGCGCGCGGTATGATGTACACAGCCACTGAAATAGCCGAGCGAGTTGGAGTATCCCGGCAAGGTGTGTCTAAGCGTCTTACCGATGAATATCTGGTCAGTGTCGTGCCGAATCCGAATGGCTTTGGTCGCCCTATCTACTTGTACAGCGAGAAGGCGCTGGAGCTTTGGGGTGTTCACAGTCAGTTAAACGCCTTGACGGTGAAGGGTCGTAAGTCCCGGAACGACGTGGGCAAGGTTCGCGGTCGCAATCCTGAGATCGTTGCATACTTGACAGACCTTGCCTTCCATGAATTCATGGAGAATGCAGTGCAGGATGCGCGCATGGCTTGCCGTAGAGCATTAAAGCGCGCGGCGGTATTGATTGAGCGCGGGTCTGACTTCCTGCACGAGGTAGAGCATTGCGCTGAGAAGGAATGGCTGTACAAGGCGTGGGTCGGACGGTCTGACAAGTACTTCCGCGGTCCGCTGTACACCCAGAACTGGCGCAGTAAGCACGATAAAAAGTGGCGCCAACTCAAGAGCGCTATGAGTAATGGCCATGTGCGCTACAGCATGTGGGAGATGTTTGAGAATTCGTTCGATGCGAGGCGTGGCTCCGGCGCAGCCCGCTTTATCATGCTCGATGACCGTAAGGGCGATGCCTGGACGATGGAAGACGGCACGCAAACGATGATCTATGGCATTTATGCGTGGGATGTGTTGACGGGAGCGCTCTTGTGGGTAGAGCCAGCGATTGGTTCGGTTGATTCTAATACCTATATACGTGCGGTGCTCGGGATAGTGAACGCTCACGGCTGTGATATGCCTGTCTTCTTCATGGAGAACGCAAAGGCAGCGACGGCGGCGGCTGTAGGTGGAACGATTAGAGCGCTGTACAGTGATGAAGAGATGGAATTCCTTACACGCTCACCGTATAAAGAGCTTTGGCAAGGTGGTCCTGTGGGTGTGGTTCGCAATGTGCCTCATATTGCGCACTCGTTTGGTAAGGCGTTCGGAGAGCGACGCTTCCTTTATGCTAAGAATTGGGATGCGTCAAACTTTCCTAAGTCTTACCAAGGTGGAAGCATCCACGACGGAGTGCAGCTTCGCCGTGCCAATGCTCCGGTGCTCAGCTCGGACTACACACCTACGCCGGAGAAGTACTTCGAGAGCTTGTTTGCCGGCAGCTACACAGAATATCTCGATACACCCCGCGACGCTTACCGTAATTGGGGCGTAGCACACGGCTTGCCTGCGACAATTCGCTCAATGGTCAATTACTACACCCCTGCGGAAAAGCGCTTCCCTACTGCATTGCAGACCGCTCACTTACTCTACTTTGCTTCAAGAGAAAAGCACGTTGTGAAGATTAAACAACCGGGTTCGATTCGTGTGACGATCAATCACCGCGAGTATAACCTGAGAAGCAGTGTGCTGTACAGTGATGCGCTCGTGGGTAAGAAGGTTGCAGTGATAGCAGTGCCGCACAATCCTGATCAGTGTGTGATTTACAAGGAGAATCCGGGCGCGATGCCGGATGTGATTTGCATCGCGGATGATTTTACAGCGCGCTCGGCAGAGCAGATGACGACGATGCGGATTGAGTCGCGGAATCTACGCGAAGGTCGCATGAAACAGCTAACGGAAGAGACGGAAGTGGTGATAGCCCGCAGTGGTATGACACCAGGACAAAGCAGTAGGGAGCGGCTGAGTGCCGTGGGTGAAACGCGCTACGGAGCGCAGAAGGCGATAAGCCAAACAGTGGTCGAAGAAACAAATTATGAAGTCGTGATGACTGACGAGCAGCTTGACGACATTATTAACAACTCGGATTTTTAAGGAGTAAAATTATGGGTGCACTTACCAAAGTAAGTAAAAGCAAAGCGGAAGCGATGACGCTTCCAGTGGCAATCAACAACGCTGAGGTATTCTCTGCGAGAGCATTATCAATCATCAGCGCGAAAGAGAAGGAAAAGGAAAAGGTGGAGACCATCGAGACGGCACTCGCCATGAAAATTGAGCGGCTCAAGGCGCAGATCGCAAAGACGGACGAAGCAAAGGAGCTTGCCCGGCTGACCGCGCAGTACAAGCGCGCGCAGACGATTACCAAAGACCTTCGCCGTTCAATCGCGGTGACGATGGAAGACGACCTGCACGAGGTGCCGGGCAAGCACCTGCATGACAAAATTCAGTACATCGCATCACAGCGTGAGGTGTAGCATGGAGATCTTTATTTGGTTGGGTCTTGGCGTAATAGTCGGCTGGTATGCTGCAATGCACATTCCCCCGAAGTACCGGCCGGCACTACGTCGTAAAATTGGGCTGAGCCCAGAGCTTGACAAAGAAATAAAGACGTACCGGAAGCGGTACGCGATCCCGAAAAAGCAGATTAAAATGCCGATGACCTTGCCTCCGAAGGTGTATGAATATGACAAGCGGCCGTATCGGCAGAGAGTGAGGGGTGGAAGTTATGAGTAAGCGGAGTCATTGGGTGGTGGTGGATGGTTTGCTCGCGACATGGGCGACAGCGGCGGCGATAGCAGGTGGTATAATTGTCTGGTCAATTGTTGATTTAATCTTAAAGAGCTATGGAAACTAAAGACCCTAAAATCAAGCAGCTATATCGGGAGCTGTACATGGCGGCGAAGTACCGCTGCCACAATCCTGATGACGAAGAGCTGATTCGCTTAGAGCGACAGTCGGCAGTGGAAGCGGTGACGGAGCGGATGCGCGGGGCGGACTGCAAAGAGTCGGACTACAAGCTTTGCACACTCCAAGAGCTCAGCTGGGCGGTGCGCGTATTGCGCCAAGGGACGACGGCATTGCAGTATATCCCAAAGGCAGCTATAGCCCGAGTGACATACGCATCGAAGAAAGAGCAAATGAAGCTGCATTACCTGCTTCTGAAGATAGGAGTGATAGAGTGTCCGGTTGAAGGACATGTCATCGGTGGTCTGGAGGGTAGAGAGCTCCGCTCGGAACTCTCAAAGCGGCTCGCGCTCGGGCAATTGGACGGAGCATGGAGTCAGCATGTGTATCGTACGTGGGGTGTGCCTCTCCTGCGTAGGTGGTTGGTCGAAGGCGGCTTTAAGCCCGAGGCGTTTCGCGGTGAGAAGTTTCTCAACTGGGCACAGCTCACGCAAAAGGAAGCGGCGTACATCATAGTGCGCCTGACAAAGATGGATAATCAATTAACAGAGCGGCGTCCGGCATTCCCGCCGTCCGCTTCATTAAACTAATCAAGTAAGGAGTTTTTGTAATGGCTAAGAAAGCAAAGAAAGAACCGAAGCAGTACTTCACTGCAAAGGGTGAGCCGGTCCCGGCATCGGCTGTGAGTGCATTTGATAAAAAGCGCGACAAGATCGTGTGCAAGTTGGTAGAGGAAGCGCTGAAATTAAGCGAGTCGCTCCTTGAATTCAAAGGCGCGGCGGTTGAAAAATGCGATGCGCTCTACGACGAAAACCTTGAGCATAAAGGCGTAGATATTGACCTGACGAAAGAGCGGCAATTGCAGAGCTACACCATGTACAGTTATGACAAGAAGCTTAAAATCGAGATGAATGTGTCGAACACAATACGCTTCAACGACAACATCAGCATCGCCCAGGAGAAGATACAAGACTACTTGGACGTGGTGACGCAAGATGTGAATGACGACATCCGGCAGATCGTTCGGAATGCCTTTACGACGCGCCGCAATCAATTGGACAAAGCGAAGATACTGAGCTTATTCCAGTATCAGATCACTCACCCGGACTGGTTGCAAGCAATGGAGCTTATCAAGGCGAGCATTGAAGTCGCAGACACAAAGCGATACATGCAGTTCTCGCATCGTGACCACGAGGGTGTTTATCAACCAATTCAACTCAATTTTTCATCACTCTAAAACTACTTGGGGGCAAGTATGACAACTAAAAGAGATATCATCAATGTGCCTGTCGGCGATCTGCGGCCACATCCGCGGCAGGCACATGTGTATGGGGAGACAATGGTGGATGTGGCGTTTGTAGAATCGATCAAGCGGACAGGCATTTTGCAGATGCCTGTTGTGAAAGTCAATGACGAGGAATGGGGCTTCGTGATAATCAGCGGGCATCGCCGTGTAGAGGCGGCGAAGCAAGCAGGACTTACGCACATTGATTGCGAAGTACGGTCCTATGAGACCGCGGAAGACGAGGAATATGACTTGATAATTGCGAACAAAACCCGCAAGAAAAGCCCTAAGCAAATACTAGCAGAAATAAGGACGCTTACTCAAATTTCGTGCCAAAAATTACCTGAGTTTTATAAGGAGGTTGCGGATGAGGACACCGTGTCAAAGGGTGAAAATACCGACCGTAGTTTCGCGAAACAAAAGCTAAGTGATACGGAAATAGCCCGGATTACAGGGCTGCCGAGATTGACGGTGAGTGCTTATACTGCGATATTCGACCCTGAGTACCGCACAGAAGTAATTGCCGAGTTTATTCGCTGGGGTGTGAGGCCTGAGGAAGCCGCAAAACAAGTCAATACTTTGTGGAATTCGCAGATTCCTCGCATTGAGTCCGGCGAGCTGTCCTTGCGTGAGGTGTATATGGCTTTGCTGGATGCGAAGCGCGATGCTCTTCAGCGGATTGACGCGACTTTGCAGCGTCGCGCCGCAAAGGTTGCTACATCCGGCGCAAGCCGAGGCAATCTACCTTCGGACTTGAAGCATCCCAAAGCTGCGAAAGCGGTAAAGGAAGCGAAGGCAAAGAAGGGTTTTGCTTACGAAAACAATGTGATGAATTCCGTGCAGTACCTTGACCTTTATATGAGTCGCCGCGACATGACGGAAAAAGACTTTGACAGAGCGAGTGTGTCTGCGTTTGCCCGGGAGTGGCATGCGCACTTGATGGATGTGAACAAATAACCCTTAACCGCAAAAAAATATGATCTGCGTAAAATGTGCCGCCGACAAACATGAAGTGATTCGTACTGACCGCAATCGCACTGCCTCCGGCAAGTTTAGCGAGACGACCGACATGAGGGTCTATCGTTGCCAAGGGTGCGGGCTGGTCACGTACGTGGACTGCAAGGTGACGTCGGTCGAGGTTTTCAATGGTCGTCGAGTGGCGGCGCAATCGGTCGGGTTGGATGAGTACCGCAAGAACTGGCTTCCTGCGGAGCTTGCCATCCGGCCGAAACGCCCGGACTCGCTTTTTGGAGGTGATGACAATGACTGAAATGGAAAAGTATATCGACGCGATTAAAACGATAATCGACCGGAATGTGCGGAATTTCACACCGACGAAAATCCGCGCTGAAATAGAAGAGTATAGACGTCGCGCGAATGTATCGCGCAGATTAGCGAAAGAAGTGATGGCAGCGGTTGACAGTAAGATTACGAAGTTCGACGAAGGGATGTTGAGCGAGTGGCTCAATCGCAAAGTCGATACGTTCGCCACACTGACGACGGCGCAATACCAAGAGATGGAGGGCAAGATTGCCCAGCGCCTTTACAAGACGATAGACCGTGCTCTCCGTGAGCGCATGACTGATGATCAGATATTGCAGATGCTCGCTCGTGACACGAACACAGCGGAGCGGCACTTACTGACTCTGCGCCGGACGACGATTGGCGTGGCGAATAGAGTGAAAGTAACGAACAATGCAATCAACCAGGGCGCGGAGTGGTTTCGGTATGGCGGTCGTATTGGAGGTGGGAATGGTCGTAACGGCACTGCGGTGCGGCCGTTCTGCCAGAAGCACATTGACGGGGTGTACAACCTCAAAGAAATTGAAGGCATGAGTAACGGTCAAGGTCTTGACCCGGTACTGTACTACTGCGGTGGGTATAATTGTGTTCACCGTTGGCAGCCGGTGACGATTGAAACGGCGAGAGCTGCGCGACCCGAGATGTTTGAGTAATTAACAAAATTAAGGAGTAAAATTATGAACGAAACCACAGTACGCCCGCCATTGAATGTGAAGATAAAGAATATGCCGGTTTGGGTGGAAAGTTACCCGCTAAATGTGGCGTACAGAAGAAAGCGGAAACAGTCGCCCAGCGATTTATATAAATTATTAGGAGCAAAATTATGAGCGGATACTTAGCAGGGACGAACATCCTGCGGCCGGTGCTTCACGAGATCGTGAATTACGGGGCGATGTTTGAGATAAGTAAGGAGCAGTGCGAACAATTCTACTGGCATTATGAGTCCGTCGATTGGACTCTGCCAAATGGGAGCTTGATTCGCAACTGGAAGGCGAAGCTCCAACAGTGGAAGCTTCAGAATAAAATCTATGACAAGCAAGCAAAAGAGCGAGACGAAAAGCTCGCGAAGTCGAAAGCAAAAGAGCCTGAGTGGCATGACTATCGGTGGTACCAGGAGCAAGTGTTGGAGAATCCAAAGAAGGCGCGGGCGATTGTTAGTGAGAAGGTGGGTGGGGTTGTTAGGTTTCGATATCCGGAGGTGGTATGAACAACGCAGAAATTGTTGAGCTCTTTGAAAAAGCCGATGGGCGTATGTCGGTTGGGGTGATGTTGAATATTGCGAGGGCTTCGGCGCTGGTGGAGGTAGAAGAGCAGATAACGCGCGATATGATTGAAGTGATGCCTATTATAAAGTATATACCGTGGGTTATGGGTGAAATTCAGTGCAAGAGAGGTTTGATTCGGGCGGAGTTTGAAAAGATGGTTGCTCCTTATAGGGTGACTGAGGGGACTGAGGGGACTAAGGTGGTTGAGGGGTATTACTCGAAAGGAGGTGCGCTGTGAAAAGTAAAGAAGAGATATTGAAGCCGTACGAGGTGATGCATTGCGAAGGTACAGGTGTTGTTGTTTCCCGATATGCCGCTTTGAAATGCGCCGAAGAATACGCCTCTCAGTTCGCAACGGCACAGACAGAAGCAATCGTAGGGCAGTTCATTGACTTGGTGGTGGAGATGCGGGATTTGCAGCGGCGGTATTTTCGAGGCGACAAGTCAGTGCTCGAAATGTCAAAGAAGGTTGAAAGAAAAGTTGACAATATATTACGTCATATAAAATCACAACAGGAGAAACTACTATGAGACAGCGAAGCCAAGCGACCGGGCTCAAAGGCAGTGGTCGCAAACTGACAATCGAATGGAGTAGCGTAGGTGCGTCATCGACTGAAGTACAGAGGTCGAAGCATCAGCAGAAATTAAAAGAGCGAAAGCAGAGAAAGCAGGAAAAGGTGAATAGAGATCTTGCTCCCGTGCCGAAAGAAGCTCCGCTTACTGCGGAAGAAACATGGAGACGGATTGAAACGCGGCGGGAGCAGATGAAGAGCTTGGCGCGTATGAAAAGAGGGTTGGACGTATGAAAAACCTCGAACCCGAAGTAAACTACAAAATTGGTGACTTTGCCGTAACGCTCACAAAGCACGGTGTGCTCGTGATAACATCGCAAGACTTGCTGATGCTAACGCCCTTTACGGAACAGTCGGTGATGATGACAAACAGCCCTGGTGTAGCGCCAAGAATGGCACAGCCGGTGAATCTTAACTAATAATCACAAATATTATGGTAACGTCAAAAGGACTTCAAAAAAGAGCGATCGCGGCTCGGATAGACTTGGCTCGTAAGGATGTGTTGAGTTTAGACGCGATATGGCAGAAGGTGCAGGAAGCGATTGCCTGCGAAGAGACGACGATACAGGTTGCGGTAGATGAGTCGGTGATTAATGGTGTAGTGCAATACTTTGTGTCGTATGGCTTGGAGGTTGGGACTCACGAGCAGCATCCCGGATGGATGATGCTTTCGTGGATGCTTTCGGTGGATTAAAAGAAAAGCCCGGCGAGAGTCGGGCTTTTTAGTATATTTGATAAAGTTTTTTAACAATAATTATGAGGTAGTTATGAGAAAGTTTTTGGTTGCTGTGTTGGTTGTGGTCTTGCCCGGGTGCGCTCTGTATATCCCGCCCGAGAAACATACTTTTGAAAAGACTCGCGTGGTCAATAAAAGCTATGATAAGGTGTGGTCAAATTTGGTGACGTGGTTTGCGGATAATAACATACCGGTGCGCTTTATGGAAAAGGCATCGGGCTTTGTGACTACGGAGTATAATCTTGATGTGTCGGACACTGCGTACTGTGACTGCGGCGGCAATGACATCGGGCAGAGGTTTGATATTTCGGTCGGTAATTTGAATGTAGTTGTTGAAGCGATTGATGCGAATAGTACTCGTGTGACGGTAAATACATTCTACCGGTGCTGGGCTTTTAACCCTATGATGCAGGGTTCGGCTTTGCCGCTGTTTCGCGAGAAGTCTTCCTTCGCTCGCGGCGAGTCCACGGGCGGGCTTGAGGCGGAAATATTTAAGGGGGTGACGAGATGAGTGATTTGGCTAAACTTACTCCGTGGGAGTTTGAGCGCTTGATGCACTTGCGGGTATTGCAGAAAAGTAAAGAGCGCTTTTTCAGCGAAGAAGAATTTCAGGAATTAAAAGATCTTTCGACGCGCGCTTTTGCTGGGATGGGTGATCCGTCGGATGCGAACCCGAGTGTTAAATTGCGGGAGTCGTTGGTGCCGTCGCTTGAGAAGGGGGACTTGGGGGATGGCAAAAAGATTAAGCAGGGCGAAGCTCCTGAAGGATGGGTATGGCCGCCGCAAGGGTTGGTGCATGTTCTTGCGGAAAAGTGCGATAATCCAGTGCCGGTGATTTCTCACTCTCTCGCCCTGACATACGGCGACGCAGTTAAGATTAACAAACACAACGCGGAGGAATCTGTTGCTTTTGGGGTTGATGCTTTGGTGGCTACATATATGTACGAGGTTCTCGATGCGAGGTTTGCTGTGTATGTGATTGCTGAAAGTAGGAAAATGTTTGACGCTTGCTTAATTCCGCGCTGTTTTATTATGCACCCCGAGGATGTTTATCGGCTATATATTGAAAAGAAGGTTTGGAATGCTCACTTCCCCGTTGAGACTTTGCCGGATGGTGAGTTGTATTATCGGCAGGTCAGAGTGTTCAGGTCGAATGACGCGCAGGTTGGAACTCCTTTGCTGTTCTAAACAAAAAAGCCCTCAAATGAGGGCTTTTTTATTATCATCCTTGCTCTTCGATGAGCGCGTACTGTATTTTGTACTGCCCGTAGTCGCGCATCCAGTCTTCGACGGTGGTGATGAATTGCTGCCACTGCGCCCGGAGCACCGTCTGACATCCCGCTGAACTTGTGCCTGCCTCCCCGCCTCTGTGAATGTTTATCCCGAATTTCCCTGCGTAGATTTTGTCCTGCCCGTCGCGCTTGATGTTGACGTTGCCAAGCTGTACGAGTGCTTTGTATTGCTGGTCTCGCGGTTTTTTGAGGCCGTGGATGCCGAGCTGATAGTCGTACACTCCGCGCATTAGAACCGCATAGCCCTTGTCGATGTCGTCGTTGATGCCGTGGCGGCTTGGGTCGGTGTTGGCGTTGTATGATGCCCAGCCCTTGGGGCTGATCAGGAACATGGCGTCGTCGTAAATGCCGCGGTCGTTCTCTCCGGGCTTGCCCATGGAGTCTTGGAAATAGCCGCGCACTCCGAGAAGGACGGGTTTGGATTGGTCGATGGCTATGCCGAACTCTACTTCGGCTACGGCGAGCTCTTGCCGGATGCGCATGGCATTCCACTGCGGTCTGTTCATAAATTTCCCTAAGAAATGATTTTGATAATTTCCGCTTCGTTTAAGAGCGATGCGGTGTAGTTGGCTAGTTTTTCCTCGTTGGCTCTGGTGAGTCCCATGAACTTCCAGAGTGACCTGCTCTTCCCTGCTCCTCCGACGGTGAGCCAGAACGCTTGCTTCGCTGCTTGCTGATCTACGAAGTAAACTTCTGCGCTGTCGTTGCCGGTGACGCGTGTTGCCATGCTTTGGAGCATGCGCCCGCTGAACTGCAAAAAGTCATCGTCGCCGCTCCTGCCCTTCATCTCGCGATACGCCTTGTACCCTCCCTTGATGTACACCCACATATTGCCGGACTTTTTGGCTGTGAGGAATCGCACGTCGCCGCTGGCTTGCTGCGCCTTGGTGGTGCGTAATCCACCGGCAGGGCGTACGAATGGCTTAGTGGAGTACTTGTACTTCTTTCCGTCTTGGTCAACGCCTTGCTTGATTTGGTCGAAGAGTAGCTCGCTTGTGCGGATGGCTACTTTGTTCATGATGTCTGGTCGCATGGAACCCACCCCCTGCCCCCTCCCGAGAGGGGGAATAAATTGACTTGCCCCCTCCCGAGAGGGGGAATAGTTTAGAATTGCGGTGCTGGCGCTGTCAGTAAATCCTCTTCGGGTGTGCCTGAAGGCGGCACTTGGTACCCGATCTTCTGGTATGCTTCGCGCTTGAGTACAGGTATGCCCGCGGCGAGCGTTTCGCGGAGGATTGTCACGTTCGCTTCGTAGTTCTGCTCCTCGAAGAGATTGATAGCAAATGAGAGCGGCGAGCTAGTGGCTGAACGCTCATAGTTGCGTCTCCAGTACGGCAGAATTACCTGCTCGTTGATGACTCGCTCGATGCGCGTGATGTCGTCGTAGTGGATGTCTGCGGATACCATTTTTAGAACCTGTAGTGCGGCTCTGCTTCCGCCGTTTGACGGGAGTGAGCTTGTGTTCGCCTGCCCGAGTACTGCGATGCTGATGTCGGAATTGAGTGACTCGATGAAGTCTTTGAAGCCCGAACCGTTGTTTGTGATGGAGTTCAACTTGAACTCGATGAGGTCGCTGGTCGCGACGTAGTTGTTGGCGGCGGCGTCGGCGGCGGCGGCTTCTGCGTCGGTCTTTTCGTCGTCTCCCGCGCCTTTGTTGATGACCTGAAGAATGCCTTTGAGCTTTTTGAGGAAATTGGCATTCTCGCGGATCATCTCGTAACGGATGAAGTCTGTCGGCAGGATGCCTCGAAGCGTGCCGCCTACCTTGAACTCTCCAAGATTGTCGGCGACAAACAGGTCTGTTTCGAGTGTGTCTTCGATGGTCGCCTTCACTTCGGGTAAGCTCGTGTTCTCGGCGCTCAGAATCTTTACGCCTTTTATGCCGAGCGGCGTGACTTCCGTTGGATCGAGTGCGGTGAAAGCGCCGGGAGTCCACACCCCGCCGATGAGTTCCCATGTTACGCTCATTGCGCTTGTGCCGAAGAAAGCGGTGTTGACGTGCCGCTCCAGGAGTGCGGCGATGATTGGCTTGAGCGCCTTGGTCGCGATGGCAATGCGCTCTGCATCATTCGGGTCGGCGGATGAGATGAGCCAGCCAAAAGCGGACACAGCGGTCTTTCTCACAAGGCGATGACCGGCGAGCCGGAGATTGGCGGTAAACATCTGTTTGCAGACGGCGCTGAGTGCTCGGGTGTCCGGGCGTGTCGGGTCGTCGGCATTGGCAAGGAGGTCGATCAGTTGAGTGATCTTTGGATATGTGCGTCTGTTAAGGCCTGAGAATTGGTACATAGCGATTATAGATAAGATGACTCTGTAACTGAACGATAGCCGCCTTTTGCGGTTGTTTTCCGCGCGATGCCACGTTCGTGAATTAACTCGTAAAGGCAGATGAGCACGTCGGGCGCGTCATCTTTCTTGCCTGCTTTCTTCTTGCCTTTGAAAGCAAACATTTGGCGAGTGGCTGTCTTGCCCTCTTCGGTTTTTATGAAGCCAGGCGGGAAGAGAATGCGCCCTTCATTCCATACGCCTTGTACGTTTTTAGCGAGCATTTCGACATGATACCGTCGGTATTCGATGCGGGGGGCTGGGGTATTTCGGATCTTGCACCAGTTGCGTACATTATTTGTCCATACCGACTCTTGTGTTACCCATCCGTCGAAGCCGATCGTGTAGCAGTTTTTGATGGTTTGCCGCATCTCGACAAGTATGTCGAGCAGCAGGTTGGGGTCACTAAGCGACCGGCATCGAAACTGTGGGATGTAGTACATGTCAGTGGTCGGCGAGTAGAGCAGCGAGCCGATCGCTGTTGTGTCGCCCTTGCTCTTAAGTGAGAGATTTGGGTCGCAGTACATTATGCCTCGTGCGTCGCCGGGGATTTCCGTCCATTCCTTGTAACCCACTTTTTTGAAGGTGTAGCCCTTTGCAGGCGTTGGGTCTTGTTGAAAATCGCCGTCCCATTCTTCGTCGTCGGCTGCTTTCATCTCGACTTTAAGCTCTGCCTCTGTGGTTGCTTTGTACCGCTCCGGCCAGAGTGCACCGGTCTCGTCGCTCCAAGCAGGGTAAACGTGAACTCGCCAGTGCTCGGCGAGAATGCCTTCCTCTTGCTCTGTTAATAGCCGGTTGAGCGCGCACCGCCGGTCAAAATTATTTCCAAGTACAACGGCGGTGCCATTGCCCCACAGGGATTTGTATGCTTCTTTGAGCTCATTTATGCGTGCCTCGACTTGCTCGTCTTCCATGGGCGACTGCCGGGTCTCGATGTCGTCGCAAAGAAGAAACTCTGGGCGGTCGAAAATCTCAGACGCTCCTTTAAGAGAGCGCCCGCCTGAATACGTGCGCACTGTGCGTATTTGGCTCTCGCCCGCTATGCGAAACTGAAGCACGTCCTTGTCGTCGGTTATGATGCTGATCTGGTAGTCGTTTGTAATGCGCGGGTTGATTGTAATGAGCTTCTCTACGTTGTCGAGTATTCCCCGCGCGATGGGAAGGTTCTCGCTGTACGTGCCTGCAAACGTTATTCTTCCCGTGAGGAGTGCCCAAACGAGTATTTTTTTAAAGGTCGCGGTCTTGCCGCAGTCACGCGCCCCGAGAACGACCTGAACACCCGGAGTGAACGCATGCTTTAAAAGCTTTTTGTGAAACTTTCCGGGCGCGTAATACCCTTGGCGATACATCTCTTTCGGGAAATACACCTTGTCGAAATACCAAAAGTCATCCTTCGCCTTGGCGATACGCTTTGCTACCGCTTCCGGGGTGGACTGCTTTTTTGGCCAGGGCGCGGCTGGTTGTAGAAGCTTTGCTGCTTCGACTTCTGCTTTGAACTCGGGCAGGTTGTGCTCGATTAGCGAGAATTCTTGCATTTGGCTACCTCCTCACTGTAAACTTTCACCACGTCGGAGTCTGATGCGTCGGGGATGAAGCGACGAATGATGCTTGCGACGATATTTGCGTCGGCGCGCTTCATGTGTGATATCAGCATCATTTGCTGCAACTTGTGCAGGGCGGCTACGCGCTCGACGGCAGGAGCTTCGGTATCGGTGTCGAGCTGTGCGAGCGCGTATCTGAGTTGTTTGTCGAAGAGCTCATCGACAGAATTGAGCGCCGCTGTTTCTTTGGTCTGCTTGGACTTCTTTTTGGTGACGTGCTTGATGGTCAGCTTGCCCTCTTTGTACTTCCGGGCGGCGCGCACGACTTGGTCGTAGTTCCACTTGCGCTCGAAGTGCTCAACTACCTCCGTGAGTGGCATGTTTTTGTTTGCTGCGGCGAACTTGCCGACCTCTATCTGCTTGGACAGAGGCATTTGATTTGCTCTAACTTTTGGCATAGCTCATTGATCCAGTAAGTTCAACAACTGTTTTGTCTGAGTACATGTCGTCATACTTGATGTCAAAGGTTATGAACCCTTTGACGTTTTCGAGTGAGGTCTCTACGCGCTCGGCGAGAGCGAGAGCGGACTTCATTGCTGATGCAAGGTCGGTGCCGGTCGAGCCGCAGAATACACTCACGTTCATCCGGCGGAGCTTGCCGCCGCTTTCACCTACGCGCTTCACTGCCGGTATGCAGTACACCCATACGAATGGCGCGGACGTTGGCTCTTCGTTCTTCCCTTCCTCAATTGCATACTCGGGTACTTGTAGTGTGGCTGCGGCTGTCTTGAGTGTGCTTACCAATAACTCCCAATTATCCTCAAATGTCCCCATTGTACAGCCCCCCTATTGTGCCGAGCCCGGACGTAGCTGTGCTGCTGATGACAGGCCTCCGCGACTTGAGTATTTCAAGCGCCCGGTTGTAGTCCCCAAGGACCTTGTCATAGTACTCTTTTGACTTGCCGGTTGTAAGATGATCGGCGAGGTATGTCGTGAGCCATGCTGCGGGTGTGCGTACCCATTGAGGAGAGTCGGCTATGTCGGCGGGGTTTTCGATGCCGCCGTCGTTGATGATAATCTCATTGACGAGTGGCTCGATTTGGTCGAATCGTGCTTCGCTGTTTTCCTGCAACTTTTGCCACAATGGCTCGGGTATGAGCGGCTTGATTTCGGATAACAAAAAAAATGGCATGTGCCCTCCGTGATTAAATGTTCGTTACAAAATTAAGGTGGTGTTTTGCGGTTTTTATTCATTCACGGTTATGCGTTTTATAGGGACTTACGTGCCGTATTTTCGCGGTGTGATTGACGGCGAACGGCAATAGTGCCACAAAAATTATGGAGTACTTTTTATGAAATTCAGAGCAATGCTCACCGGGCTGATGGCAGCGATCGGTCTGAGTGATGACCAACTGGCGAAAGCCAAGCAAGTGATAGAGACAGTGCCGGACGTGGAAGTCGGCGGCGAAGAAAAGAAAGATGAAGAGCCGACGAAGAAAACAGAAGGCGGCGATGACAAGCGCGAGAATGCAGAGCTGAGAGCTCAGCTTGCAAAACAGAGCGAAATGCTCGAAGCGCTAAGCAAGCGATTTGCTGACCAGGACACGGCGGCGCAGGAGAAGTCAAAGGCGGATCAAGCGGCGACAATCGCGGCGGCAATTGACAAGGCGAAAGCGGACGGCAGAATTCCCGCACAAAACACGGCGGAAGTCGAGCGATGGACCAAGCTTTTACAAGCAGACCCGACGAACGCTCAAGCGCTTTTGGATGCAATGCCAAAAGCACCGGGTAAAGCGGGCGATTCGAGCGACAATAAGCAATCGCAAAACGGCACGCCATCATCGGCAAAGCCACATACGGCGATTGGTGCGGGTGTAAGAAGTGACATTATGAAGCATGTCAACGAAGGGCTCGCCGCCGCGCAGAATTAGCACAAGCAACGCGTATAATTTACGCACTTAAATTTTTATACTTTGGAGGTTTGCAATGGCAACGTTAGTCGGAACATCGACAATCAACTCACCGAGCGGTCGGGGGAAAGATGCTCTCGGGATTATCTTACAAAACAGCGCGTTTTTGCGCGCCTTGGAAAAATACAGCGG
>CALMES010000030.1 GCA_937863435.1 uncultured Candidatus Peregrinibacteria bacterium
GGTGGCGTTCCAGTGTCCGGCTTTCTTAGTAGGCACCTGATCTTCATTCAGTCTCCGCGCGATAGCACTAGTACCTTGTCCAGAGAGGGCGTAGGTAAAAATCTGTTTTATGGTTTTTGCCTGTTTGGGGTTTATCACCATCTGATCACCGTTCCAGTCATATCCGTAGGGCGGGTAGCTGATTTTGAAAGTTCCTATTTCAAACCGGTTCTGGATTGACCATTTGCTGTTTTCTGAAATGGAAAGGGATTCGTCAGCAGCCATGCTGGACAGGATAGACAGGAAAAGCTCGCTTTCCATCGAACCTGTGTTGATGTTCTCTTTTTCAAAATAAACAGGAATATTCAGGGTGAGGAGTTTTCGTACCAGTTCAAGGCAGTCTGCAGTGTTACGAGAAAAACGGCTGATCGACTTCGAAACGATAAAATCAATCTTTCCGGCTTTGCAGTCTGCAAGCATATGCTTAAGCTCCGGACGTTTTTCCTTTTTTGTGCCGGTAATGCCTTCATCGTAATAGACGCCAGCGTACTCCCAATCGCTGCGTGAATTGATGTAATTTTCATAGTGGTTAATTTGAGCCTCAAGGCTCTCGGCCTGTGCGTCAGAGCCTGTGCTGACGCGGCAGTAGGCAGCTACGCGGAGTTTCTTCCCAGCGGCCTGCGGGCTTTTATTTTCTTCTATTTTCGTGACTTTCTTCAAAGCCTCATTCCTCCTTTCGCATGTCTATACATCACTCTAAAGCGTCTACACATCAAGCATTTTTCGGATATATTTCCGCGAACAAAGGAGAGAAAGTTTCTCGATTGATGGCGGTTAATTTGTTGAATTCAGCAACGGATATGAGCCCGGAATCAAGCATCGTTTTCGCGATGGCCTGAGCTCTTTTGTAGTCAAGATCTCCCTGAATGCGCTCCTGTGTGAAATATCCAGATGGAGCACTTATATTATTGTCTGTCATAACTTATCCACCTCCAATTTCCCACTGGAGATGAACAGGTGATTTGAGCGGAAGAAAATAAAAAAAACCTGCGGGTATTCCAAAAAAGGAACACTCGCAGGCGAGAAACTGGATGATGGTTATTTCACTCTGATCTTCCAGCCGACCAGAATCATATTGACATTTTGAATCAGTGAGCTGTTCATGGACTGGATAGCAGAAACAGTTGTATCGTACTGGCGGGCGATGGCAGAGAGCGTATCGCCTGATTTCACGGTATAATAAACAGGCTGAGGTTTATTATGGACGCCGCATAGCTCGTTCACCTCGGACTGCACGGAATCATAATCATAACCGGCAGCAGTGAGGCGGTTCTTCCGATCTTCGCCGTTGCCCCAGTTCCCAGCGAGCAATTCATGAGCCAGCTCATCAACGGTTTTTGAAGCGACCGGAGTAGGAGTATCGTCAGCTGATTTTGAGTATCCGTTAAACCCGCCGCCAATAATGACTGTCGGGAAGTCCTGATATGACCAGTCCATATCCACACGGCCATTGATGCCGGGAACGGAGCCATTGGAGCTGTGCTGCCAGATTCCGCAGGAGCCTTCATAGCTGCAGGCATCGGCCCACTGGGCGCACCAGTAGCAGTAACGTTTGCGGACAGCATCCGTCACGACAGACCCAGCGAAAGATGCAGAGGTATAAAATCCGGCAAAGTATCCGGCAGCCTCCAGCCTGTCGCAGAAGGTCTTGATCAGTCCGGAGCAGAAATCAGTCCCGCCTTCAATCTGCTTCTTTTCCTCTATGTCGAGGAAAACAGGATAGTCAAACTGTTTCCCGGCAAGTGTAGACAGGAACATTTCTGCTTCCTGTGCAGCCTCGGAGAAGCTGTCTGCATAGCTGTACCAGTATGCACCGACATGAAGCCCGGCAGCTTTTGCCTTTCTGTAATTTTCTTCAAAGTACTTGTCTTTTGAGCTTGTACCGTAGCCTGCGCGGATGATCACAAAGTCAACTCCGCTGTTTCTGACAGCGTTAAAATCAATCGCACCCTGCCATACCGATACGTCAATTCCTTTTATAGCCATGTTATTTTTCCTCCTTATCCGTGTCTTTTTCATCACGGTTATGCAGCTGCTCCAGTACTTCCTTCAGCTTTCCCGGAATTGGAAGTCCAAGGTGGGCAGCATTTTCAATCAGGGACAGGCCTTCATTCGAGATGTAGAAGAAGATGACTGCCGTCCGCAGGACACCAACCTGTCCGAGTACATTGATGTCGATGACGTTTGCGATGCCGACTAGAATGAAGATCAGCACCTTGCGGCAGATGCCGCGAAAGCCGACCGCCGAGGAGAGCTTTTTGTCGCTGATCGCACCCATGACGCCGGTGATGTAGTCGCAGATGACAAAGATCAGCAGTGCGATAAGCAGGCCGTCGCAACCACCAAGGAAGTAGCCAAGCCAGCCTCCGATTGCGGACAAAACAAGTTGTAACGTGTTCCAGAATTCTTTCATAAGAAATTCCTCCTTTGATTTTTTGCATGAAAAAGGCGGCCTTCCGATACGAGAAAGCCGCCAGGTTAATTGAGCTTGTTAAATCAAGATTCCGTTTCCGTC
>CALMES010000031.1 GCA_937863435.1 uncultured Candidatus Peregrinibacteria bacterium
CCTACGGCTGGAACAGTGTTGATAACCGTTCCCGCGCTGTCAAGGACGGTCTCGCTGACAAAATCCTCGGTTGATTGAACTGTGGTTGTCGAAGCCCCCGATTGCCCTAACTGCTTCTGCAACTTCTTGATAAGTTTTTCCTGCTTCTTTAACTGGTTGTTCAGGTCTTTCAATCCGTTCTTGTCAAAGTTGCGTATCATATTTCTCTCCCCTGCAAAGCAGACCGAAGCAAGCAGAAAAACCGTTGCCAGTGCCAAAACCGATGTCTTTTTCATCCTTCATCATCCCTCTAAGGTAAGGGGCAGTCCGGTAATCTCCCCTTTCAGTAAAATGGCCTCAATCGCAAGGTGCTTCCCTGCCACTGACGGCGAAATGGATAAGCCGATCTTTGAACCCTTCAGATAGTCGTTTACGCCCATGAGTTGCTCAAAATACGTGGTGTAGACCGTCGCAATGTGTCCGGTTGAAGGAAAGGTTTTAGTGATGGATGTATTGAGCGTCTGGTTAATTCTGAACTGAATTTTAATTGCTCCCGCGTTTGCCTCTGCGCTCCTGCCTTTTACCCATATTTCTTTCAAGAGAACTTCTTCGAAGGGGTTATCGGTAATCTGATAATCCTTGGTCACAACTTCCATCGTAGAGGCATATCCGGTATCAAGCTGGTAAACGTAGCCGTTTGTGGTGGCACCGTACAGTTCCCCTGCGTCACCGGGACCGTTGAAGATGCAGAAACAGCATACCGTGTAATCTGAGGTTCTCCACTTCTGCTCGGGAAGGTAACAGTCGAGCAAGCTCCTTGCCCCGCCTGAAGCAGCCTTGACGGATAACCATAAATGTTTGTTCCGGTAAATGGCTTTCGTGTACGCATGGCTGTACGTGCTCCCTGTAAATTTATCTTCTATGGCATCACTGATCGGCCCTGTTACCTGTGAGCCAGACATCAGATACACTCCGTCATAACCTACAAATGCCCGTGAGCCTTCCACGTCACATGAAGCCCATGGACCCATGGAGTGCTTGACAACGCCTATTTCCTCAATGTCGTCTGCCGTTATCTCTGCAAGGTCTACCCTAATGCGTCGTATTCCGGTAAGAGTGTTGACAAACAGAACATCATCATCAGTCCAAACATCCAGGATCTTTGAATCAAATTTCCATGCCTGCAACTCGCTCCATGCATACCAGTACCCGCTATTGGTGAAATAGAGGTATTCAGGGTGAGCCGCGTCGCCATATCCGGTGAGCCGGTTCTTGTAGGACGGCCCAAACTTGGTTATGGAAGGAAACCGGATAGTGCCCTGCGGTATGCTGTCATCTGTTGCTAAAATGCCTGTCTCATAATCCTCTATGCCCGTATAGTAGGTTGTTGTCGTGTTGTCCCATATAATCTCATCGAGCCGCGCTTCACTCCCTAATGAACCGCCCTTGCGGAATATCCATCGTCCGATAACGGAAGCGTCCTGAGACACTGGAAGAAGGGACAATACCGCCCGTGAGCCTGAAAGTTCTACCTCGTCGCTCCACTCTGATAATCCGGAAGGTTCATTGTTGCTGTTCACAAAACAGGTTGCAAACTGATAGATACCCGTGAGGCCCGTTCTCCTTCTCATGTGAAGGTCATCGAACCATACTGTTACCGGATTACCTTTGCTTGCCCCGTAGACAACATACTTCACGGCAAAAACATCAGCCCATGTCTTTGCTGCGGTTCCAACACGGGTAAACTTGCTTTTCTGCACTTCCATATAGAGCCAGAGGTTGTCTATCTTGTTGGCTTTCTGTCCGGTCATGTTCAGGCGGGTTACAAGTTCTTCGGGTGTTATCTCGTAAAACATCGCATCCCCGTAATCACCGTCGTTTATATCAAACCATATCTCGATCTTCTGTATGGTCTTGAACCGGTTCCACTTCATATAAAAGCAGATGTAATCATCGTCGGTGGATGTTTCCGTTGCTCCAAATATGGTAAGATCAGTTGCCACAGCCAAACTTGCACTGTAACTTTTTTTAGCAGGACATTTGATATATATGGAGGTGTTTCCCTGAACCTTATAATCCTTGTTGGTGTTGAAACTCCCCTCGTCGCTCCATACCCATGCTTCGGTTGTTTCCATCGTGGCGATTGACTTCTCAGCAGACTTTTCCTCAAGTTTCCAATCGTCAAAGTACATGGTGCATGCGCCGGTTGTGTCGGCCTCGATCTCAATTCTGACAATCGCGCTCCAATCGGCTGTGCCGGTGTCGGTAAAAGCTGCTTTTGCTATCAGTAACTTACTCCAAACGCCCGAAGATGAACTGTTTAATCCTCCTGTTCCCCCAGGGGTAAAGATGTAGGTAAAATGTTTCGGTGTGGCTGTGTCAGAATAAAGACGGAGTTTGATATTCGTGAGGTTTGCCGTATTTGTGCAATAGACCCAACACGTTATTTCATCGGATGTGGGAGAGGCTACACCATCGATATGATAGGCAAGGTTCAACGATACGGTCTTGTAGGCTGTGTTCGATGCCCCTGTCCTGACAAGTTTAAGACTCTTTGTCCCCTGCTTGATATACCGGTAGTCCATGTTGTTTGAAATGTTAAAATCGGTTGTCCAATCTGCCGTTGCTCCCTCAAAGTTCTCGATAACCTTTCCGTAGGATGTGGCAAGGATAGGAGCATTTTTGATGTATACGTTATCAAAGTTGACTACCGCGCTTCCTGTTACTCCGGTGAGGTTTACATAAAAACGTGCTACGCTGTTCCATGCCGGTGTCCCGGTGGCTACAAACCGCGATCTCCTGATCTTTATATCAGTCCATTGGTTATCTCTCTGTAAAACAGCGTCTAATTCAGTCGGGTCGATTGTTGCCCTGTAGTAATTGCCGGATGAAGTGTAAAAGTCTATCGATATTGAACTCACATAGGCCCGCGTCCTGTGAAATACCGATATGCAGATAAAGTCGTTATCTGATACACTCCCGCCATTCGGGAACTTCGAAAAATCCTGTGCGGAAGCATAGGTAACATAGCCTGAAACGGTTGCCCCTGCCCCTGCCGTTATCTTGAGAGATCTCCTGTTACTCCCTGTCCTCTCCGTTGGTCTGAAATAGACAGTATCAACTTCAATGCCTGAACCCGTGTTTATCGTTTCGTCAGTCTCAAAATACGCAACCTTCTTGTAGAATCTCGGCGGTTCCAGTCCTGCTTTCTGAATGGCGTTGGTTCGCGGGTAGAATTCATAGGCATCGTCCGTTCCGTTGATGATGAAGGTTCTTTCTTGCCAGTTGACCCAATCATAGTCTACCCCTGCCGTTAATCCTGTCTGTAGGTCCCCCCATGCTACCCCCGTATCGTACTTTATTTTCCCATTACACGCGACTAAAGTATCTTTGTTACCCAAGTTATCAAAGGAGCGGAAAATTCCATCTACGGCGGCCCCTGACTCAAGCTGCGTGTATTTTGCCGTTCTGCCCGGAGCCACTTCCAACACTCCCTTGTCAAAACTACAGTGGGCGGCAGTCTGAAGCATGCCATCGGGGATGTCAGCCCCGTTTTTGTCGGTTGCTAACCCTGACTTGTCAAACTTGAGCAGTAAGGACCATTCTTTCGCCATTATCCCATCTGTCCCCAAAAGTTAGAATGTACCGACACTTTCAGCCTCTTTGTTCTTGCTGCCTTCTTTAAAAGGATGGATTCATAGTCACCCTTCCATTTTGCCGCAGCGTCCCAATCTTTCAGCCGTTCACAGCACTTGTAGGCAATGCCCGCAATAATGGCTTCCTCATACTTATCTTCGAGAAGGTGTGTGTAAGTGTCCCCTGTTGATGCCGGGTGGATGCCCCAATAGTAGAAATAGTATGTCCATGCCCCTGACGGCTTGTTTTGCAGATAAATCTTCGAATCTTCCCTGACGACGGTATACCGTACCGGCAATGCGGCAACATCGGTATTTGTTTTAGACCATTTCAGATAGTCGTCCGGGTCCATCCAGATCATTTCGTAGGAGTCAACCGTCATAAAGCGCCTGTCGCTGTAATCCGTAGGCATAGTAATATATGCGGTATCCGCAGTTGTCGTTCCCGTGTCTGACTTTGCAAGAATGTTATACCGTTCCGTCATGTCACGGAGAATTTCGTCAAACTCGGTGGTGAGGGTGATGGACTGCCCTGACCGTCCGGCCTTCTTAATCCCTGCCGCGATCAGTACCGATCTCTGGCTCGCGCTCATTTGCCTGTCTCCTTCTTATACCCGCATACCGGACAGTAGCCGAAATCAAACGGTTCCTGAGTGTAGATATTTCCGCACTTCGGACACCTGATGCAAAACCCTGTCACATGCCCGATGGGGAGGGATATTTCAATGTCGCCGTCTATCTCAAGGGTGATGCTCCCGGCCATTTATTTCGCCTTTTTACCGGTCACGGTCGGTTGTCCGTCCTCGCCAAATGTCCTCTCCCACCATGCCAAGGCAGTATCCTTGTGGGGTGGAGGAAGGATATTGAACAGGTTCTTATCCTTGATAAACTCACCATTGGGGAGAACATAATCGCCCTGAATGGTCTCGAATATCCGCAGATCGCCGTCAACAAACATGCGCCGCGTGGTCATCTCCACGTTTCCGAGTTTCTTGTATGATCCTACTTCCTGTGTCTGGCCCTGCATACATCCTCCTAAATAAAGTTAGAGGGGGCCGGCTCGCCCCCTTTGGTCGGTTATGCGCCTATTGCAAAGGCTCTTACCGATCTGTTTCGTAATACCTGACCGTCAGGTATTTCGAGCGGTACAAGACTGTCAATATCCTCCGGGACACCATAAACCCATGTGAGGCCGCAAGAGTTGGTTGCGCTTACACCTGTTCCTGATGTGAATGTTGCGGCTGTGGTCAATTTCTGCTTCGGGTAAAAGTTTGTCGGCTGCCACTGTGCTGTTGATCCTACTGTCATCGTGGTTGGGCCTATAGGCCATGATCC
>CALMES010000032.1 GCA_937863435.1 uncultured Candidatus Peregrinibacteria bacterium
GAGCAAGACCCTTCTAAGGTCGAGGTCACAGGTTCGACTCCTGTCCAGGGCACCAGCTAAAATATGGTAATTTTCAATGCGTTATTTTGGCATTATTAAGCCAAAATATTGAGTTCGACCATTGTTAATACACCACTCCCACATTACAACGAGATGTATCAATAATTTCCTCTTAAATAAGCCATAATATCAGTTCTAACAAATATTTCGACTCCTATTCAGGTAACCACGCAAAGAAATAACTGCGTAGCCATCTACAATCAAATCAATGTGGAACAAACGATTGCTATGGTATACTGCTGCCAATGGACACACTTCCTCCAAACGACGCAGAGGCAAAGCAGAAAGACATCAAAGACAATAAAGACATGGCCGCACTCAGCTACGTGTGGATTCTGTCGGTGATTCTCTTCTTCGCGCGTAAAGATTCGCCGTTCATCCGCTACCACAGCAAGCAGGCGATGATTCTGTTTATTCTGAGCATTCCCATCTGGACGATTCCGATGCTGGGACATTATCTGATACTGGTGATCGTGGCCGGAAACCTGATTGGCTTCATCAACGCCGCCAATGGACTTTACGCAGATGTGCCGTTTGTCGGGCCGTTGTCCCGAGGCGAGAAGAGCATCGGCCAGGTGTGCAAAGAGGGGATGGAGGCACTCAAGGAACTCTGGAAGAAGTTCATGACGATGTTTGAGGCCAAAAAGCCAGAGCAGACAACACCCGGAAATCCTGTACAATCACAGACACCAGCATCTCCATCGACACCGGCTGAACCCCCTGCTCCGTCACCCTCTTCTCCTCCTCCACCATCAAGCGAGGAACCTCCTTCCCCCCAATCCTAACTTGTATGACAACCTACAAACGCATCCTGCTCAAGATTTCCGGCGAAGCGCTTTCAGGCGACGACGGATTCGGCTTTGATTATAAAAAACTGCACGCCATAGCCGCTCAAATTGTGGAAGTCGCTAAAACCAACGTCCAGATTGTGGTCGTCATCGGTGCCGGTAACATCTGGCGCTACCGCGATACAACCGAAAGCGGCATCGAGCGCACGGCAAGCGACGCTATGGGCATGCTTGCCACTATCATGAACGCTGTGGCTCTGCAGTCATCACTCGAAGCAATGGGAGCTGTCACACGCGTGTGTTCTGCCGTCGACGTCCCGCAACTGGCTGAGCCGTACGTCCGCCGCAGAGCGGAACGTCATTTGGAAAAGAGCCGCATTGTCATTTGTGCAGGCGGGACCGGTAACCCTTTCTTTACAACGGATTCCGCTGCCGCACTGCGCGCGCTGGAACTGGAATGTGATATCATTCTGAAAGCATCCAACGTCGATGGTATTTACGACAAAGATCCGAACAAGTTCCCGCAGGCAAAGAAATACGACACTGTGTCATTCCAGGAGGCGATCGAAAAAAATCTGAAAGTAATGGATCAGTCCGCCTTCAGCATGTGCCGCGAGCAGAATCTGCCGATTGTAGTGTTCAACTTCGAGAAAAAAGGAGCATTTCTGGCTGCTGCACAAGGCAAGAAAATCGGCACTCTTGTGAAGGATTAGATTGAGATTTCGAATTACGAAGCACGAAGTACGAATTTCGGACTTTCGTAATTCGCGATTCGTAATTCGTACTTCGCCTCCAATTCTTCCCATTACCCCAACAAATCTGCTACTATCTATCCAAATGACCAATCCCGCCATTACCACCTATCAGCAGGAATTTCAGAAAGCGATTGAACACCTGAAGCAAGAGTTTTCTCGGCTGCAGACCGGCCGCGCCAACGCATCGCTTGTCGAGCACATTATGGTCGAAGCGTATGGCCAGATGATGGAAATGAAGGCTGTCGCGAGCATTTCCATTCAGGATGCGCGCTCCATGGTCATTCAGCCCTGGGACAAATCCGTCTTAAGCGCGATTGAAAAGGCCGTCCAGCAGGCAGATATCGGCAGCAATCCGGTAAACGACGGTGTCGTGATCCGTCTCAATTTTCCGCCGATGACCGAAGAACGCCGCCTGCATTTGAAAAAAGTGGTGAGCCAGCTTGCCGAGCAGACGAAAATCAAAATCCGTCAGTTGCGCCAGGAGGCAAATACGGCACTCTCGGAGGAGGATGCCGAAGACGAAAAGGCGCGTGCCGAGAAAGACCTGCAGAAGCATGTCGACGATGCCAATGTCCTGGTGGAAGAACTGGCCAAAAAGAAGGAGGCAGAAGTGATGACGGTTTAGGAAGAACGAAGATCAAAGAACCAAATACGAAACAAATTAGAGTTTCGAACTTTCAAATTCGAACTTGACTCGAATTTCGCTTTTAGTTCTTCGAATTTTGTCTCTTGTCTCTTGATTATTCCTCCCTGTATTCTCCATTCATGACGCCTCGTCCTCGCATCGCTGTTCCTCTCTTTCCCGGCAGTAACGGAGAAATCGATAATCTTCAGGTTCTCCGCCGCTGCGGATTCGATGCATTCCTGTTCCGCTGGAATGATTCACATGAAAAGCTGGAACACTGTGACGGGTATTTTTTCGGTGCGGGTTTCAGCTACGAAGATCGCGGCCGCTCAGGCATGGTTGCCGCGCGCGATCCGCTCTTCCAGTTCCTTCATACCGAAGCCGAACAGGGAAAGGTGATCATCGGCAACTGCAATGGGGCACAGGTGCTCATTGAAAGCGGACTGGTGCCGCTGGGCGACAGGCTGCGCATGTCGCTTGCCCACAATGCCATCAGGCAAGCGGACGAGTGGGTGTCACCTGGCTTTCTCAGCGAATGGATTTGGATCACTCCGTCATGCGCTAAAGACAGATGCGCAACATCCAACTGGACGGGTGCCATGCATATTCCGATTGCCCATGGCGAGGGAAGATTTGTCACAAAAGATCCGGATCTTATCGCGGCACTCGAGGAAAACGACCAGGTTGCATTCCGCTACTGCGATGCCAATGCAAATGTATCCGCAGAGACACCTGTAACGCCCAACGGATCGACGGGCGGCATTGCCGGCATTTGCAATCCACAGGGAAACGTTGTGGCAATTATGCCGCACCCGGAGCGTACGACGCTGGGTGATGCGTATTTCTTGTCTGCCAAAAAGTGGATCGAGCAGAAAAAGACTGCCAAAGCCGCTGCTAGAGCACTCGTGAGCACGTATCAATCTCCACAGCCAGCCAACAGAGCGCCACGCCCACTCGAGATTTTCATCGATACCATTATTACCAACAACGAGGAACGCACGGTCGAAGCAGCCACACACCGCATTAACCCGCAACTGAAGCTCAAGCAGTACCGCTATATCGCGCCATCTGCTGTAAAAATGGAAAAAATTCTCGACACCCTCTCTGTCTTCAACCCAAACAAAGAGATCGCCTACGTTCGCAAAGACGGTCAGTTTTACCGCTGGAACAGCAGCAAGAAGGAACTCCAGCCCACTGACAAAAAGCCACTGAGTGGCATTTCTCTGCTGCGTCGCAACGAACCCGATACCGGTGCAGCCGCTTTTGGAAAGGGGAGTGAGACAGGCGTGTGTTACGATTGCCGGTCTGTTGATGCGGCATCGGTAATGAACCCCGGCTTGCTGGAAGTGTTTGGTAATCCGCACGCTAGTACGATAGCAATAATGCAGTAGATTGATCAGCTGATTACAATCATTTCATGAACGAATTACGAATCAAGAATTACGAATTATGAATGATGAGAAAGTCGTAATTCGTACCTCGTACTTCGCTAGTCATGTGCACCCTAAATATCAATTTTATGTCGTCTATTGTTATACTGGC
>CALMES010000033.1 GCA_937863435.1 uncultured Candidatus Peregrinibacteria bacterium
AGCCTCTTAATGATTTCCATCATCAGATCAATCTAATTTCCGAGAGCGGCAAAGCTCTGACGGATGAGCAGATCAATCAGGAAATAGCGAACATTTCCGATGAAATGGTTCATGCGCTGATGCCGTCTATTGACTCGTTCCGGAAAAGCAGCGAAACGGCAACGCAAACATTCTCGCGCCTTGGGCAAGAATTTAAAGTGCTGGAACAGGCCGCAATATCTACAGGCCGTTCGCTTAACGAGGCGAACGTAGCAATATTGGGGATGCAGATCGCCGCACGCACAACACTGATCGATCAACTCGGTGGCGTCGATGCGGCATCTCAAAAAATCGGTTTCTTCATGGATAACTTCCTGAGTGATACTGAAAAAACGCGGATTCTGTTTGAGCAGCTTGACCCGGAAATGAAGAAACTTGGTTTCTCTGCGTCCATTACTCGCGGTGAGTTCGTGAAGCTGGTTCAGAGTGTCGGACAAGCTGGAGGGATAACGACTGAGCAATACGCTGGCTTGCTTAATCTAGCCGGTTCATTCGATCAGCTTGACAAGATCAGAACGCAATTGACCGGGACGACAGGAACACTGGTTGATCATGAACGCAGCCTCCTGGATATTCGCAACGAATTGACATCAACCTATCAGAAAGAGCGCGGAGCACTACAAAATAATATCAGCGCATTTAGCCAACTTGCGACAAACATAAAAAGCGCTCGTGATGGCTTGCTGCTTGGTGATCTGTCTCCGCTCACACCTCAACAACGACTAGAAGAAGCGCGCAACCAGTTCAATCAAGTGCGTGCACAGGCCGGTTCAGGCGATCAAAATGCATTAGCGCAATTGCCACAAGTTGCGCAGAATTTCTTAAAAGCGAGTCAGGTCTATAACGCATCCGGAGCGGCGTATCAAAGTGACTTCGGCTTGGTTCAGAACGTGCTGCAAAATGCAGAAAAATCTGCGCTCTCGCAAGTTGATTTACTGCAAAGCCAGCTTACAAAGCTTGATGATAGCGTGTCGAATCTGATCGACATCAACAGCGGAACCAAAACCACAAACGATCTGCTGAGAGAGATTAAGGCCGCCGTATTGAGCGGATCAGGCAACCCTGGTATCACGACAGATCAAATCCGCTCTTATTTGTCAGCAAACCCTGGATTAACACCTGATCAAGTGGCCAGTGCCGCTGCGCAGTATGGCGTTTCTGGCAGTCAATTATCTGCTGCTGGATACAACATAGCGCCAGTTAATCAATCATTGGGTGGGGCAAGCGTTACCGATCAGCAAATTCGTGATTTTGTGTCTGCCCACACAAACGATCCGATGGCTATCTATAAAGCCGCTGTCGCTAACGGAATCTCTTCGGCGAGATTGGCTCAGGTAACCGGAATTTCTATTGCAGATATTGAAGCGTTTGTACGAAAAAACAATCTGCCATCTTTTGCGGTTGGAACTGATTTTGTAAGCAGAACAGGGCTTGCAATGGTGCATCGGGCAGAAGCAATCGTGCCATCATCGGCAATCGATGAGATTAAAAAGCTGCGCGAGGAAGTTACCAAGTTACGTGAAGAACAGAACCGGCAAACCGGCGACATGATTAAGGTAATCGACATCACGAACCGGCAGAATGCGGAAATTATCGCCAAATCGAACCGCGAAACATCGAAAGATCAACAATGGAGCGACCGCAGCAAGACAAAATTAGCTTAATAATGGAGGATTAAAAATGGCAGTTAATTATACGACAGCAGTTAAAAATGCACGGCTCGATGCAGTAACAACGGCAGCAGGAACAACGGCTGTATTGGAAATAGGTACTTCTGCAATGGGTACTGTGCTTGCAACAATAGCGCTGGGTAACCCAATTGCGGCTGGAGCGTCAGGTGGTATCTTAACGCTTTCTGGATTCCCGCGATCTGATACCAGCGCGGATAACACTGGCACTGCCGCAGCAGCTAGGATAAGAACAGCAAGCGGCGGAACCGACATTGTTACTGGTCTTACGGTAGGCACGTCTGGATCAGACATTAATCTTGACTCTGTGAGCATTACCGCCGGACAAACTGTAACCATTAGCTCAGCAACGATTACACACGCTTAATAACGTAAAGTATGGCATTCCCTGTCATTGAGTCAGTAACAGAGACAACGTTTGCGTCAGATACAACGGCGCATGCGGTGTCAATGCCTGCATCAGTCAACGCTGGCGATGCATTAATTGTTATTTTTACCAATGACGGAGCTGCCACTGTAACGACACCGGCAGGATGGACGCAGCTTTATACGCTTGCTAACGGAACAGCATTGACCGGCGGAGCGTATGCAAAAGTAGCGTCTGGTAGTGAAGGCGGCGGAACCGTTGACTTTGTTACAAGCGCAGCGGAATCAGCGGCGGCTCAGTGTTACAGGATTTCCGGGTGGGCTGGCATAATTTCCGGCATTGTTGCCGGTACTGCTGGATCGATTACAAGCGGAACAACTGCTGACCCCCCATCGCTTTCACCAAGTTGGGGTGCTTTGGATACGCTGTGGCTTGCAACGTGCCACACGTCGACAACGCAGACGGTATCATCCGGCCCGACAAGTTACACGAACCTGACGCAAACTAGCAGTGGGTCTGGAACGACTTTTGCGCAATGTATAAGTGCTCGGCGCAACAACAATACTGCAACCGAAGACCCTGATGTATTCACGACATCAGGAACCGGCGCATCAAAAGTATATGACACGATTGCGATCAGGCCATTAACGTCTGGCGCTCTTGCAGCCACAGAAAGCGGAAGCGATTCATTGAGCGCTTCAGGAGCTGTAATCGTAAGCGGTTCATTGGTGTCTACGGAGTCCGGTTCTGATTCATTTTCAGGTGTTGGATCGGTTATTGTGCAGGGCGATATTTACGCCACTGAAACCGGTGGCGATTCCTTTTCTGCAACTGGATCGGTATTAATTACAGGCTCTTTATCTGCTGACGAATCAGTATCAGACACATTTGCGGCAAGCGGCGGACCTGTCATATCTGGCGGCCTTTCCGCAATCGAATCTGGCGGAGATATATTTTCCGCTTCCGGCGTTGTTGTGTCGGCTCCTGTCACTGGCAGCATGGCCGTTACGGAGTTAAGCGGGGATGTATTCAAAGCATCAGGACAGGAAAGTTTTACAGATTGGCTAACAGATCAAACCGCGATACGGTGCGTACTGGTCGAGGCCGTGGCGAGCGTGTCTGGTGTTAATACTACGCGCTATCTGTCGACAAAGAACTATGCTGATACCGTTGCAGGTCGGATATACGATCCGATAGTCAACGCTGAATCGGTGCAATTGGTCGA
>CALMES010000034.1 GCA_937863435.1 uncultured Candidatus Peregrinibacteria bacterium
AAACCTGACATTTGGCGTCTCAATGGTAATTGCACCCTCCAATCCACGCAGTTTTTGCGTGTTATCTGAGATCAGTTGCTGGGCTTCTTCGATACTGGCTTCATCCGTTTTCACTACGAAGCGTACATTCACGTAGCAGCCACAAAGAGGTGTAAACCTTGAAGTAGCAATCTGAAACGCCCTGTCGTTGAATGGCATAGGTGCCTTTGCCATCTTTGTTGAACATTCCACAAGTGCAACCTCACCTGATTTTGTTGCTAGAAAATCAACAGTATTGTTTCTATTTGGAACTTCCAATTTGATGTTCCATCCATCTCGATGAAACTGATACGCAACCATCAAGTGAAACATTGCATCTGAGTAGCCTTCAATGTTCTTGAGTTGGTCTATGATGGGGTTTATCCCTGTATCTTGACCAAAGGTCTGCAACAGCTTGGACAACAGCACTACCTCATCGAAATTGCCATCAATAGGGTGATAGATTGCCCAACCCAACCGATGAAAATCCTTTTGGAAGGTTGCACCCATGCATCCTTTCACGCTTTCTCCAATCCATTCTTCACCCAAAGCATTGGTCAGGACTGCAAAGTCCGTTGGATAATTATCATGCCACCAATCAATTTCTTTGGATTTCATGCAAAGCGCAGTTTAGCTGCCTAAAACCTGAATAGGAATATAATGCAGCCATGCCCAGACCCACTGTCATGACAGACGATGTCGTACGGAAACTCATTGAAGCGTTCAAGCTGGACGTGAGCGTGGAAGAGGCTTGTCTGTATGCGAGAATTTCCAAGGACACCTACTATCGGAAACTGAAAGAAGATGAGGAGTTTTCTGACGAAATAGGGCGTGCACGGATGTACGCAACAATGGCCGCACGCCTGTCGGTTGTAAAAGCCATACCCACTGACCCTCATCTGGCTTTCAAGTACCTTGAGCGTAAGCGACATGAGGAGTTCTCCTCGTATCAAAGACCAGTAGCTTCAGAGTCCTCACAGATTGATCTGGGTGCAGAAGCAAAAGCACGATTACAGAAATATCTCGTCCCACCTGACCTTGGATTGAAGACAGCATGAGCATTTTGCCTTGATGAAAATGGTCTCTGTTGTGTTACCGAAAACACTGTTTTGGATTTTGCAATGAAGGTGTCACACGTCTCTTTGTGCAGACCAAAAAGAGATCGTTATATCGTGCTATAGCTTGCAACAGCTCATAGCAAAGAGTGCTACAACCTATTACACTTTATGGCTTACAGAAGCCATGTAGGACATTGACTCGTGTCCCTATAGGGCTAGGGTGCGGCTATCGCCTGCGGCTCTTCGCGGGCTTTTTGTATGTCCAAAATCAGTGTCACCGAGTGTCGGCGCATCCTTGGGAAAACTCCTCTGACTGATGAGCAGGTGGGAGAGCTGCGTGATGCGTTGCACGGACTCTCCAGCACACTGATTGATTGCTACATCCAAGAACACCCGCGCTCTCCTACACCGCCAGCACAATGACTTGTTCACCACGACACCAGCGTCCAGAATGTCCTGATGTGCGAAGCATCAGTGCAGTTTCCATCCTGAGGGTATCTACCAAGAGGCAACTTGCTGGTGAAGGTATCGCCAGTCAGCGAAAGGGAAACAGCGACTACATGAAGGAAAAAGGTTACAAGCTCTTTCATGAGTTTGAGTTGGCGGAGAGCGCTGATGGAGGAAAAGAGAGATTGGATTTTACGCAAGCACTAGCGTTTTGTGAGCGCCACAAAAAAGACATTGGCGTAGTGGTGATTTGGAAAGTTGATCGTTTTACGCGTGGAGGTCTGGCAACGTTCTATGCCATCAAGGCACACCTGACACGACTGGGCATACGTTTGGAGAGTGCCACAGAGCAAATAGATGACACGCCTAGCGGTGAAGCGATGGAGGGTTTTCTGGCGATCTTCGCACGCATGGATAACCGCATACGTTCCGAGCGCACCATCGGGGCAGAGATCAAAATGACGCAGGAGGGTTACTGGTGCCGTCCTGCACCAACAGGCTTTATCAATGCTCACGTGCAAACAGGAACGACATCTGACGGAAAAGCTATCTTTCGACCTACATTGAAACCCATTCAAGATGAAAAGCAGTGGGAGCTTCTTTCCTACGGACTGCGCAAACAGATGACAGGCATCTACAAGATCACTGAGGTAGCCAAGGAGCTTGCAGCCAAGGGATTTATGAGCCGAGAAGGCAATTCTCTCACTCCACAAACGTGGACAAAGATATGCAGAAGCCCCGTCTATGGTGGCCTGATGCGCGAACAGTGGACAGACTTCAAATTGATACCCGCAAAGTTCACAGGAGCAATCAGCGCTGATGAGTGGCACGAATTGCAGCGCGTCTTGGATGGCGGCAAGAAGGTTGTGAAACTGCCACGCCAAAGCATGAACCCTGCTTTTCCTTTGCGTCGCTTTATCCTGTGCCCTTCATGCGGCCTCCCAGCACGCGGCTACGCTTCCGAGGGCAAAGGTGGCAACAAGTACGCCTACTACGACTGTGAGCGAAAGGAGTGCAACTTCCGTGTGAGCGCACACGATGCACATGCAGCATTTGAGAAGTTCCTTGAGAAGCTGCATCCCACAAAGGAGCTGCTCAATCTATTTCGTGCTGTACTACTGCGAGATTGGAACGAACGTTACAAGGAACTCAACCGAGAAAGCATTGAGCTGCAACAAAGAGAGTTGGATTTGCGGAAGGAAAAGAAAAACCTTGTGAAGCTCATGACCGACAACGTGCAGAGTCCTGCCGTGGTCAATGCACTAACTGAGCGACTACAGGAATTGGAAAAGGAACTCACTGTGGCCACTGTCTTTTCCACTGAGAAGAAGGTTGAAGCATACGACGCAGAGACCATCATCAACTACTGCGTGCACTACATGGAAAATGTCAGCGAACTCTGGCATCAAGCCCCTGTAGAAAAGAAATTCTGCTTTCAGTCGCTCATCTTTCCCGACAAATTGCCTTACGATGTTTTGCTAGATAAGCGAACACCAAAACTATCGCCTCTGTATGCGCTTATCAGGGAACTTCAAACCTCTGAAAGTGAATTGGCAGCCCCACGGGGAATCGAACCCCGATTACAGGAATGAAAATCCTGTGTCCTAACCGTTAGACGATAGGGCCATACGAGAATCCAGAATGTACAATGATCTGCAATACTGAAAGATCGACATTCTTCTCGGGGCTGCATTATTGGGTTTCTTGGCTTAAATGTCAATTTTCGATCCTCTCTCTTTACAGCTAGGTATAAACTATGTCGTTTTGCCATCATTTCTATATCTTTAGTGCGAAATTTCGTTTACGGGTAGTGAAAATAGAGAGGCTATAGGTTACAGTGTTCGTCAATCTTCCTTTTCATCCCATGACTCTTGCCAGTTTTTCCATTGCAGCGGGCCTGCTGTGCTACTTGTTTGGATTTCCTATGATTTTTGCCGAGGATCAGGCGATTGCCTGGCGCAGAAAGTTGCTGAAGGATGAAGTGGTTGTGCGCTTGCTTGGCGCATTCTTGGCTGTGATTGCGGGGATGGCCCTGCGCACGCAGTGGATGGTAACGGCAGATGGTGAGGGCATTATTGTGTTCATTGCCTGGATCCAGCTCATAAAAGGCGCTTATTTGGCCTGGTGGCCAAACAAGTATGCAGAATTGATTGCATGGGACGAGGAGAAGTTCCACGCGCCGGTTTGGCAGGTTTTGCATGGCATACTCATGATTTTTGCCGGCGCCTTTCTGACATACCTTGGCATCATCGTCATGCACTGAAGAAAGACAGGTGGCAGTGCGGTCTGTGCGGCAATTGAAATGATGCGGCACTTCCTGTAGCGTCTTGAAGGTTTTTGCTGTCACGCATTTCTCGCCCTTTGCCTGTATGACTTCCGTCGATTTTCTGCTGGACTTGCTTATCGTGCTCATGACGGTTGTTATTTTTGGCATAGCTCTTACCTTTCTCATTCATTTGTGGTGGGGGGTGCCCTACGTGCCGACTCCTATGCCCATTGTGCGGGCGATGGTGCAGGCCGCAAAGTTGCAACCGGGAGAAACAGTCTATGATCTGGGTGCGGGTGATGCACGGCTTCTCATTGAAGCGAAGCGCTCCCAGAGCGGTATTCGGGCAGTCGGTTTTGAGGTGGTTCCCACCATTTGGCTTCTTGGGATACTGCGCATTGTCCTGTCACGTGTGCGGGTCAATTTCCGTTGCAGAAGTCTCTTTGCGCAGAATCTGTCGGATGCGGATGTGATTTTTCTCTACCTGTCGCCTTCCATGATGAAGAGACTGGAACAGAAGTTTGACGCAGAACTCGCGCCCGGAACGCGTGTCATCTCGAATGGCTTCTTTTTCAAAGGACGTGAGCCGCGCGAAACCATCCATACGCCGGTGTTTTTATGGGGAAAGCAGAGAGTGTTTGTGTATGTTTGGTAGATTCATGAAGATTTGAGTAGTTCCAATTGATCGAAAGCGAATTACCCTCCTACGTCAGCCGTGGCTGACTCCGGCGGGCAGGCGTATTACGAATGTTTTCTATTCCTGCAATCTCCAGAGCGGGCATTCTGTCCGCGGCGCTTGATTCATAACGAAACTGCCGCATACGGAATCATCGCCAGTAGCTGAACAATCCGAATAATAATCTCCAGAAACCCCCAGCTTATATAGCTGATCATTTGGCCGAACGGGAAATACACATGGCTCAACACGATGCCCGCACATCCAGACATCATTGCCAGCGGGATAAGAGGAGCAATGAGAAGATTGGCGAGAGGGCTGATGAGTGATATCTGCCCAAAACTTATGATCGAAAGAGGCAAAGTACTGATTTGTGCGGCCATAGTCGCTACGAGAGATTCGCGGATACCGAATTTTTCCGGAATTTTTTTGAAGCATTTCCGAAGCGGGGCGGAGAAAACGGCCAGTCCGACAATTGCCAGAAATGACATCTGAAAGCCCGTATCAAGCCACAACTGTCGCGGGTTCCAGAGCGTCATAAGGGTGGCAGTCCACAGAATGAGCAGGCGAATATTGGTGACACGTCCCATCTGCAGAGCAAAAAGCCCCAGTATCCCCATGATTGCCGCGCGCACAACCGAAGCACTGGCGCCGACAAAAACAACGAACAGAACAATGCTGGCAGTCAGGGGAAGAAAGCGCCATTTAAGAGGCAGCCAAAACAGGAGGCCGGATAGCAGCGTGATGATGATTGTGATGTTATAGCCGGATATGGCGACAATGTGCAGAAGTCCGGCAGTGCGAAAATTTTGGAGCAGATGATCGGGAATGCCGCGCCTTGATCCTGTCAGCAGACCCGCAAGAAAAGATGCATGCGGCTCGGGGAATATGCGGTTGATGCGATTTTCAAATCCCTGTCTTAACGAGAAGAGGGCGGAGCGAATCGAGAGTGCTGCAGATAACGGCGTCCATGACACGCTCTTTTTTGCATACGGCTCGGTTGTTGTGATTTTCGCTCTGTACATAACAGCGTATATGTCTTTCACGCTTAAATAGTCATCATAGGCAAAGCTTTCGAATACCTGAGGCCTTTCCAATTTACCGTAGACCTCCACACTGTCGCCAAGATCATGTTCGGGCCACTGATCATTGTCTGTTGCCAGTAATCGTCCTTGTACACGCAGTATTTTGCCAGACGCCGTGTGGAGTGTGTTGGCCGCGATGGCGAATTTTGTCTGCATCGCCCGCACATCCGGCTCTTCGGCAATAATTCCTTGGATCGTCACCGGTTGTTTCTGCACCAATGATTCGATGCTTGCGGGTAGGATTTCGTGTCTGTCTGTGTGCACCCGCCAGATACCAAGACCGACACCGAGCATAATCGCAAAGCTTACAATTGCGATGGCTCTGTATCGATTGCTAAAACACAAGATGCCGATAATCAGTCCCATCCACATGCTTGGTATCCAGACTGCCAGCAAGCTGTCTGTGGGTGGCGCAAAACGCAAGGCAAAAACGCATATCAAAAAAGACAGCGTGAAGCCGGTTGCAACACGGGACGCGCGCATCAGCGTGAGCGGAATGCCTGGGCCAGTGCGATCCACTCATCAATCCCCAGCGTTTGCGGTCGGCGCTTTGGATCAATAGCGGCTGCTGCCATGTGCTCCATGCCGCCTGGCAGGTGGCCAAGTGTATTGCTGAGCATTTTGCGCTTGCCTGAGAAGGCGATTTTCGTCAGCTTAAAAATTTCTTCAATCGTCACACGATCAGTTTTCGCTTCCGGCAGACAGTCAATATGCAAAACGGCTGAATCGACCTTGGGTGGTGGCAGAAAACAACTGGGATCAACCATGGTCACGATGCGCGGCGTGCCGAACAGGGCCACCAGTATCGTCAGCATGCCGGCATTGTCTGTATCACAGATTGTTTCCGCGACTTCTCGCTGAATCAGCAGCGTGAGAGAGGTTGGCAGGCAGGGGGATTCCAGAAAAATATGCCGCAGCAGGGGGGATGTGATGTGATAGGGGATGTTGGCAATGACTTTGTATGGATTTGCCGGCAATTCTGTCTGAAGTGCGTTCTGATTGAGGATGGTGAGCTCATGTCCGTTTGATGCGTTATTGACTGCATACTTCCGGAGGAGCGGGATGAGCTTTGCGTCCAGCTCGATTGCGATTACTTTTGAAGCTTTTTGCATAAGCTCTTTTGTAAGGACGCCGATGCCCGGACCGATTTCGACGATTAAGTCGTTTGGCTGAATGTCACCGCTGTCTACAATTGCCTGCAGCACGTCATCGGCAATCAGGAAGTGTTGACCAAGGTCTTTGTTGAGCCAAATGCCGTTTTGGTGCAGAAACTCTGCAATGTTGTCGCGAAGCATGACTGCAGTATGCAGGATAGATTCTAAAATAAAAGCCATGTTTTTTTGTAACTGAACGACTGCACACCCGTTATATACAGCACTATGCAAAAATCTCTCCTCTCGGCCTTAACAGTAGTCGCGGTTTTGACCGCTCAGACTGCGTTTGCCTTCTCATTTGATCCGGATGCGTTTTTATTCAAAGATATCAGCCGAAATCGGCAGACACAGGTATCGGTTTCCCTGCTCGCAGAAGCGGGTGTGGTGGATAATCGTGCCTATTTCCGGCCAGGAGATGCTGTCAACCGGGCTGAATTCCTCAAAATGGTACTCGTAGCCGCCAATAAAACCTCTGCTGCGGGTCAAAATTGTTTCAGCGATGTCCGTGCAAGCGACTGGTTTGCCCCCTTTGTGTGTACCGGAAAGGACATGGGCATTGTGGCCGGCTATCCTCTTGGGGGAAAATCGTACTTCAGGCCGAATCAGTCTGTCACATTCGCTGAAGCATTGAAAATTGCAGCTCTATCGTTTGATCTCTCTGCCGGGCCGACTGCGGGTCGTCCGTGGTACGAAGTCTATTATCAGTCATTTGAGGATCCTGATTTCAAGGCGATGCTGCTGTCGCCCGGGCTGAGAGTGACTCGTGCACAGGCCGCACATCTGATTGCGTATTTCATGGCCAATGATCGCGGGATTATATCCGGCTACAAGGCGGCAGTGCGTGGTGAAAGCCTTCCTTCCAGCTCGAGCTCGTCACGGTCTTCATCCGTTTCGTCCAGCTCATCGTCCCGTTCATCGTCCAGCTCATCGTCGTCTTCGGTTCCAAGCGGCCCCACGGATCCGATGACGGATACACGCGTGCGTTCCCAGTTTCTTTTACTCGGTGAAACAAGTCCGGTGCTGGGTGTTGCCGAGGTATTCATGGAGCAGGAGCCGCTTGTCGTCAAAAGTATTTCAATTGATATCAATCAGGCATCTACACCGACAGTTCAGGATTTTCTCGTGTATAACGAAAGCAAGGTGTTGCTCGGACGGGCAGTGCTGGATTCTGCAGTCGCGGCACATACGCGTTATACGCTCACTCTCCCGTTCAGTTTCTTTACCATTCCCAAGAGCCAGACCACCAGGTTTTACGTGCGTGCAGAGCTTGCGTCGAAGGATAACGGAGGAATGAGCGGGCTTCCGATTGTCATCAATCAGATTCTCGTGAAGGGTAGCGGCTACTGGAGCACCGATGAATACAGCAAGGCCACAACAGACCGCTTTATGGCATTTCAGACCGCCCGCTCCGTTCTGACCACAGTGCGCAATGCAGGCAATCCGACCGACACTCTCATTGCGGGGCCACAGCGTGAAATCGCACGGTTTTACTTTGAAGGCCGCCGGTCCGATGGAACGGCAAAAATCTTCCTGACAGATCTCGCATTCCAGATTGAATCGGCAGGCGGAGTGACTGTCAGCAATGTAAAGCTGACCGCCGACGGAATTTCACAGAAGGCAAACTGCACCGTATCCGGTGACATTATTACCTGCGCCGCTCTGGATGCTTCGTATGGATCGCTCATTGAAAATCCCCGTACGATTACTCTGTACGGAGATGTGGCAACATTGCCAAATGTCCAGAATGCTTCGCTGCGCATCACTCTCAATAATGCCGGCGATATTCTGACTCCGGGAGCAGTCGGCTGGTACGACGGAACGACGGTGTTTAACTGGGTGCAGTTTGACGGGCCGGTTGGGCAGGGAACGTTGTATAGGTATTGAAAACGAATCACCCATCTGCGTCAGCAGCGACTGACTTTGGGTGGGCAGGCGAATTACGAATCAGGAATTACGAATTATGAATAGGCAGCAGCAATCCCATCATGGGTTGCTGCTGCTATTGGTATTACTCAACAACACTGAGCGGTGCAATACTTAAGGCAAACGTCTTCTTTATGCCCGATTCAAACGCAATATCGGCCATATCGCCACGACGTTCTTTGATCGTCCCTTGGCCAAAACTCGGGTGATATACCGTCGCACCCGGCTGCATAACATCCACCTGGCTCACATCTTCCGTGTCCTGATTCATGTCGTCGCTTCCCGCATCCTGGTTCCACTCGGATTTTTTCGGTGCGTTCTTGTACCACATGCCTTTGTCGCGCTGCGTGCGGGCATCCAGCCAGCCATATTTGCTCCCCGCATCATGTGTTTTTACCTCGATGAGTGTTGCGGGTATGTCATCCAAAAACCGGCTGCGCACGTTATTCTGCGTCTTGCCCCACAGCATGCGTGATTGGGCATACATGAGAGTCAGTTGCTCTTTCGCGCGTGTCATGCCGACGTACATCAAGCGGCGTTCTTCCTCGAGCTGCCGGTTATCCATCTGTGCGGCAGAATGAGGGAAAATGCCTTCTTCGCAGCCGACGACAATCACCGACTTAAACTCGAGTCCTTTGCATAAATGCAATGTCATAAGTGTGAGGGCGTCGCTGCGCGCATCGTTCAATTTATCCACTTCGGAAATGAGGGCGACTTCTTCCAGAAAATTTGAGAGTGATGCCAGTGGCTCGAGCGCATCATATTTGTGTGTGACGGATTGCAATTCCTTCACGTTCTCCCAGCGCGACTCTGCCTCATCGGTATCGTCTTTGATCCATTCTTCCAGTTTAATTTCCTCAATCAGCTTCGCGACCAGTTCGCTGACAACCAGTGTATTGCTCAGCTCGCGATATTTTTCCATGAGCGTGCGAAAGGCGACCATGCGAACTTTCGTCGATTCATTGATGCCATCCACCATCTCGATGTGACCAAGCGCTTGATGCAAGCTCATGCCGCGCTCATTGCAATAGGCTTGCAGACGCGCGATCGTCGTCTGGCCGATTTTGCGGCTCGGTACGTTGATTACGCGCAGGAGCGACAACGTATCCTGCGGGTTGTAGATAGCAAGCAAGTAGGCGAGGACGTCCTTCACCTCTCTGCGGGCATAGAATTTAAGCCCGCCGAGAATGCGGTAGGGGACGCCGGCACGCAGGGCCGCCTCTTCCAGTACACGCGACTGGGCGTTTGTGCGATACAAAATGACCTGTTCATTTGCGGGTGTGCCGTCTTTCTCACGTTGTTTGACGGTCTTGAGTGCTTCCTCCGCTTCTTTTCGTTCGTCTAAGACTTCCTGTAGCACAATCTTGGCGCCGTCTTTCTGGGACGTCCACATTTTCTTCTCGGGTCGGTTGGGGTTGTGCACAATCACGCTGTCTGCTGCATCCAAAATCGGCTGCGTGGAACGATAGTTCTGTTCGAGCTTGATGAGTGTTGCGTCTTTGTACTCGTGCTGGAACTGCAGAATGTTACGGATATCGGCACCGCGGAACGCGTAGATGGACTGATCCGGATCACCAATCACGCAGATGTTGCGGTACTTCTGGGCGAGCAGTGTAATGAGCTGATATTGCACGTGGTTGGTGTCCTGATACTCATCCACATGCAGAAAGCGCCAGGTTTCCTGGTAGCGGTCCAGAATATCTGGCCGCTCAGTAAGCAGTCGTACGGTTTCGAGGAGTAAGTCATCGAAGTCGAGTGCGTTGGCTTCTTTCAGTTTGCTTTGATACAGCGCATACACTTGCGCCAGTCGCTGCGTTTGGTAGCCGCTGGCTTGCGCTTGCACAGCTTTCACGCTCAGGGATTCCGACTTAAATGCGCTGATCGCCGAGAGCGCTGCGCGGGACTTTAAATCTTCCGGCATGATCTTCAAATCCTTGAGTGTTTCGTTCATCAATTTATCCTGATCATCGCCGTCGTAAATCACGAAGTTGCGTTCACGACCGATATGCTCGATATCGCGACGCAGCATACGCACGCAAATGCTGTGGAATGTTCCCATTGCCGGCAAGACATCGGGTTCCTGTCCGTTTGGACTTGTCAGCTTGAGTAAGTGCTTAATACGTTCCTTCATTTCGCCCGCCGCTTTGTTGGTAAATGTAACCGCCAGAATTTGCCAAGCCGGAACGCCATTGGCCATCAAATGTGCGATGCGATGTGTGAGCGCACGCGTTTTGCCGGAGCCAGCGCCAGCGAGAATAAGAACAGGGCCTTGGAGCGTATCCACAGCCAAACGTTGCTGGTCGTTGAGTCGGTGAAAAATAGGATTTGTTGTATCAGTTGCCTGCAGCGTTTCCGTGCTTGTCATGGGACAAAGAGAATACCTATTTTTTTAGAAATTGGCAGGGAAATTAGTGGTGAAATTTATTCTTATGTCTGCTGATAAATGCGTGACAATAGATTCGTCATTCCTACAATCTCCAGAGCGGCCGTTCTCGGCCGCGGCGGTTCAATTTAAACAGAGTTTGTACCATAACAAGGTCGTCCTTTTCTTGTCCGAAGCCACAAGAAAAGTACCAAAAGAAAGGCGTATGCGCCGATTCCCGCTAGCACACACCCACCTGCGGCGCACGCCGCCCTTTAGTGGCTGCTTACAATAGCCCGCGGTGTTTGCTTAGTGGCATCGGCATTCTTGTGATTGCAGAAAAAGTCAGGGGGCCCGGAGGCCACCATCTCTCACAGCATTTTGATATATTGACTTTTTTCGACACCCAGTTTCTTGAGCGCCAATCGAAATCCTCGATCGTCATGGTCTTTGCCACGGATCGGGATGTCGATCACAAGTCGAGTCATTCCGTGGACGGCACTTTCCTCAGCCTTGCCAAGGAATTCGCAGGTCACGATTTTGATCCGGAACCATCGCATCAATGCATCGATATCCGCCAACCGGATGTTCGAGCCGAGCGAGAAGGTGATGCGCAACTTCGTTTTCTTGCGCCAAAGCATCGAATTTGTCCTCTGCTGTGAGAATCATCTGCCCGATTGACAGATATTAATATTATTATCCAATAATTTAATATGTCAACTAAAACAAGCTCTCCACAATCGCAGCCTTCTTGATCGTCTCTACCTTTATGGCAATCGATTGCGGATCGCCACTTATCGGCAGGCCTTTTTCAATACGCAGATCTTCGATTTTGCGTAGCGGCTTTTCCAGCTGATTGCGGCGTGTAGTCGTGAGGTGATCGTACTCGGTTTTGGCATCTTCAATACGCTTGCCCATTTTATCGAGCGAATCCTGAAACGCCTGCCACTGCTTGTTGAAGGCGCCCATCAGTGAATACATTTCGGCGGCGGTTTTCTCCAGCTTGAAGTTATCGACTGCCTGACGGATGACGGCCAGAATGGCGTAGAGCGTGAGAGGGGAGCAGATGATGACTTTATTCTGCATCGCTTCTTCTAAAATGGCGTGATAGTTTTCGTTGATGAACGCATAGACCTGCTCGTTTGGAATGAAGACGATGACGTAGTCGACAGTGTTGTCGGAGGGATTGATGTAATCGCGGGTTGTGACTTCCTTGATACGCGCTTTCACATCCTTCAGGAATTGATCCTTATTCATCTTCTTATCGTTATCGGTTTTGGCTTCGATGAAGCGCAGGTAACTGTTGAGCGGGAACTTCACGTCCATATTCACTTTCAAATTCTGTGGCAGCAAGAACGTATAGTCTGGGCGAGAGGTGACGGATTCCAAGGCTTTCTGCTTGAGATAGTTAATGCCTTCGATGAAGCCAGCCATACGCAACACATCTTCGGCCATTCGCTCACCCCACTGGCCACGGATTTTGGTACTGGCGAGAGCGCTTTTTAAGTCATCAGCGGTCTGGCGGAGCTTTTCTGTCTGCTCGGCCGTCGATTTGATTTGAGTTGTGAGCTCACCAAATTTATGCGCACGGTCTTTCTCCAGACTATTCATCAGCACTTCTACCTTTGTGAGTGACTTGCCCATCTCTTCGAGCCGCTGATCAATCAGCTTCTTTTTACCTTCCAGTTCTTTCTCATTCAAATTCGCCTGCTTCGAGAGCGATTCACTGGCACGTTGCACTAGTTGTTGTGTGCTTTTCGCCAGTACATCACCGGAAATAGCGCCAAATGCTTCCTTCATACGCGTCACCATCAACTCCATTTCTTTCATTTTTTCGGCGCTATCTTCTTGCTTGGGCTTACTCATTTCGATCTGCTTATAGGCAATGAAGCCGCAAACACCGATAAGAACGCCGAAGAGAATGTAGAGAGGGAGCATCTGGCCGATCCTACTCATCCGGTGGACGGTTGTCCACTTGAAGGTATAATTTTTTGTGTTTTAAATATCAAAATAGGCGTTTTACAGCTAGTACAAGAGCAATACTCTTGACAATTTTGTGTCAGTGATTATGATATGCCCACTTTCGCGCTTTGCTGTTACTTCTGTAGTGCAGCGAGGCCCGAACGAGGTTTATCTTGTGCATTTTGTGCACGCCTCGTACCACATTCCCCCCATTCTTATGGCGCTCAAGCGTTCCACGAAGAAGACACTCATTTCCAAGCACCGCACACACGAGAAAGACACCGGTTCGCCATCCGTACAGGTTGCAATTCTCACCAAGGAAATCACGATGGTGACCAAGCACCTCAAGGATCACAAGAAAGACAATTCCGCCCGCCGCGGACTTTTGGCCAAAGTCGCCCGCCGTCGCAAGCTGCTCAACTACCTCCGCATGAACAAGCCAGAGGATTATCAGAAGACGATCGAGGCATTGGATCTCAAGAAATAGATTTGAATATATCGAAGAAGGCGTCTGGATAAGGCGCCTTTTTTTTTAAATTCCACGATATAAATTCGAAGATCAAAGAACCAGAATCGAGACAAATTCGAAGAACAAAGAAACAAATACGAAACAAAAACGAATTATAAATGAGAAATTAGAAAGTGTTCTTTTTAGGCGTAGAACGGAAATTATGGCTTTCACTTGAAGTAAGTGAGTGGCTGATAAAAGAAATTAGCTGATACAGGCTTCTTTCAGGATTTTAGATATTTATAGTATGGGTATGACTCAATCATCTACGCCTCATTTCAATTTAGAGAATCGAACTCTCGTTTTTGCAAAAAATATTCGAGCATTCTTTAAACTCATTCCCAGAACAATCGCAAATATTGAAGATGGTAAACAGATCATTCGTTCATCTGGATCGGTTGGAGCCAATTACATTGAGGCAAATGAATCGCTTGGTAAGCGAGATTTTATGATGAAAGTAAAAATATCCAAGAAAGAAGCAAAAGAATCAGGTTATTGGCTTCAGTTATTGGATATTGGAGATAATAAAATACTCGAAAATGAAAGGATGGCTTTGTTGCAGGAATCAAAAGAATTAATGCTTATTTTTGGTGCAATGCTACGCAATGCGCAGCAAAAAGTTTCGTAATTCTACTTTCACTTTTCTCATTTGTTTCATATTTGGCTCTTTGATCTTCGTATTTTCCCCGTTTGTAGCTTTCCAAAGCCTTTTTTGTCATTTGTATCTTGTTTCTTGATTATTCTTCTGACTGGCTTTTACAGCCTCTTCCCCTTATACTGCCCCCAGCTCTTTCCCACACTCAGTTTTCTGCCCCTGGATTTACGTACCAGCTCCCGATTGGGATTTGATGTGTGAATCCTCTCGCAGGAATTTCAGGTTTGTCGGAAAGAATGATCTATTTCATTCTTTTTCTTTTATGAAAGGTACGTACACCTTAGAACTCGGCGATAAGTCGCTTATCGTCAAAACCGGGCAGATTGCCCGCCAGGCCAACGCATCCGTCGTCTGTCAGATGGGTGATACGGTCGCTCTGTGCAACACGACTGTTTCGGCCAAGCCGCGCGATGGTGTGGACTTCCTGCCGCTGCAGGTTGTCTACCAGGAAAAATACTACGCCGGTGGCAAGATCTCCGGCAGCCGTTTTCGCAAGCGCGAAGGCCGCCCCGGTGATGACTACGTGCTCCTGGCTCGCGTGATCGACCGCGGACTTCGTCCGATGTTTCCGAAGTACCTGCGCAATGACATTCAGGTTTTCGCTTCCATCCTGAGTTACGATTTTGAAAACGAGCATGACATTGTGGCAGCCAATGGCGCAAATTTGTCGGTTGCTCTCTCGGATTGTCCGTTTGAAGGTACGCTCGGTACGGTACGCGTGGGTCTTATTGGCGGCGAATTGGTACTCAATCCCACCCACGAAGCACGTACCAAGAGCGAGCTCGATATGTTTGTCACTGCCTCGCTTGAGCGCGTGGTGATGATTGAGGCCGGCGCCAATCAGGTATCCGAAGAGGATATTCTGCGCGCTATCGATTTCGGCAAGAAGTGGGCCCAGAAAATCGCCAGATTCTTTGCCGATATCCAGAAGGAAATCGGTAAGACCAAATTTACAGTCGAAGAGCCTTTTATGCATACGGAAGGATATGAGTTCCTGAAGGCGTGGGCTGTACCAACCATCAACAAAGCGATCAAAGACGACCTGGGTAAGAAGGAGCGCCGCGCGATCTTCAACGATCTCATGGCTCAGGCCAGCGAAAAGCTGGAGGAAAAATTCGGCGATCCAGGCGAAAACGAGGAACTCGTCAAGCTGTACAAGAACGGATCGGTATTTCTCGACAAGATCATCAAGGGTGAAATGCGTCGCTTGGTACTGGAAGAAGGTATCCGCATGAGCAGCCGCAAAATCGATCAGATCCGCGCCATCGAATGCATTGTGGATATTCTGCCGAAACGCGTGCACGGTTCTGCACTCTTTCAGCGCGGTGAAACGCAGGGGCTTGCGACCTGCACGCTTGGGGCTCCGGGAGACAAGCAATTGGTCGAAGGTATGGAAGGCGAGCATGAACTGCGCTACATGCATCATTACAACTTCCCACCTTTCTCTGTGGGGGAAACAAGCAATCGTCTGATGGTTGGTAACCGAGAAATCGGTCATGGAAATCTGGCACAGCGCGGGCTTGAGCCGGTGCTCCCAAAAGAAGAGGATTTCCCCTACACGATTCGCACGGTCACTGAAATTCTCGAATCAAACGGTTCATCCTCCATGGCTGCAACCTGCGGCTCCACTCTCGCGCTCATGGCTGCGGGTGTGCCACTGACGGCTCCGGTCTCGGGTATTGCGCTCGGGCTCATTTCCGATGAAGAGAAGGGCAAGTACGTCATTCTTTCCGACCTGCAGGACGAAGAGGATTTCGGCGGCGACATGGATTTCAAGCTGACAGGCACGGCAAAAGGGGTAACGGCCATCCAGATGGATATCAAGATCAAGGGTTTGCCCGACTCTGTCTTCAAGGAAGCGCTTGAACGATCCAAGGTTGGTCGAGCGCATATCCTTAAGATTATGCTTGAAGCTATAGCCGAACCACGCAAAGAACTCAGTCCATACGCACCGCGCATCGAAACGATCCAGATTGATCCGGAGGATATCCGCCTTGTTATCGGCAAGGGCGGCGAAACGATCCAGCGCATGACCAAAGAATTCAATGTCACGATCGACATCGAGGACAGTGGTATTGTGTACGTTACAGCTCTGAGCGGTGAATCCATGGAAAAGGCCAAACAGGCGATTCAGGGGATTACCGAGAAGCCGAAGGTAGGCGAAGTGTACGATGCCAAGATCACCCGCATCATTGACGGCGTCGGTGCTATTGCCGCATTCGGTCACGGTGGTAAGGATGGCATGATCCATATTTCCGAACTCGCCTGGAGTCGCACCGAAAAAGTGGAGGATGTCGTGAAGGTCGGTGACAGTGTGAAAGTAAAGTGTGTCGAATACGATGCAGCCGAGGGCAAGACACGCTTGAGCCTGAAGCAAATGACGCCTCCGCCCGCAGGGTGGGTTGCTCCACCGCCACGCCCGAGTTTTGGCGGCGGTCGCGGCGGTCCGAGAGGCGGCGGCCATGGCGGACGACGTTAGAGTCGCGAGTGAAGTGTATGAAGCTTTGATAGATTGATACAAGAGCCCAAGGAAACCTGCGAATCCAATGAAACCAAGGAATAGATACATTCCTTGGTTTCGTCGGCTTCTTCGGACTCATCGGTTTCCTTTTCTAGACATCGCGATAATCAATAATTTCCTGCGACAAGTCTTTGGCCTTCAGGATAATCCTCTCGAACATATCGGCATTGTCGTACGGTGAACGCTCGTGCCAGATAGGCATGATATTGCTGAATACATGCACAAAACTGCGCAGTTCGTCCGCTGCCTGAACATGGTTGTCCACCTTTATTTTGTGCTTTTTAAACGTGACAAGCAGCTTGTGCAGACGCATGAGGGTACGGTGCACGGCTTCGAGCAGCAGTTGCTCCCGGCGAAGATCAATCGTGTACATATTGCTTTGATCATCGTAGAATTCCAGAATCTCATCGAGCAGGCTCTGGCCCTGCTTCAGAGCAATGCTCCATGTTTCCCAGGCTTCTGCGTCGGGGCTACGGCCCTTCTCCAGTTCGTGCAGCATATGATCGAAGTCCTGGCGGATGATGAAAAATCCTTCACGCGTATTGTAGAAATTCCCCTCAAACGTCAGCTTGTGCACCTGATACAGCGCGATTTCCTGACGGTAGCTGATGAGCTTGGTCACAAAGATCGCGGAAATGAAGATGGTGAGAATACTTTGAATGCTGGCCAGAAGCTTGGCAATTCCGACAGGGACAATATCGCCATATCCCACGGATGTAGCCGTAATAACGCTGAAATACATGCTGCTGAGGAGCGTATCGAGCGGGCCATATCCTTCCATAGGGACGAGGCCGTGCGCGGGTACGATGAGCGTGAGGGTAAAATAGATAATGCCAAAACTGATCACCAGCCCGATCCAGACGAGAAACAAGCCTTGGTACGACAGGTCGATAATTGTATCAGGCCGGAAAATTGATACTTTTTCAGGATGGAATTTTTTAGGCAGAGGTTCCATGAGGGGGTGGATTGGTATTGGTCTGCGGCTTGGGTTTTTCAGATGTGGAAGCTGGGGTGGGTGTAGCCGGAGCAGGATCTTTCTTTGCAGCTGGAGCCGTGGCCTGCTTGTTACTGTCCGTCTTATAGAAGCCGCTTCCCTTAAAGATCATGGATGGGGCAGTGATGATTTTCTGCGTCTTGCCGCGGCATTTGGGGCAAGCAGGGAGTTCCTTGGAGCCGAATGTCATGGATTTCATGAAGGTCGTGTCGCACTGCGTGCATTTAAAGCTGTAGTTTGGCATGTGTGTAGTGTAGCAGGAATTTTGTCTTATTTGATCCCAAAAGTATACCATACATATGCGTTGCCTGCCAGGGCGCGGGCATTGTTTTACCCGTTTTCCGGGTTTCCCCATCAATCTTCATACGTCGTGAATTCAAAGTATGCGTTGGCTTCGTTCTTTCGTAAAAATTCCAACAGTCCGATAATTTGCATGTCATCTGATTGTCTTGATTCCGGCACCGTTTCCGGCAGAAGTATTGCTTCCAATGGTTCGCTCACATCAAGCCAAGCGGCGACTTTTTCACGCATGTGTGCTTTATTCATGGCTAGCAATTCAGCGAGCAGAGGATTAGGATTTTCTGTATCTTTCCGCATTGAATCATCGAAATATGCTCTTTCTTTGCCGCCAACGGTGCAGCGCGTTGCGAGGAATGTCAAAGGATTCATGCCTTTGAGGATACAAATGCTTTTCCATTCGTCAATTTTTCTTCCATAAATGAGGGTATTTTGATATTCGGATTCAGCTAATTATCTGGCATGATCGAAACCAAAGAGCTTATCGGTATCCATTATCACATCTCCCGGTAGTCGTATGACATCAAGAAGAACGCTTGGAAGACGAAGTCTCACCAGATCGCGAGTGGTCTTACTGATATCGCGAATGGTTCGCAGGCCTTTTGTCGGCTCGAGTGGCTGATCGATTACTCCGGCTAATGCGTAGTCGGATAATTCAAAAACTCCACTGAGCCCAGCATAAAAAGTGCCGATGGCTGCTTTAACCGGATTGCCATCTTCGATCGGCGTACTGATATAAGTATCGAAGGTATCGTTTCCCCAATTGCGCAGATTCGGTCCTACTTCTCGAAACAACTGAATGTGTCGATTTTCCCGCGTGCCGAATGAAGTTGGACTATAATTCATGATTAAAAGCTACTCTCTAGTAGACGCTGATTGGTATCTCTGTCTTTCATTGTCGCCTTATGCTTATTTTTCGTCTTTCTTCAGCGGTATTTTGCGGTAGTATGAAGTCGATTTTCTTCTCTCTTTATGCTCGAGAAAGCCTACGAACCGGGTAGTACCGAAGACCGCATCTACAAAATGTGGGAGGAAAGCGGTGCGTTCAAAGCGGATCCACACAGCAAGAAAGAAGCGTTCAGCATCAGCATGCCACCGCCGAATGCCACTGGTCAGCTGCACCTTGGTCATGCCGTCATGTTGGCGCTCGAAGATATTTTCACACGCTTTGCACGTATGCAGGGCAAGGAAGCGCTCTGGGTTCCCGGCACAGATCATGCGGCAATTGCCACGGAAAGTTTGGTCATCCGCAATTTGCAGAAGGGCGGTATGGCCGATCCACGTAAACAATTGGGACGCGAAAAACTCCTCGCCGAAATCGCTGCATTTGTTGATAACAGCCGCTCTACCATCCGCGGACAAGTGCGTAAAATGGGATCATCCTGTGACTGGAGTCGTGAGCGTTACACTATGGAGCCGGCACTCAATCGCTGTGTAAATGAAGTATTTAAGCTGATGTATGACGACGGTCTGATTTACCGCGGGCATCGTATTGTGAACTGGGATCCCAAATTACAGACAACGGTGTCCGATGAAGAAGTGGATTACAAAGAAGAGAAAGCACCATTTTATACGTTCCAGTACGGTCCATTTCAGATCGGCACGTCACGTCCGGAAACAAAATTCGGTGATAAATACGTCGTAATGCATCCGGAAGATGAGCGCTATCTGCAGTATAAGCACGGCGATACGTTCGAAGCCGAGTGGATCAATGGTCCGGTGCGGGCGACTGTCATCAAAGACGCAGCAGTTGATCCGGCATTTGGGACCGGCGTGATGACGATTACGCCGTGGCATGACATGGTCGACTTCGAGATTGCGCAGCGTCATGGCTTAGAGCCCGAGCAGGTGATTGATTACAACGGAAAGCTGCTCCCCATCGCCGGCGAGCTTGCGGGTATGAGTATCGACGAAGCGCGTCCGTTGATTGTGGAAAAGCTGAAAGCCAAAGGATTGCTCGTCAAAACTGATGAGAATTACGTGCACAACAAAGCGACCAACAGCCGTGGTGGGGGAGCGATAGAGCCACAGATCAAGCTGCAGTGGTTCATTGATGTGAATAAAGAGAGTATCCACTGGACCTCTACCTCTGGTGTTACTCAAAAAATGAGTCTCAAGCAAATCATGCATTCGGTTGTCCATCACGGAGACATCAACATCATCCCCGAGCGTTTCAATAAAACATACTTTCATTGGATTGATAACCTCCGCGACTGGTGTATTTCCCGTCAGCTCTGGTGGGGTCATCGTATCCCGGCCTATACCTGTGATGACTGTGGCGAGATCACGGTTGTAAGAGGTGGAATGCCGGAAAAATGCCCGAAATGCGGCAGCACCCATCT
>CALMES010000035.1 GCA_937863435.1 uncultured Candidatus Peregrinibacteria bacterium
GTCGTCTAGAAGTCCGCCACTCATCATCTCTACATCTTTTTCTTTGATTTTAATCTTGGATTTTTTGGTCATTGGCTCATTGTAGCGTTATCAAAATTATCAACAAGAAGTAAATCACTGTACTCTTACGCTATTAGCGGAATAATTCCTCATACATCCTCACCATCTTCTCCACCGAAAATAATTTCTCGGCGGCTGTTTTTCCGGCAGCGGCGATGCGCAGCCTTCGGTCATCATCCGTCACGAGTGATCTGATGGCTGCCGCAAGAGAAGCACTGTCACCCGCTTTGGCAATCACGCAGTTTTCGCCATTGTCCAGATAGCCGGCAATGCCGCACAGGTCGGTCACGACTGTTGCTGTCCCCATGCTAATGGCTTCGGCAGCAACCAAGCCAAACGGATCATGATCCGATGACGGCAGCACAAAAATATCGAGCGATGCATAGAATGCGCCAAGATCGGGTACCGCATCCAGAATACGGACCCGTTCGGTGAGTCCGGCTGTCTCAATGCGATCTGCCAATACCTGTCGCTCGCGGCCTTTTCCCACAATCGTGACATGGATGCCGGGCACCATTCTGGCCGCATCGATCAGATGTTCTATTCCTTTTTCGGGAGAGAGTCGCGCGATGCATCCCACATTCAGCGGGGAGCCGGCATGGGCAGTGCGGCGGGCGTCTGCAAAACGCTGTAAATCGATGCCGTTTGGAATCGCTGCCACGTGAGACGCCTCAAAACCCAGATCGACGTACAGCTTGCGACTGAGCTCCGACACGCAGATAACAGTGGCCTGTGCACCCGCCTTCTTCAGAGACGGAAACCATGGATTCATTGTCAGCCAACGGCCTACCCTGTCATGCTCAATCCAGAACACACGCGACCCGTGGGACGCGGCAAATTGCGTGAGGACAATTTTCTCCGACAGGCTGAGCATGCAGACGGCATCCGGAACCTTCATTTTTTTCATGGCCGTCATGAGATCCGCCTTCAGCTTTTTCTGCCTCCACGCAAAGCTTACCGCCCCCCATTTGGTAACGGGCGGCTCGCCGACATGCAACGGATACACCTCAACTCCTCTCAGAGGCGCCTGCTTGAGCAGGACACTGCAGCTGCCCAAAAAGCTGACACTATGCCCTTTTTCCACCAGCCCTTTCATGAGCGACAATGTCTGGATTTCCGTGCCGCCATGGACACTTTCTAGCGGGAAGCGGGTGAAGAGGATATTCATGAAGAGGAAAGGTTGTAGAAGAGTATACATATTCCGCAGACGGGACGCCGCGTCCCGCAGTTACCAGATATCCAATGGATCACATATTGATGAAAAATGAAACGATGTCCATGGCCAATCTTCGATTTCTTTCACCAAATGATGCTTCACCGCATTTCCCAATACATACCCTACTGCCGAAGATTGCTGCTTCGCATCACGAATGCGCTCATCGTAAAATCCTTTCTGCCAGCTAATCTTTCTGTGCAAAAGAGTCTGTATATCTTTGATACTGTTTGATTTAAAGCTCTGCATGAAAGCACTGAGTCCAGCCGAACCAGGAGTCAGTATAAGATGCAGATGATTTGGAAGAATGCAGAACGCATGCAGTAAAGCAGTATGAACATCACGAGTGAGGCATAGATGATGAACCAGGCGTTCGGGAATGCCGTTTTGAGTACACCACTTGTTATTATTTGCCGTCTTGGTGACGACATGAAACAAGCCCGATTGCTGATAATGGATTTGCGGCAATGCTAAAACACTAGCACGAGCGGGACGCGGCGTCCCGTCTGCGAAGTACGTACGAACACCTTACCCTTCCTCTACTTTCCTTCCTCCTCTCCTCCTCCTTTCCTCTTCGCAATAATCTTCTGCCCGCCCATGTACATCCTCAACACTTCCGGAATCGTGACCGATCCATCGGCATTCTGATAATTTTCCAGAATGGCAATGAGCGTGCGGCCGATGGCAAACGCAGTGGCATCGTTCATGTGCACGAGTTTTCGCGTGCCGTCTGCTGTTTGATAATGCGTCTTTAAGCGACGAGCCTGATAATCGGTCATGTAGTCACTCGTGTGCGTTTCGCGGTATGTGTTCTGGGATGGAATCCAGCATTCAATATCAAGCCCGTTGGCATTGGGCTTGCCGATATCGAACGTGCATTTCTGCAGCAGGCGATAGGGGATGTTCAGTTGCTGCACGAGATACTCCTGAAGCGCGACAATAAATTTCTGCTCGTCCTCCCCGTTTTCGGCAGTCGTGAATGACTCGATCTCCAGCTTATCGAACTGATGCACGCGCAGAATGCCGCCCATGTCTTTTCCGTAGGTGCCGGCTTCGCGGCGGAAGGCGGTCGAGTAACCGATGTAGCGAATAGGAAGTTGCTTTTCCTCGAGTGTTTTCTCCATGTAGTACGGCCCCATGGTGTGCTCGGCTGAGCCGACGAGCACCTGACCGTCTTCCGGCAGCAAGTAACGCTGCTCTTCCGGCTGCAGGCGATCCATGCGATCCATCACATCGCGACGCATAATGACCGGCGGCAGGAGAGGGACAAACGGCTTGGTGGAAATACTGAGCTTGGCTTTGGCGGCAACGTCTTTCAGGATTTTCTCATCGGCCAATGTGGCAAACGTGAACTGAATGATCGCCATCTGCAGACGTACGGCGTCGCCTTTCAGGTACGCAAACCGGCTGCCACTCACTTCGGCTGCCTGCTCAACATCGATCACATCGAGCGCGGTGCCGATCTCCATGTGGCTTTTGACCGGGAAATCGAATGTGCGCGGCGTGCCGACTGTACGGGCAACGACATTTTCCTCTTCGCTGTGTCCTACCGGCACATGTGGCAGCGGCGGATTCGGAATTCTGAGTAAATCGGTGTGCCACTTCGCCTCTGCCTCCTCGAGCTCTTTTTCCTGCGTCTTGAGCTTGTCGCCCAGTTCCTTCATGGCGGCGATCATTGCTGCTTTCTCCTCGCCTTTCATGGTTGGGACTTTTTTGCTGACACTGTTGCGTTCGGCGCGCATGTTTTCGACCGATGTTAGTAATTCGCGTCGCTTCTGATCGAGGGACAGAAAATCCTGGACAGACAGCTTGATGCTCTTGGCGTCACAGGCCTTTTGATAGAACGCAGGGTCCTCGCGGAGATGAGCAATATCGATCATAGTGCGGCCATGCTAGCAGAAAGAGGTTACAGAAGCACAAGTTTGTCATTCTGTAAGACTTGCAAGAGTTCAGCGTCTACAACAGGCAATGCAGGCTCTGCCTGTGTTTCGTGTTCTTTGGCATTTATCACGCTCCGAGGAAGGCGTGAGCAGCGACGGTCGACTGTCGACGCAGCTGTGGAATCCTCAGGGAGCCAGGCGATGAAGCCCTACATCCTGGTGACAGTGCTTTCTGTTTTCTCATTCGCGATCGCCGGCTGTGTCAGCCGGAAAGCGCCACCGACCGTCCACCTTGCCCTTACGATTCTGATGACGGGCACGATCATGATGATCGTCGCCGGTATCATGATTGTTGTATTGCGGCTCAATGGCGTCGCAATCGCTCTTCCGGGCAACGCCAGCGATTGGACCAAATGGCTGGGCTACGCCGCCCTCGTCGCCATTGGCGACGTGTTGCTCATTTCCGCCTACATGATGGGCGGAGACCCTCGGACGATCCAGGGGATTGTGGCGGCACTGCCAGTCATCACATTCTCGATTCTGTTTGTCGGCTGGCGCGATACGCCGCCGAGCATCCAGCATTTCGCGGCTCTGATGTGCATCGTTGTCGGCGTTCTCATGTTTTTGAATGCTGAAAGTACGACGAGCAACTCGCCCCCGGCTCCACCGCCGCATGACTTGCGGCTGGACCCCAAAAATTCCGCCGAAGAAACAATCCCGCCGCCCCACATAGGGGCGGCCTTTTTAAAAAATCTCGAGAATTTTGCCCCCGCGAAGACTCCGACCATTGCTCCAGCTCCCCGGTTTGTGTACAATGCCCGTTCTATGTTAGATAAAAAATTCCGCCTCGTCTCCGACTACGCACCCAAAGGTGATCAGCCGCTCGCGATAGACAAACTGACAGCAGGCCTGGAAAAAGGCGAACGTCATCAGATTCTGCTGGGCGCCACCGGCACCGGAAAAACTTTCACGATGGCGAACATCGTGAACAAGCTGCAGCGCCCCACACTCGTGCTGGCTCACAATAAAACGCTTGCCGCTCAGCTGTGCAGCGAGTTTCAGAGCTTCTTTCCGGACAATGCAGTGTCCTACTTCGTGTCCTACTACGACTACTACCAGCCGGAAGCCTACGTCCCGACAACCGATACGTACATAGAAAAAGACGCCAGCATCAACGACGAAATCGCCAAGTTCCGCCACGCCGCCACGCATAACCTGCTCACACGCCGCGACGTGCTGATTGTCGCATCGGTGTCGTGCATCTACGGTCTTGGAAGCGTGGAGGACTACCAGCTGCTGGCAATTGATTTAAAGCGCGGTATTCCGTTTCAGCGCAACAGACTTCTGCGACTTTTAACCGATATCCAGTACAAGCGTTCATCCATGCACTTCAAGCAGGGCATGTTCCACGTACTGGGCGATACCATCGAAATTTTCCCACCGAGCGGAGACACGGTTATCCGCATCGAAATGCCGTTTGATGAAATCGAAACCATTCAGGAAGTCGACAGCTTTACCGGTGAACTCATCACCGAAATGAATGAAATCAAAATCTTCCCGGCCGCCCACAACGTCACCACCAAAGAGAAGATCGATCAGGCTGTGGCACGCATAAAGGAAGAGATGATCGAACGCGAGCAGTTCTTTTTGAAGAACGGCGAGTTCGCCAAAGCCGAACGCATCCGCCAGCGCACCGAGTACGACATGGAAATGCTTCAGGAAACAGGCTACTGCACCGGTATCGAAAACTACGTTCGGTATTTCAGTAACCGCGAACCAGGTGAACCGACAGAAACACTGCTGGACTATTTCCCCGATGACTATCTGCTCTTCGTCGATGAATCGCACATTTCCATTCCGCAGATCGGCGGCATGTACGAAGGGAACTACAGCCGTAAGCAGACACTCATCGATTATGGCTTCCGCATGCCAAGTTCGCACGACAACCGCCCGCTGCGCTTTCCCGAATTCGAAGAACGCGTTCATCAGGCCGTGTATGTGACCGCCACTCCCAGCAAGTACGAGTACGCCAACACGCCGAAGGAAAATATTGTCGAGCAGATCATCCGCCCGACCGGTCTTGTTGATCCGATTGTTTCCGTTCACGAAAAGAAACACCAGATCGATCACATTATCGCCGAGGTCAACCGGACGATTAAAAACGGCGAGCGCGTGCTCATTACTGCTCTCACGAAAAAGAGTGCCGAGGATCTGGCGAGCTACTTACAGAATGCCGACTACAAAGTGCGCTACCTGCACAGCGATATCGAAACGATGGAACGCATTGAAATCCTGCGCCAGCTGCGCACGGGCGAAATTGATATTCTCGTCGGTATCAACTTGCTCAGAGAAGGCCTGGACTTGCCGGAAGTGAGCTTCATCGCCATTCTGGATGCGGATCAGCAAGGCTTTCTGCGCTCACGCGACGCCCTTATTCAGACCATCGGTCGCGCCGCACGTAACATCAACGGACACGTTATCCTGTACGCCGATAAAATGACAGACGCCATGAAAGCCGCCATCGACGAAACGAATCGCCGTCGGACTATTCAGGAAGCCTACAACAAGGAGCATGGCATCACGCCCAAGACGATCATCAAAGCTATTAAAGATATTGCCGAAGAGCACAGCAAGCAGAAGCTTACGCGCAAGAAGTACGACACGCAGAAGATTCCGAAAGACGAAAAGAAGCGCCTTATGGAAGAGCTCGAACAGCAAATGCAATTGGCTGCCGAGAATATGGAATTCGAGAAAGCTGCGGACCTGCGTGATGAAATTGAATTGCTGAAGCGGGAACTGAATGGCTAATTAACGATTGCACTGTGCGCAGAAAAGATACTATCTCGTAATTTTTCAATCTGCTCACGAACAGCAGAGGCTGATAATACATCGACATCACAATCGTGTTTTTCTGATATGTCGGACCATCGCACGCCAGGTATAAGAAATCGGATACTGTCTCGTATGGCACAAGCCATATCTGATAAGCTTTCGACGGTTTGCGGATCTAACAAGTGCTTTGCTTCCGCAAAAGTGGCAACAAGCTCGGTTTTCAAATCGAAGGCTGTCATCTTGCCGTATGAAAACGCTTTTGGTCGCATGATGTTCAGCATAATAATAAACAATTTAAAATAAATTTTTATGTTGTCAATTTTTTACAAAATCCTGTCTGTTTTACAGCTTTCTTCTGCTGAAAATGCACTTCTGCAGAACTTTGGGGGCGACATCGTGAAGCGGCAAGACACAACAGAAGATTATCATCGTACGGAATAGATACGTCCTCCAGCCTTCATTCGGTGACAATGAAGCGCATTTCTTCCTGCAATGTGGCGATGAGTTCGCGAATTTGCTCTGCATGCCTCCCGTCAACATACAGCTCCGGATCATCCAGTTTCACACGAGCTTTTTCGGTTGCCACAGCATACAAAGAATATCCGTCGTCTGTTCCAACCTGATGATCAGCGTAATCTGACAGCATTCCCAGCCTTCTCAGGCCTAGGCACAGGCGAGGGTGATCCAGAAAATTATGGAGCATGACCGCAATTTCCTGATGTGTTTGCATCAGAGATTTTTTTATCAAATCGGGAAACGCATCGATTGCTCTCTGTACAGATGATAATTCGGCCCATATGTCTGCAGCTGAAACCGGTGATGAGGATGGACCTGATTCTTCTAAAAGCATGCTTCAACTATATTTCTATTTTAGTCAAATGCAAGAGAGGACAACGCCAGACGACCGTTTTTACTTCTCCCAATCGCGCACAGCCTCTTTGTAACCCTTCGGCGTACCCGTGTCGTAGCGCTTGCCTTCGAATTCGTACCCGTAGATATTCACCGTCCCAAGCTGCTTGATGAGCGCGTCGATGAGACGGATTTCGCCACCATGGCCGCTTTCAACGCCCGGCAGTACGTCAAACGTCGAGCGGGGAACAATATACTTACCGACAATCGCCAGAGTAGATGGTGCATCCTTTGGATTTGGCTTTTCTACAAGACCTTTGATCTTTTTGAGACGCGAAAGTTCGTTATTCATCTCTATGTCAACAATACCGTACTTGGAAACCAATTCCCGCTCCACATTCTGGAGCATCAGCATGGCTGCTTCGCCGGTTGTGGCAACCGTCTGATACGCTTCCCAGAGCTGCTGCAAACCGCTCTTTTCATGCTTGATGATGTCATCGCCAAACAGCACGGCAATATGATCGCTATCAGTCCAGCCTGCAGCTTGTAGAAGCGCATGGCCATCACCTTTCATATCGTTCTGATACACCGTGTGAAAGCGCACGTTATGGTACTTGGTGAGCTCATCGAGCATGTGCAGCTTGCCGCGGTTCTCCAGTTCACGCTCCAAATGCGGCTTCTTCTCGAAATAATCGGGAATAGCCTCTTTTCCGCGACTGATAATAAAGCAGATATCGGTAATGCCTGCACTCAAGCATTCATCGACCAGAAGGGCGATAATGGGCACATTGCCGATGGGGAGCAATTCTTTCGGCACCACTTTCGTCCATGGAAGAAAGCGTGTGCCGTAGCCGGCGACGGGGAGAACAGCCTGCGTAAGTTTCATGAGCGTACGAGAAGGTTGGCGCAGTATACCCGGACGACCTTGTTTCTCGCCATAGGAAGCAGGAGAAACCCGCTGCATTCACTTTTGCCGCGGCAGGAGGCGTCCACAGGGAATGCCTAAAACACACGACGCGCCACGAGGCCGGCATCCTGAAGCTGCCTTGCCTGTGTGCGATGCGCTTTCTGCATAATTTTGTACCGAGCCGCATACACAAATTCCCTCTGCGTTCCCGGTACAAAAAAATACGCAAAAATTTATACCGATAATATTTTCAGGGAACATACAAAAAATTTTCTTCGCGAAAATTTCCTGCACAATGCGGCGGATCAAAATTTCTGTATCTGCGTCATGATTCCTGTCGCAAGAAAAAACGCACGTTGTACGAAATGTTTGTGATTATTTTTTCCGGAAATATTTTCTTGTACTGTTTCATACTGGTTATTGCTCTTGCGACAGCCCAAAACGTTGACGCACACGACGCACTCTGAAAAAATTGCATCCACAGTTTATATCTTCCCCAAAACTTTTATGGCCACAAAAAAGAAGGCTAAAAAGAAGACAGTAAAAAAGAAGGCCAAGAAGACGACCAAGAAAAAGAAAAGGTAGTCTTCCGCTTCTTCCCTTGGAAAAAGGAAACGCGAAAGCGTTTCTTTTTTTATGGAATAATTGCTAGATTAAGCGCTGCAATATGCCATTTTTTTGATGTATTGTTTTTCCATCGATCACCCGTACTCGCACGGCGCCGACGATGCTGTTTGTTACAAACACTTCGTCTGCTTCGAGTAATTCTTTTTTTGTCGGCAAAGAAAATCGCACGCGTATTTTATTTTTCCTCGCACTGCGCAGAATTTTTTCCCGCGTGATGCCATGCAGTATATTTTTGTCCGGAGTATGCAGTATTTTATTCTTCACCCAGAAAATATTCGAGTACGCACCTTCGGAAATGTGTCCATCACTGTTCACAAGAAGCGCTTCGGTACATCCGCATTGAATGGCTTTCTGATGCGCTTTATAACAATCGTTATACGGAAGAGATTTGGCAGCCGGATGCGTGCGTTCGAGCGGGACTGTGATCACTGAGATGAATTTTTTTGGTGACGAAGAATGTTTTGAGCAGTGAATGAGAATATTTTTTTGCGTCACAACAATTTTCATCCGCACGGATGGATGCGTGACGAGCGTGATTGATTGCCTGGCAAATTTTTCAATCGTTTTGATTGAATGCGGAAAATGCATGCCGATTATTGTCGCTGATTTCTGTAATCGTCGGAGATGCTTCCTGAGATCGACACCCCTTCCGTTCTCTATGCGCAATGTTTCAAAAACGCCTTCTGCATGCGGATTTTCCGCAGCGAATGACCAGCGCAATTCGTCGGTAATGGTAGTCGGTACGCCATCTATAAGCAGCACTTCGTCGCTGCGATTGTGCGTGAGAAACGGCGCCGCTTTCTGAAATGTTTCCTGCCACTCCCGCTCCATAACGGAATCGAACACTATGCCGCCGCCAACCGAAAGGCTCAGCTGATTTTTTTGCGCAATGATCGTACGGATGAGAATCGAACTGTCGGTCACGCCATGATCACTGATTGCGGCAATGATACCGGTGTATATTCCGCGCGGCGCCCATTCGAGTGCATCGATGTATACGCAGGCGCGTTGTTTCGGACAGCCGGTAATCGAGCCGCCGGGCAAGCATGCACGCAGAGCTTGTACATGCGAGAATTTTGGATCCAGTGTTCCTGTTATTTCGCTGTACGTGTGCCATACGGCTGCGTTTTTCTGCAGCTTGCGCGCCGACAACACTTTTACCGAGCCAGTCGCACTCACTTGTCCGATGTCGTTGCGCAACAAGTCGGTGATCATCGAGAGTTCCGCCTGCTCTTTTTCGCTCTCGAGCAATGCTGATCGATTCCGCTCATCTTCTTTTGCATTCTTTCCGCGCGCTGCTGTTCCTTTTATGGGGCTCGTGAGAATTTTTTGCTGATTAATCTGAATGAAGCGTTCGGGTGAAAATGACAGAATGGCGTGCTGATCGATTTCCAGATACGACATGTGTGGCGCGCTGTGCGTCTGCGCCATCGCGCAGAACAGCTGCCTGGGATGCGCATTGCACTGCGCCTGCAGCGTGTGTGCCAGATTCAGCTGATAGAACTCGCCATCGATAATCGCACGCTTGGCTTTTGCGAATGAACGTGCGTATTGCGCCTTGGTAATCTGCGACTGAAAATCAATCGGCGGTACTTCAATCGATGTAATCGATCGCTCAGAAATCGCTATGACGTCTGATAGAAACTTTTTGTCACCGATCACAAATAATTCTTTTTGATTCCATGCAATTGCTTGATCGTAGAGAAAAAATGTCGGAGACGGTGCGGTTGATATGAATCGCGATGCTATTCCCAAATCCGCGATACTTGCGTCGTAGGGAATGCAGCCAATTGCACCGCCTATAAAAGGGATATTTGTTTTCCTGTGTTTCGACCGGGCTTTGAGGACTGTATCGAGCGCCGTCCAATCGTGCTCCGTACTGCATCGAATGATTCGCGAGGGATTCCAGGCGATAATCGTCCACTGCTCGTGACGAATGAAGGCAGGCGACAGCTCCTGTCCTTGCAATTTCGCAAAAAAGGCGAGGGGATCGAAGCCTATGAGCGATAATGGCGTTATCACGAAATGGTTGTGAGAAAATTGCGAATCATTGCATCGCCATGAGTGGTGAGAAATGATTCAGGATGAAACTGCACGCCGAATGTCGGAAAAGTGTTGTGATGCATGCCCATCAATTCTTTTTTCCGCGTGCGAGAACCCGTCCAGCACATCGCTTCAAATGCTGGCGGCACTTTTTTGACGATGAGCGAATGATAGCGGGCAACGATTGTCGGATTGTCGATGCCGATCATTAATCCTTTATTACGATGATAGATCTCACTCGTTTTGCCATGCAGCGGCAGATGTGCGTGACGTACGTTGTCCTTATCCGCAAATACGACGCCCAGACACTGGTGCCCCAAGCACACACCGAGAATCGGCATGCGACCGTGATACTTCATAATCAGCTGCAGTGTTTTCGGTCGTTCAAGCGGACTGCCCGGCCCCGGTGAGAGCACCATCGCATCAACATGCATTTGATTGATCGTTGTTATGTGCAAGTTTGCATACGGCAGAATCTCGACCTGCGCACCAAGTGAGCCCAGCTGCTGGGCAAGATTATGCGTAAAAGAATCTTCGTGATCGATGAGCAGAATCCTAGAGGCTTTGATCCGTGGCATTCGTAGCGGCAGAAGAGGTGGCGGGCGTTTTCACGTTCCTCAGTACGTCTGCTTCGACAATCTTTACCTGCTTCATTTGATCGGCGGAAAACTGCTTGGCCACTTCATCGCGTGCAGCTGCAGCTCCCTGATACTCGTTTTTCGCCGCTGCATCGAACCATGCGTAGGATTGGAGCGGATCTTTCTGCACGCCTTCACCGTTGGCATACATCACGCCCAGATTGTACTGAGCACCGGCGTCGTTCTGCTCTGCAGCCAGACGGAAGTAATGCGACGCTTTGGCATAGTCTTTGGGAGCCCCCATTCCTTTCACGTACGCCAGACCCAAGTTGTACTGGCCATTCACATTGCCGGCACCCGCCGCCTTGGCAAACCACTCAACAGCCTTGTCGGCATTCTGCGGCACACCCTGACCTTTGACAAACACCACCCCCAAACTGAGCATCGCTTCCACATTGCCGGCGTCCGCTACCTGCTCACACGCGCCCATTTCGGCACTGGTCGCTTTTTCGTCCGCATTCCACTTGGCAATGGCCGTATCGCACTGCTCGTACATGTCTGCCTGGACCTTGGGTCCGCAGGCGGCAAGCGAGAGAGCAATAAGAAGAAGTGGGAGAGTGCGGCGCATAGGAAAATCATCCTAGCGTTGCCCTATGCGATCCGTAAAGCAATTCAGCCCCTCAACTTGCTCAGTGCTTCGTTGACAGAATGCGTCATTATACGTGGACGCAGAGAGAAACCACCGGAATACTTTGACCACTCCTTTCTTTTTCCTGTCCTGTTTATGCGCACACGTCTTTCTGCATCCGGCCTTCTTGCCCTGGCTCTCTTTTGCTTTGCCGGCACCGCTGCCGCCGTCACCATTTCGTCTGTCACGATTATCATCGACCGCTCTGATACCGTTCGCCCGGACTGGCTGCCTCTGCCGCTACCGCCTAAATTTGTGAACATCCGAGCCGCCGGCTTTGGCCGCACGACGACACCGGTACTCATGCCGGACACATCGAAAATCCTGGAAGATGCGATTATCCACCGCATTGGACAGAAGCCGCGACACAAGTAGCAGGAAGATGCAGAGAGAGGAAGGCAGACCAGCTGCAAACTTTTGACGAAGCGCGAAATGGCAACTGTCTCTAACATTACACAAAAAATACTTATACAGTGAAAGGTCAAAGAACATCTTCTTTACACGACTCCAACGAATTATGTGGACTGCTTTTGCAGCATGTATGATCATTCATCCACTCAATTTCTTGTAAGAGTTGCCTGCGCGTACGTCTTCTATAGCGATCGCTTTCTTTTTTCTTACTTCTTTTTCTGTCCTCTTTATGCCGTCTCTTACCCAAGAGAAAAAATTAAAGCCGGTTCTGATGATCTCCGCGATCATCTTCGGCGGCTTCACCTTTGTCGCCAGCGTGCACGCCCAGAGCGTTCCGTTTACGACTGCAGCATTCAGCGATGTCCCCAAGACATCCGCCAACTTTGCCGCTATCGATTACCTGCGCGAGCAGAACATTGTCCGCGGCTACACTGACGGCTCGTTTAAGCCGACAAACCTGATCCGTCGTTCGGAATTCGTCATGCTGGCCACCAACCCGTTCTTGCTTGACCCCATCACGAAAGAAGACTGCATCGCCGCCCACGTGGCTGCATCGGGCTCCACCGTTTTCTTCTCCGATGTTCCACGCGACATTTGGTACGCAACACCTGTGTGTATCGCCAAAGTACGTAACGTGCTTGACGGCTATCCGGATGGAACTTTCCGCGGTGCAGATTTTATTTCGTTCGTCGAGGCATCCAAAATTCTCGCCAACGTGTTCATCGGTACCGACAGAAAAGATACGGATCCGGAGACGTGGTACAAGAGCTACGTTCAGTGGCTCAGTGACCAGAAGGCCATTCCCACCTCCATTCGTTCGCTTAGCCAGAAACTGACACGCGGCGAAATGGCTGAAATGATCTGGAGACTCAAGACCGATACCCGCAACAAGGCATCGGCAAGCGTTGCGACAATTGCGAAGAAATAAATTTATTGGCTCAAAGTAAAAAGAGGCAGTCTGTGCGGCTTGCCTCTTTAAAAATACGAAGATTAAAGAACCAAATTCGAGACAGATTCGAAATTGGAAACTCGAATTTTATAATTGTTTAGAATTTGGTTCTTCGTCGTTCGTTTTTAATCATGCATGTATAAAATGCTTCATGTATCTACGGGACGCCGCGTCCCGGCCCCTAGGGGGACTCTTTGGGTCTGCGGCTTTCTTAATCATTTATCCGAATAATCTTCACCTTCTCTTCTTTTGGAACGAGAATTTTGAGGATCGATTCTTTGTTGAACGTCGCCTTCACTTTGCGCTGGTCGATGGAACAGGGAAGTGTGACGGTGCGGGAAAAGTCTCCCCAGAAACATTCCTGAATGTAATACTGATTATCGGGAACGGTATCTGTTTGCTTGCGCGATCCGCGGATAGTGATGGTATTATCGGCGATTTCGATGTCGAGATCCGACATTTTGACGCCGGCAATCGGTGCCTTAATGATGTAGTAATTCTCATACTCAAAAATATCGAGTGCTACCTGACCCTGACCGCGTGCGATGGTCGGCGGTACTTTCTGGGCAGATGCTTGCGCTGTCGGCGCCATACTCTTCTCGTTTACAATCGATTCCTCTTCGTCAACCGAAGAAGAAAAGATGCCGTGGAACGGAGAGGGAATCATTGCCTTGTATAGTACAAAAAGTGTGAACAGGAAGCAAAAATGCGATGTGGCGCAAGCGGGGAATTTGTGAGGAAGTACGCGTGGAAGTTATGAGAGGCCTTGAAGGTAAGGCGTGTAAAGCGAGTAAGGCGGGTGGTGTGAGTTATTATGAGAAAGTACGAGTGGAGGGTGTGAGAGGACTTGAAGGCATTGTGAGTAAGGTGAGTAATGTGGGCGATCTTTGCGATGAATAGACGCAGCGGAAGATCCATATCTTCCGCGGACCAAAAGTTATACATCTTTCAAAAAGCGCAGAGGTTACGAACCTCTGCTGCGGAAAGTAATATCCAACTTACGCGCAATACCCGCTTTACCTTGCCCGATCCAACCGCTCTCCAAACCCCTCTCAACTTGACTCTTTCCCACCTCCATGTCCATCAATAACTGCTCAGGCGGCAAGCGAGGCTGTATGTCAAGAAAACTCTACATTTATCAATAGTATTGGAATGGGAAAGTGATAGCATGGCAGTTCAAGAAGTCGAAAATTGTCTTGCTCGGATGCGATCCATCAGTAGAATCCCGACATCCAATTTAAAACCGACCTCCTTCACTTCGTTTTTGCCCGACATTTTCTGATCTACTCTCATGCCCTCCGCCTCGCTCAAAAATAATATCCGCCGCATTCGTTTTGAAAAAAACATGACGCAGGAGGAGTTGGCACTGCGCGTAGGTGTCAGTCGCCAGAGTGTGATGAGCATTGAACGTGGGGCTACCAATCCATCGGTATTGCTCGCCTACAAAATCGCCATGGCACTGCAAGTTCCGGTCACCGAGTGTTTTCAGGTGGAGGGAAATCTGGTGCCGCTCTGAGCCAGGATAAAGTATTCAGTATGCTGAATGAAGAATGATTAAAGAGAAGCTCGAAGATCAAAGAACCAAATTCGAGACAAGTTCGAATTTGAAAATTAGAATTTCGAAATTATTTAGGATTTCGTTTCTGGTCCTTCGAACTTTTATACATGTCTGATGTCTTCAATCACAATCTGCAGATCTTCCCTGCCGTTCCATTTGTTGAGGGTAAAGCGACAGGCGATATCGTAGGTTTGATCGGGCTGACTGCTGAGTGATGGTTCGTGTCCGCCGAAGTTGAAGGCAATTGCTTTGGTTTGTCCGATGCGGCACTGCAAGTGCCGGCCGTCGGTACCAATACAACGCAGACCCGTGATCGTTTGGTTACGCAGAAGAAACAGCGGCTCCGCATTCGCCTGACCGTAGGGCTCAAGATTGGAAAGCGATTTGATGAAGTGATGAGACAGATGATCGGTTGTGACAGGCGCGTCGATTTCGAGAACCGGAATAAGTGTGTCGGATGTAAAGCCGGCGTCGATCATGACCGCATTAAGTGCAGCGCGCAGCGTATCGAGATCTTTGAGCGCAAACGTACAACCTGCAGCCTGCGCGTGGCCACCGAAGGTGAGAAGCAGCGGCTTCACTGTCGGATGAGTGAGTGCGTCCATAATATTGAACTGCGGAATGCTGCGCAGAGAACCTGTACATATGTCACCGACAATTGCGGCAACCAAACTCGGGCGGCCGTATTCTTCCGTGAGCTTGCCGGCAATCAGTCCGACAATGCCGGCTGTGTATTTTTCATCAGCCAGAACGATGAACGGCTGCGACAGATCGAGTGTTGCGCTGGCTTGATCGAATAAATCCGCGGTGAAGGACCGGCGATGCGTGTTGAGTTCATCGAGTTTGGCAATCGCCTCGCCGCCTTCGAGAAGTGCGTTGAGTGCGATAATGGGATCGTCCATGCGACCTGACGCGTTGATGCGCGGCACTAAACGAAACGCAATGTCCGTGCTGCTTAAATTTGCTTCCTTGCTGCGCAGAGAATCGGCAAATGTTTTGATGGGACCAGGCGGCAACTGCTGCAGACACTTAAGACCGTACATCACGAGTGTACGGTTTTCGCCGGTGAGCGGCACCATATCGGCAACGGTGCCGATGGTTGCCAGGACGAAATCTTCGGCGATGCCGTCCCACGCCTGCCCTTTTTCGAGTGCACGTAGCAACATGAACGCCACACCCGACCCCGAGATGTGCTCGTTTGGAAACGCATCCGGCACTTGCGGATGAATGACGGCATAGGCCGGAGGACGTCCGTTGGATGGATGATGGTGATCGGTGACAATGACATCGATGCCGTGGCTTTTGGCGCGCTCAATCTGTTCGTGCGATGCAATGCCGGTGTCGACGGTGATGATGAGTGTGACGTCTTTCTCGTGCAATGCATCGATACTGTGATTTTTCATGCCGTAGCCTTCGCGCATGCGGTGCGGCAGATATATGACCGGATCAATGCCGCGCCTGCGAAAGAAACGAACGAGCTGAGCTGTTCCGGTAATGCCGTCGGCATCGTAGTCGCCGAAAATGGCGATCACTTCGTTCTCGGCCATCGCATGATCGATGCGCTCCACGGCACGACCCATTTCTGTAAACAAAGACGGATCGGACAATTTCATTTGCTGACGCTGGATGACATCCAGAAGCTGGCGTTCGGTCGCCAGTCGCATCACCACGTCGTCGGCGGAACCGAATTCCTCATCGCGCCGAAGAAGCCATTGCCTGCCGGTGAGTGAGAGATGTGGAATCACCCGTCAACAGTAGCAGGATTGATGCAAGCAGCAAGGTAAGAGGTGGACGATTAGCTACCAACTTAAAAAACTCAAGAAACAAGATGCAAATACCAAAAAACATCAAATGACAATCCTCGGCGGAGCGCCATTATTGGCGCGGCGGTTCATCATGATCGAAAACCGCGGCAAGCATGCCGCTCCTCAGATTCATTCATTATAAAAATCATTCTCCATTCTGAATTCTCAATTCTGCATTCTCTTCAATGTCCCTTCGCAAAATCCACCTCCGGATATGTTTTGAGATGATCGACCACTTCCTTTTCGACCGCAGCCAATTTCTGAGCACTGCGCGCTTCTATGCATACAGAAAGGCACGGGCTGGTGTTGCTGAAGCGAATGCCCGCCCACGCGCTGTCGCCAAAGTCGATACGCGCACCGTCGAGCGTAATGGTTGGATGATCTTTCTGGAAATGATCGGTTGCTTTCGCGACCACATCTTTCTTTTTGTCGTCTGCGCAGTATGGCCGCATTTCGTGGGCCTGGTAGACTTTCGGGAAACCAGCGATGCGAGCGGAAAGAGAATCCGATCCATCAGCCAAAATTTTCAGGACATGCAATGATGCAACCAGCGCATCATCGAAACCGAAATAGCCTTCGCCGCAGAAGAAGTGACCGGACTGTTCGCCGCCAAGCAGTGCGCCGTTTTCGTGCATCGCATGTTCGACAAACGAGTGACCGACTTTGCTCATCAGCGGCTTGCCGCCCCACTTGGCTACTTCCGTTTCCAGTGTACCGGAGTTGCTGACGGTAAAAATAACGGGCTTTCCCGGGTGACGCTTGAGATGCTCTTGCGCGAGCAAGAGCAATACCTGATCCGCCGTGCAGATGTTTCCTTTTTCATCGACAAGTCCCATACGATCGCCGTCGCCGTCGTAGGCAAATCCGCAGAGCGCCTTCTCTGCAATTACTTTCGCCTGCAAATCTTTGAGAGTGGAATATTTGCTCGGGTCCGCCGGATGATTCGGGAAATTGCCGTCAGGGTCGGTGTAGAGCTCCACAACGTCACACCCGACTCTGCGCAGCACCCCGACGTTTACGGGACCGGCAACACCGTTGCCGGCATCGACGACAATTTTTTTGCCGGCACCGATCGAACCAAAAAGCTTCGCGAGGAATTCCATGTAGGGATTGATGCCATCTATTTCTTCCTGCGATCCTGTACACGAGAAAAAATTCTGCTTCTCAATGCGCTCACGCAACTTCTGCAAATCGTCACCGGAGTGCGACTCGGCATTGCGGATCTGCAGCTTGATACCGTTGTCTTCCTTCGGGTTATGGCTCGCGGTTATCTGCACACCAGCGTCTGTTTTGCGCGTACAAATGTTGAAGTAATTCACCGGGCTCGGTGTCTGGCCGATGTTCTGCACAGCGCAACCTGCTTCCATAAGCCCTTTGATGAGCGCTGCTTCCAGTTCCGGACTGTGCGTCCGGGCATCGCGCCCGACAACCACCGTTGGGTGATAGTCTTTTTTCCCTCCGCTATAAAGCTCCTGCAAGACAGACCCAAATCCGCGACCGATTTGCTCGCAGGCATCGGCAGTGAGTTGTGTAAGGGCTTTCCCGCGAATATCGTACGCGCGGAAAATATGGGGATCGATGGAGCTCGGCATAGAGAAAGAGGAATATGGGTATTGTAGCGAATGCGTGGAATGAAGACGAATACAAGAAAAAATCATTACACGAGTTACTGGCTTTGGAATGTCTCACGTACACAACATCTTGTTTTTTCCTTGACAGGAATGGAGAGCCACGGATTATAATGCCCCATTCTTTATGCACAATCTTATTCCCAGCGGGAGAGAAACCATTGAAGATGCATGTATTGCGAGCGACAGGCAATGCAGACGTGCTGTGGCACGACTGGAAAATTTACTATCCGCAGGCAGAATCTCGCTCTTTGGTACAACAAAACTGATTTTTCTTAGAAATGGCTGTTCGTATCGACTTGCGGAGTTATTGGCATTGGGCCGAGACCCCATACTGACCGAGGGGGAAAGCGCCGAGTTGGGCGTATTGATGCAGGGTAAAAGTGAATATTATGCCAGGCTTGTCCGAGGCGATATCGAAGGAACACTCTCTGAGCAGGAGCAAGCGATACTCGAAATCCGCAGGAAGATGGATTAAGGCATTCAAAGCATCACAGCAGTAACATCCCATCGCCAAACGAGAAGAAGCGGTAGCGCTGTTCGATTGCGTGATGATAGATCTTCATGAGTTTTTCATGGCCGATGAATGCTGCTACAAGCATGAGCAAACTGGATTTGGGCACGTGGAAGTTGGTGATGATGCCGTCGATGAACTTGAACGAATATCCATCGCGGATGAACAGATCGGTGGAACCAGTGAGTGTTGCGAGCTCCTGATTCTCGTTCGCCGCTGATTCGAGCGTGCGCACAACAGTCGTGCCAACCGCGATGATCGAGCGGCCGTCGGCTTTGGCCTGATTCAAAAATGCCGCAGTTGACGGAGCGATGTGATAACTTTCGTGATGGAGCTTTCCGCTTGTGATCTGCGCATCGGTGAGCGGGGCGAACGTGCCGAGACCCACATGCAACGTGACGCGTGCGAGCGATCTGCCCGACGCTTCGATTTGCTTCAGCAATTGACCGGAGAAGTGCAGCGACGCCGTTGGTGCCGCAGCCGATCCTTCTTCTTTCGCAAACGTTGTCTGGTATTCGCGCCGCAATTCCTGCTCGTTTAACGGACAGTGTTTGATATACGGCGGAATGGGCGTCTGCCCGATCTTGTCGAGCAGGGGCAACAACAATGCTGGGGCGAACAGCGGCTGGAGTATCCACTCTTTTTCGTCTCTGCCGATGACATTGAACAGAATTTCCCCATCGAAACTGAGCGGTTCATGGTCATGCAATTTTCTGTTGGCGAGCACGCGGATGGTTCCGTAATCGCCGGGCCGCAAATAGAGAATCTCCACCTTGCCGCCTGTCGGGCGCACCAGATGCATGCGCGCGGGAATCACTTTCGTTTCGTTGAGCACCAGCACCGCATTCTTTGGTAAATACTGATCGATGTGCGCAAACGTATCGTCGCTCATTGCATCCTTTGATCGAGCGGCCACGAGCAACCGCGCACTTTCGCGCGGAGAGGCAGGCGACTGGGCAATCAGCTCGGCTGGCAGCTGGTAATCGAAATCGGCGGGAGAGAGTGACATGGCAGCAAATTCTAGGCGAAAAAACTGCATTCGCGAAGAGAGAACCGTATGACAATCGTCTACTTCCCGCAGACCCAAAGGGTCCCCTTAGGGGCCGGAGCATCGTGCTCCGGAATGCCGGATGGCAAATCAACATACCGCAGGACACGATCCTCCTGCGCGCAACGCTTCGGCGGACACGTGTCCTGCCTGCGGACATATTATTTTCCCATTCCACTCTGCTTCATCTGCTCCAGTACCCGCGTTTTAAAGGCCGGATCGATATCCATCAGCTGCTTGTACGCCGCCAGTGCTTTCTCAAACTCCTTCTTCTTGCCATAGAGCGAGGCCACTTCCTGCAGTGCCAGAATATCGCGAGGGTCGAGCGCCAGAATCGATTCGTAGGTCGCGATTGCCGCATCGGACTGACCTGCGTCTTCCTGCGCCAGTCCCATGTTTTCCTGAAGCGCGATACTGCGTGGAATTTTTTGCAGACCGGCCGCAAACAGAGCGATGGCAGCCGGATATTTTTTCTGATTGGCCAGCAAGCTGCCGGCATTCAGATACGCATACTCAAACTGCGGATTGATGGCGACAGCACGTTTGTAGAGCGCCAGCGCTTCGTCCGTTTTGCCTTCGGTTTCCAGCGCGTTTCCCAGGTTGTTGATGCTGTGATATTCATCGGGAGATTGTGCGAGAATAGCCTGATTCAGCGCAACACTGTTGCGCCAGATCTGCGCTTGAAGAATGCTGATTGCGCCATAACTACTTGCAAGAACGAAACTGGGTATTAACGCAAATACTGCAACGTTTCGACGATGCATGAGGCGTGAAACGCCGGTGGCAATCAGCACGAACAGCATGATCGACGGCAGATACGCGTAGCGATCGGATGTCAGATACAGATGATCATCTTTGGCGAACGTGAAGAAGGACGGCAAGAGTGCGACGAGAAACATACTCAGTGCGATACTGAGTGATCGCAAGCGCCAGAGTGCGAGGCAGATCATTGTTGCAATGACCAGCAGCACCGGCACGGCGTACTGAGCGTGCAGAAAAGAAATATCACCACTTACCGGATAGAACGGTGACAGATGAAGCGGCCAGACGACGTGTGCGATGGTCATGACAACCGCCTTCATCGACAGGAGAACCCAGCTGAGCGGGGTGAGTACGGCGTGCGCAATGGCTTTGCGCTTGCCGACGAGCGCGATGACACCGAATACGGCAGAGAGAAGCGCAAGTGGTGCATAGTCAGTGGCCATCTTTCTGTTCGCGATCGATCGTTTTTGCCAGACATCGATCAGCAGAAAAATCGCCGGTAGCGTAATCGCTGTCGCTTTACCGAGGAGGGCGAGTGCGAAAAAAAGAATGGTTGCAATCCGCCACTTGCGGCGAGGAGTGTGGCGATACGAGAGAAATGCATACAGTGATGCAAGCGAGAACAGTGCGCTCAGCAAATCTTTGCGTGCGCTGATCCAGGCAACCGTCTCGGTATTGATGGGATGGAGCGCAAACAGTGCGGCAGTAAGGAGCGCGATACGCGCATCAAGCAGCCGACGAAGAACGAGAAACACGAGAGTGACGCAGCCAAGATGCAGCAGCAGATTGATGAGATGAAAGTGCCAAGCATTGAGACCTGCAACAGCCGTTTCAACCTGATAGCTCACAAACGTGAGCGGTATGTAGAGCTCCGGATCGTACGTGAAAAATGAATGCGCAAGATGGGCCGGAGAAAATACTGTCACAAACGAATTGTCGTAGACAAGCAGCGGATCATCCAGGTTCACAAAATGAAAACTGATGACTTGTGCGTACACCATTACCGCAGCCAGAAGAATCAGACCCAGAATAATGCGCTGCCGGTAGAGAGAAAGCTGATGCACGGACGCATGGTACACCAAGCGACATCACAAAACAGCCGCCCTCTTGTGAGAGCGACTGCGACAGAAAGAATCGATGTTACTGAGCAGCTGCCGGGTTTGTTGGAGCCGGCGTGTTGACATCCACGTTGATCGGATTATTGGCCGACCCCGGTGTTGTGCGCATCATGCCCGGGAACATGTTGAGTGCGTAGAGAGCGATGCCGATGATTGCCGCAATAGCAATGAGAGCGACGATCATGGTCATGGAAGACGACGCACCGTTATCGCGTTCGACGATAGTAGCCATACAAAAATGGGGAAAGAAATAGGAGGAGCAAGATTTGCATACTAGTTGACGACCGACTGCCGGTATTCTTACGAAAGAGAAAAGTATGGAATGAGAAATTTGGCCTAATGATGGACAAAAGACGCTATCTGTTCTAGGTTGGAGATATGAAAAAATCATCTCTCCTCCTTGGCGCCACTCTTCTGTTTCTCGGCGCTTGCCAGAGCAGCACCCCTATCGAACAGCCAAGCAGTTCCACTGCATCTCTCGCTGCATCGAGCGATATGAGTGTTGCATCATCCGACACATCGCAACTGACAAGTTACAGCAACGCGCAAGACGGCTATTCGCTTCAGTATCCAAAAACCTGGGCAGTACAGCCAAACATGCCGCTCTTTGATTTTTTCGACGGTGCAAAAGGCACACTCTTCACACCGGATTCGTTTATGTACAGCCATCCGCAACTTCAGATTATTGCGTCTGCTGATTGTCCGGCTATCCCACAAGGCTCCAAAAACGCTGCCGGCGTCACAATCGGCAATCTGCCTTTCTCTGCCTACTCGTGGGGAGACGGCGCGGCCGGCACTCTCACGGAAGCAAAGACCTACAAATACCAGGCAACCGGACACTGCATCGTCATTACGCAGTTCATCCGCTACAGCAATCCAGGCGCGTACGACGATTTCGCCACTCGCGGCCCGGCACTCGAGTTGGAAAAGACGCGCGCCTATGCAGCGTTTGATGCAGTCTTAAAGACGTTTACTGCTCTATAAGAACTCGCGTAATCGTCAAGTATCTCCCAGCAGGCTTTTCTGCTATACTTATGCGATGCCAACACAAAAAAAATCCAAACCGACGAAGGGCCTGACCGTTGCGTATTTCTCCATGGAGATTGGACTCGAAAGTTCGATCCCGACGTACGCCGGCGGACTTGGCATGCTGGCGGCCGACATTATGCGCAGCTGTGCAGACTTAGGCGTGAAGGCTGCGTGCATGACGTGCTGCTGGCAGTTTGGCTACTTGCACCAGGAAATCCGACCCGACGGGACGCAGAGTTACAGCGACATTCCGTGGGACCCAAGCAAGAAACTCGTGCGCGAAAAACAGACAGTAACAGTGCACTTGGAAGGACACGATGTGACAATTGCCGCGTGGAGGTACGACATCAAAGGCGAGAAATGCACCGTGCCGGTGTATTTTCTCGATACGAATCTGCCGGAAAACAACGAGACCGATCGCGCGATTACCAGGAATTTGTACGGTGGCGATGGCGCAATGCGCATTCGTCAGGAAGCCGTGCTCGGCATTGGCGGCGTACGCATGTTGCGCGCGCTTGGCTACAAAGACATCGGCACGTTCCATATGAACGAAGGTCATGCGGCGTTTTTGACGCTTGAACTTCTGCGCGAGCGGGAATTCAAGGATGAGAACGTGAAACCATCGTGCGCGTTTACGACGCACACACCGGTGAAAGCTGGCCACGACGTGTTCGATTACGACCTGGCCTACAGAATTATGGGCGACAACTTGCCGTGGCACATCCGCAAGGTTGCCGGCGAGGACAGACTATCGATGACGCACCTGGCCATGCACTTAAGCCACTACACGTGCGGCGTATCGCGTGTACACGGCGCTGTGTCGAACAACATGTTCCCCGGTGAAAACATTGATTACATTACCAACGGAGTCCATGCGCAGAGCTGGGCCAGCAAAGAGATGACAGCGTTATTTGATGAATACTGCAAAGGCTGGCAGGCCGATCCGACGATTCTCACCGCCGATGCCAACAGCATTCCGGATGACAAGCTCTGGAGCTCGCACAGCAAAGCCAAGGCGAGGCTGCTAAAGCTGGTCAAAAAAGAGACAGGCATGCAGTTCGACACGGATGTTCTGACCATCGCGTCGGCACGCAGAGTCGTTGCCTACAAGCGACCGGAGCTTCTGTACACGAACCTGCTGCGCCTCAAAGAAATCGGCCACGGCAAACTGCAGATTATTCACGCCGGCAATGCACACCCCGCCGATTCATTCGGCCAAAGTGTCATCCAGCGCATGATTGAGAGATCGCGCGAACTGAAAGATTCTGTGAAGATTGCGTACCTGCCAAACTACAATCCGGACCTGGCCAAAATGCTCGTCTCCGGCGCCGATGTGTGGCTGAATACGCCGACACGCTTGCACGAAGCATCTGGTACATCCGGCATGAAAGCGTGCGTAAACGGCACACTGAATCTCTCCACGCTCGACGGCTGGTGGATCGAAGGCTACGAAATGGATCCGTCCGCCGGCTGGCGCATTGGCGGTCTCGCCGAAGCGCTCGGCGACGAAGACACGCGCAAGATCGATGCAGAGGATTTATACACACAACTGCAGTATCAGGTGATTCGCGAATATTATTTTAAAGATCACAAACGCTGGGTACGCAGAATGAAGAATAGTATCGGTTTGATGGGTTACTTTAATACGCACCGCGCCGTGCAGGAGTATGTGGAGAAGGCGTGGAGGGCGTAAGAGTCGGGTATAGCGATTGCTATGTAGATTTTATTCAGATGAGGGAGCGGGATGCTTCCCGCGGCCTGCTTCTCTACAATGATTGAGGCCTATAGCCCCCATTTTGTAGCTACTTTCTTGATTCTTTCCAGATCCATTGTCATCAATACCAAACTTTGCTACTCTTTTGCCCTCGCAGAGCCAATCGAAGTAGCTTAGGTATGATACTATGGCAGGCGAGATCATTAACATCAATGGAGCCGTATCAGCCTAGGCTGATGGTTAGAACGCTCCAAGACATTTCCTTCATAACATCGAGTGGAGTCGATCGGCCCAGGTCGATGGCTAGATCGCTTCCCACATTCACTTCACCTCATACGGAGCCGTAGCTCAGCTGGTTAGAGCGCTTCCCTGTCACGGAAGAGGTCGCGGGTTCGAGTCCCGTTGGCTCCGCCATTCATACAATGCACACAATCTCTTCTCCGCAAGAAGAGAGTTTTTACGCGAGAATGAACAAGCGACCAGACAGAAAATGTAAGGAAAACAGGAAAGGTATCGTCTTACATGCACACTCTTTTTCTTATGTGGATTCGCCGTACTGCCATCATTGGCCTTCTGGTTCTTCTTGCCACAGGCAGCGCGCTGCTCATGCAGAGCTATGCCCAGAAACCCGCTGCGCCGCCACAATCTGCCCATACACCCTCAATCAGCTTGCCGGTGCCGTTTGCACCCCAGGCACCGTTTGCCAACTGGGACGCATTGCACGAAGAAGCGTGCGAGGAAATGTCGCTCATCATGGTGCATCATTATTTGCAGGGAACGCCTCTGAGCTTGAATGATGCCGAAAAGGAAGTGCAGGAGATGGTAGGTTTCGAGACAGCAAAAGGATACGGTGTGGATGTCAGTGCGTCGCAGCTGGGAGAGATTGCCTCCACTCTCTACGGCTACAAGACGCGCGTGCTGTCGAACGTGACAGCGCAGACGCTGCGTGCCGAACTAGATGCCGGGCACCCGGTCATAGCGCCGGTTGCCGGCCGCTACCTGAAAAATCCGTACTTCAGCGGCGAGGGACCGTTTTATCATATGCTGGTTATAACCGGCTACACCGAAGACGGATTCATCACCAATGAACCGGGAACCAAGCGCGGCGAAAACTACTGGTATTCCACCGACATATTCATGAACGCGCTACACGATTGGACCGGCGTGAAAGAGGAGATTGCAACAGGTGCGAAGACGGCGCTGGTGGTGGAGAAATAGCAATGAAATGCTTTAAGTAAGGCAATCTGTGCTGCTGGTTTCCCGGTCCTCTATGGCGTCTGGTTTGTTATTTTTTCAGCATCGCTCTATAGACTGGCTCCATTCTTATGGGGGGCCGCCATCTGCGAGCCGATTCCGGACAAAGTCACACATCCACAAAAGACGGTGTACTGACAGGAAAAATGCAGCCCGAACGGCTGGTCAGTTTCGAAGAAATGGCCAAGATGATTCTGCTGTCAGCAGGACGCACAATCGACTCGGTTAGCGGAGATGCAGCGAATGCATCAGCGCAAAAGAGCTGGTCGAACAAGTACGTCAACCTGGCCGAAGACACGAACCTGTCGCTGTACACCAAGAATCTGATTGTCACGAGCGCCGCCTCACGCGCCGCCGCTATCCACACTATTCTGGAAGCACTCAATATTCCACGTCAGAGTGCAGCTACCAGTCCGTTTAAAGATGTGGATGCCAGCAATCCGTTCTACCAGGACATTCTGACAGCAGTGCAGTACGGCATTATCACCGGCGATGTTGATGCCGCAGGCAAGCCGACGGGCAAAGTCCGTCCGGCCGATCCGCTCAAGCGCGCCGAACTGGCAACGATAATTTTGCGCGCGGTGAAGCTGAAGTGTCAGTAGATAGGCATTCATTAAGCCCGCTATGAATTATATGAGGCCGTTATCATAACGGCCTCATTTTTCATTACGCAGATTGTTTCCTTCCTTTAAAGCCGTCATTTTCATGAACAAAAACAGCTTTTCTTTTTGGTTTTTTCTCTACTAGATGCCATCTATTGGCTGTTTAGCTTTACAAATAGCAGACCCTTGCATTTTTACAGAGCCAGGAATAGGGTGCCTCATCAAACTATGAATCCAACCGGTGCCCCAGCTGCACTCTTAGCGCAAAAACCCCTCGATGAGACGCTCACCGAGCTCAAACAGGCTATCTGGCAACGCCGGCCTGTGCTTGGCGATATCATGCAGAAACATGGCCAGAAGAACCTTTTTGAGTACTCCAAGGACTTTTTTGACGTCAATCCGCTGCCCAGCCGCATCGAGACTCGACGTGAAGAGCTTATTTCCATTGTCGAAGAACAAGCCCGTTGCCGATTAGGCGCTGATACCGCTCATGCGATTGCTAAGCAGTTGCGCTCACTGCCACTCATTTCGACTGCCGATCATCATGCCATTATCGATAATCCGTATTGGGTGAATGCCAACCTTATTACCGCACTACCGTGTCTTGGTTGCGTAGCCGATCACATGCCGTACCTCGTCGTGTTCTCGTTTGCGAGCGTGTCGCTCAACAACCCATCGGGTTTTCCACGCGGTATTGAGTTTCATGGCGGTTTACATGGTGATGGACCAACCATTCGCCTACCTCTCTTTCCCGATAAAATGAAGATGGGCACGGTACACGGCACACGCGCATACGGTCGCGAGGATATTGAGCAAGCTAAGAAGTATATTAATAACCGCATGCAGGCCGGCGACATTTGCAAGGAAAAGGGGGCTCTCGTTCATACTTTGATTGATCAAAAACTAGCCGCACCCGACATTCTGGCATTACCAAACCTCAGCGAACAGATCAGCGCGCTCAATTACCGGCTTTGGCCCTCGCTATTTCACGCCAAAGGCTGCTCTACACCTACAAAGGATGTGCCGGATTTAGCGTATTTGGATATTGAGACAATCGTGACACAAGCCCTCCTGCGCCACCATCTCCATCAGCCGGAAAGTCTGATTTACAAGGCATTGTTTGACGCTAAGTTTGTAGCGTCCATTTGCGAAAATTTTGACGGTATTCCAGGCGCATTTTGTCTGGCTGATAATTCCGGAACGCACTTCTTTTGGGCAGTTGATGAGAAATTGCACCGCGTTCGTCTGCAGTATGAAAACGGTTTTTTGCGCTCCCACGATGGCTCCCTAAGCATCGAGGCAACGCCAAGAGGCATCGAAGACGCTCTGCAGGCCAAGAGAATATTTCCCTCTACCGCCCTGTGCTACCTGGTTGTTGCCATGCACTACGGCATGAAATGCCTCGGCGGCTTCTCGCAAGTGCACGATTTAACCGTCCTCAAAGAGGCCTGGTGCAAGGTACTCAACGAATGCGGCGAACACGAAGAGGCGCAAGGACTTGAACGGCTCCAAACGAAGGAAATGAACGCTGGCGGCATGATTCTCACGTTCTTCCGGTCTCTGCAAGACCGCCTCGTGATTCCAACTGGTATCGATATGCTGCTGGAAAAAGACCAGGACACGAGCCCTCAAACCTATATCAAGATCTCGCAAGATATCCTTCTGGATGAATCCATGCTCCCCATGGTCCCAAGCGCCTATTCGGTGTTCTATCCGTCTCATGAACGAACGATTGACACTTCTGCGCTTACTTTTCAGGAAATTGCTGAATATATTGGACTAAATAATAAATTGTTGTATAATTTATAAAGTTACTTTTTAGCCCCTCTGAGTATGATCAACCAAGGTCATGGTTCTGGCGACTTCATTCGCGATCGCATACATGAAATTCGGAAGAAAGGATTAAATCCTCTTAAAGCTCAAATTATTGAAACAACCGCACAGATTTTACACAACCATCCACGCGCACTCCACATTCAGGCGGATCTTGATCATTTATTGGATCGTATCTGCAGCGACGATGACATTGATTTATCTCGCATGCGACTGACCACCATGCTGCGTTATTTGCTGGAAAACAGCGAGTATAAAGCTGACCCCGTTCAGCTCAAACATCTTCAAGACAAGAAATTGCTTCTTCCCGGTAAAAAGCTCATCGACCTTGGTTCGGGGCCGGGTGATGTTGTCCGCCTGTGGGCCAATGGAGGAAATCCGGCGCTTGGTATTGATGCCAGTCCAAGTTTTGTCGCAAAAAATGATCATTTACGCCTCGGGCTGATCGATGACGATGTGGAACATATGAAACGTCTGATTGGAGAAGTGAAGGAAGGTGATGTAGTCGCAACCAGCCTCACACTCGATCGCGTCGCGCACCCTAAAAATCTTCTCCGCACCATTACGCACATGGCGAAGAAAGGTCGCTTTGCCGTTGCATCACTCTTTCCTATTGTGCCAGTAGATGATGAACCAGGCATTGCCGAAGATCATCGGATTACCTATACACCCGAACGACATCGTCTCACGAATACTGGTACATTCGATGGAGACCTTCGGAATGTCCAAGAATATATTGAAGATATGTCACATCGCCTAACCGATGTTATACAAATCCCTTACGTTGTTCGCACAAATTCCGGAGAGCAACGATATAAGAATTATGCGATTATCACGAGTAAAGCCAGTAAATAAGCTATGCTCTGGCCATGCACTCTTACTCTCTCCTCGACTTTGGCCACGGCAGACGCCTGGAACAATGGGGGAAATTTCGCCTTATTCGGCCGGACCCGACTGCGGAAGGGGATCCAACGATACTTGAGGCGTGGAACAGCGCCGATGCAACGTACGACGGAGAAAAGGGCAAAGGCGAGTGGCATACTCCTACGCCCCTTCCAGAGCATTGGCCGGTTGCCTTTGACGATCTGCAGATGACGATCAAACTGGCGCCGTACAAACATACGGGCGTATTTCCGGAACAGCAGAAAAACTGGAACTGGATGCGTGCTCATGCAAAGAAACCTGGCCGACCGCTCACCGTACTCAATCTCTTTGCCTATACCGGTGGCGCGACCATGGCGCTCGCTAAAGACGGACATAAAGTGACGCATGTCGATGCCAGCAAGCCGGCCATCGGCTGGGCGAAAGAAAATGCGCAGCTGAATGCGCTGGCACCCGATGCGGTGCGCTGGATACTGGAAGACGCGCCCCTGTTTGCGCAGCGCGAACTCAAGCGTGGCAAACGTTACGATGCCATCGTGCTCGATCCGCCGGCATTCGGACACTCGCCCACCGGTAAAACGTGGCGCGTGGAACGAGATTTAAAGCCGCTGCTCGAGGATTGCATAAGCCTTTTATCCGATCAGCCATCGTTCCTTGTGTTAAACGGCTACGCCAAAAACGATACACCGGACAGTTTTCACCGATTGCTCAGTGGGATTCTTCATACCAAAAAACCCGGATTACAATTTACTATCGAAGCGAGTGAACTGATTTTACAGGCGCAAGATGGGAGAAGATTATCGACGGGAATTGTGGGGAGATGCATGTTTTGAAAATTCGAAATACGAAGAACCAAATTCTAAACAATTTCGAGCTTCTAATTTCCAAATTCGAATTTGTCTCGAATTTAGAATTTTGATCTTCGGATTTTATTATCCCATCGCCAACTCTCCCTTTATCGTCGCCATGATATCGGCAAGCGACATGGCGGATTTGTAGAAGGCAGCTTTGGCTCCGAGCTTCTTGGCTTCGGCAAGTTCCGCATCATGACCAAGCGCCGTTTGCACGTAGATCGGCGTATTGCAATTACAGGTGGAACTACGGCCGCGCAGGACATCAAGTCCGTTCTTGTTGGGCATATGAATATCCAAAAGAATGACGTCGAACTGGCGGTCGGCAAGAATCTGCAGCGCTTCATTGCCGTCGTAACAGGCTTCGGCGTCCATGCCGGAATGCTGTAATTTCATGGTGAGTGCACCGACAAGTGTTTTCTCGTCATCGACAATCAGAACTTTTTTGCGGCGCTGTGGGGTGGGAGTGTGAATAGACATCGCATTAGTATAGCGGAAGTCATCAAAAACTCCAAGGAAGACACGTATCGTCACTCTATAAATGAATGCAGATGTGCATTTTCTTTACATCCGCCCCACAGCTGACGAGGGGGTACCTGGACTCTTGCTCTCAGAGCGATGATTGGCAAACAAAAAAGTATGTGCGAAACAGCAGTGCAAAACATGCAAGGACACTTCCTCTTTTTGCACTTGAAATGATGGGTGTACGAACGTACACTACGTCCATGCAGCTCACATCCACTCTCCCATCGGCCCTCACCCAGACAGCAAAAGTCATTATCGACTGGTCCAACGTTGCGGCCAACGTCGACACTAGTTACGCCGATCAGGATATCGACACACTCATCAATTGGGTAAAGGCGCATCCGCGTCGCAGCAACATTCACGTGTATCTGCGTACCAGTCCTCAGTCACAAACGCGCATGTTGCAACGATCACTACAGACACTCGGCTGCACCGTGATCGGCAGAACCACTCTCTCTTCGAAAACACTTCCAAGACTTGCGAATTTCGTACCTCGCGAGTGGCGGTAATACCTGGATACAAAGACACACATTCTTTTTATTTTTCTTTCTGAGTTGTAAGAGCCGATTTAAAAGTCCGTCTTGTATACAGTTATGCGCAGCAATCTCTACATCCCCGGCGCTCGCAATTCCGACAGAGATCAGTCGATCATCAATGTGTTTTTGCCAGCTGTATTACTGGTAACAGCGATGCTCGTCCTTCTGTTTGCATTCTGATATCTCAGCATCACCCTCAACGAGCCGAAGGGTTATTCTGCTTATGTCAGAATGAATTGAATGATCATTTTGCAGTAGTCATCAGCCCT